>JBBQFH010000004.1:0-133521 GCA_038321865.1 Gemmatimonadales bacterium
AGCTCCTCGCCGCTGAACGCAATGAACACGACGGTCCTGGCCGGAGGAGCCGCCGCCAGCGCCTCGGCGATGTGAATCAGCGCCGCCGCGCCCGACGCGTTGTCGTCGGCACCGTTGTGGACCTTCCCGGTGCTGTCGGGCGCGTCGAGCGCGCCGTACCCGCCACCGCCGAGGTGGTCGTAGTGCGCGCCGATGATGATGGTCTCATTGCGCAGGACCGGATCCCGTCCCGCCAGGATACCCACGACGTTCCGGCCGGTCAGGCCGCCGACGCCCGCCGCGCGGGCGGCCGGTGCGTCTGGCGAGATCGGGAAGGTCTGAAACCAGCCGCCGGCCGCGGGCTGGAGCCCGGCCGCGGCGAAACGCCGCGCGAGATAGGCGGCGGCGGTATCGGCGCCGGGTGAGCCGGTCAGCCGCCCAGCCAGCCGATCATCGGCCAGATAGCGGATGTCGTCGAGCACCGAGGGTTCCGGCGCGGTGGTCGTGCGCTGAGCGTAAAGCGGCAGTGCCGGCGCCGCGAGCGCGGCCCAGCAGGCGAGGACAAGCGATCGGTGCATAGGTTCCAGCGTTGGGACACGCGCGGGGCGGTCGGTCAGGGTTGCCGGATGGGGGTTCTGACTCAAGATTCCAGCCGGATACGCTTTCAATATACATGCGCCTCCCCACTCCCGAGCCGACCGCGGACGCTCATTGTCGCCCAGACTGCTCGCCCTCGTGCCATCCGCCGTCGCGATCAACCTCGCCATCGGCTTCATCGTCAATCAGGTCGGGCTGCCGCTCTATCTCGACAGCGTCGGTACCGTGCTCACGAGCGCACTGGCCGGCCCGCTTCCCGGGCTCATCACGGGGCTGGTGAGCCAGAGCGTTCGCTCGCTGTATGAGGGATTCATCTGGCTGCCGTTCGGTGCGGTGCAGGCGCTCATCGCGCTGTTGGCCGCGCTGGCGGCGCGGCGCGGCGGCTTCCGCACCGTCCCCCTTGCCGCGGGCTGGGGCATGGGCGTGGGCCTCGCGGCCGGCGCGTTGTCCGCGCTGATTTCCTTCTTCGTGTTCAAGGGCGTGACGGCGACCGGCGTCACGGCCGTTACCCTGGCGCTCACCCGGCTCGGGCTCAGCACCGCGCAGGCCGTCACGGCCGCCAGTCTCGGCACGGACGTCCTGGACAAGACGATTGTATTCTCGCTGGTGGGCATCACCCTGCGCGCGTTGCCGCAGCGCGTCCTCGGACGCTACGAGTGGGCGCGGCGCGCGCTGGGACGGTGAGCCACCGCCGAGGACTCGCGCGACGGGCGCATCCGTTCACCATGTTCGCCGTCACGGGGGGGATCGCCGTGCTGGCATTCCTGCTGCCGGCGCCGCGAGGTCCCGTCGTGCTGTACGCGGCCGTGCTGGCGCTGAGCCTCGTCGTCGGGGAAGGCCGCTCGGCCCTCCGGGCGATCCGGGTCTGCCTGCCGCTGTGGATCCTGCTCGCGCTCCTCCTCGGCCTGTCCCCCGGTGGCGAGCGCCAGTGGATCGGCCCGCTCAGCCTTTCCCGGGGAGGGCTCGCCGCTGCGCTCGCCCAGGGAGCGCGACTGGGCGCTGTCGCCACCGTGTCGCTCGCACTCTTCGCCGGATTCGATCCCTCCCGCTTTCTCGATGCCGTCGCCGAGCGCGGCTGGTCGTTCCATGCCGGCTACCTGCTCGTCGCTACGCTGCAGGCGGTGCCACGATTCCGCCACCGCGCCGCGATGATTCTCGAGGCGCAGCGGGCGCGCGGCCTCCGGTTTCGCGGGAGCCCGCTTCGACGGGCACGCGCGCTCGTCCCGCTCACCCTCCCGCTGGTGCTCGGGATGCTGAGCGAGGTCGACGACCGCGCCATGGCGCTCGAAACCCGCGGCGTCGATGCGCGGGTGCCCCGGACGTCGCTTCGGTCGCCGCCGGACTCCCTCCCGGATCGCATCATTCGCTGGGCCATGCCGGTGCTGGTGCTGGCCGCGCTCGTCTGGCGGCTCGCCGGGTGAGCGCCGTCCGATTCGCCGGCGTGTCGCTGCGCTACAGCGGCGCGCCGGCCGATGCGCTCGGCGGAATTACGCTCGACATTGCGTCCGGATCGGTGTCGTGGCTGTTCGGCTCGCTGGGCGCCGGCTGCAGCTCGCTGCTCCTGGTCGCCGCCGGCCTCGCCCCCCGCCACTCCGGCGGCACGCTCGCGGGCCAGGTCACCACCCTCGGGGAGAATCCTCACGAGACGGCGGGCCGGCGCGCGCTCGCGGGCCGGGTCGCGTACGTGATGGCAACGCCCGGCGTTCAGCTCTCGGGTGTGGCGGCCACGGTGTGGGACGAGGCGGCGTTCGCGCCGGCCAACCTTGGGTGGCCCATCGCTCGCATCGCTGCCGCGGTGGACGCGGCGCTTGGCCGGCTCGGCATCGCGCATCTGGCGGCCCGGCATCCGGCGGCGCTCTCGGGTGGGGAGCTGCAACGGGTGGTGATCGCCTCGATGCTGGTGTTGGCTCCCGAGCTCTGGCTACTCGACGAGCCGGCTTCCGCGCTCGATCGTGACGGTCGCCGGCTCCTGGCGGAACTGCTGCGTGTCGAAGCCGCCAGGGGTGCCGCCGTGGTGGTCGCCACCGAGGATGCCGATGCCATGCTCGAGCTGGCCCAGCGTGTCATAGTGCTCGATCACGGGCGAGTGGCGCTGGATGGACCCCCAGCCAACGTGCTGGCCGGCGAAGCCGTCTGGGTCCATGCCGATGAAAGCACGACCGTCGCGGGGCTGGCACGGGCAGCCGGGCGGCTCGATTCGCCGCCACCGCCCGCCCTGCGTCCACCCTATCCGCTGACGGTCTCCGAGGGGCTGGCCCGGTGGCGATGACCGCCGGGCCGATCCTCGAGGCCGAGGGCGTCCGCGTCAGGTATGCGGGAGCCACCGCACCCGCGCTGGATGGCGTGACCCTGGCGGTGCAGCCCGGCGAGGGAGTCGCGCTGCTCGGCGCCAACGGTGCCGGCAAGACGACGCTGCTGCGGGCGGCGATGGCGCTGGTTCGTCCGGAGCGCGGCACGCTGTGCGTGGCCGGGCGCGATGCCGCGCGCTGCACACCGGAAGAGTTCGCCGACGTCGCCGGGTATCTCTTTCAGCAGCCCGAGTCGCAGCTGTTCGAACAAACGGTGCGTGCCGAGCTTGGCTTCGGGCCGCGCCAGCTCGGCTGGGCCCCCGCGCCGATCGCGGCGGCGGTCGCCGAACAGCTGGACGCGCTCGAGCTGATGGATGCGGCGGATACCCATCCGTACGATTTACCTTCCCCCCGCCACCGTGTGGTCGCGCTCGCGGCGACGCTCACGGTACGGCCGCGCCTGCTGCTGCTCGACGAGCCGACCGCCGGCCTCGACCGCGCCGCCCGCCAGCTGGTGATTCGCGCGGTGCTGCGCGTCCGGACTCGAGGCGCCGCGGTGCTCGCCGTTACTCACGACGGCGACTTCGCGCTCGAGGCGCTCGACCGCGGGCTGGTGCTCGAGGCGGGGCGTGTCGTCGCCGACGAGGCGATCGCGGGTCTCCTGGGATCCCGGCCCGACGTTCCGGAGCTGCCGGCCGCGGCCCGGCTTTCGGGCCGCCTCGGGCTCGCGGTGTCGTCACCGCGCTTCGCGGCTGTGACGGATGCGCTCGCCGCGCATTGCCGCTCCCGCGGATGACGGGTTAACTTGCGAGTGCGCCGGGACTCCCGTCGCCCCCTATGACTGCCTCTGCCTCCGTTGCGGCGAATTTCGCCTGTGTCCTGACCCTCCTCCGCGATCAGCCTGATGCCCGGGAGGAGCAGGTCGCGGCGTTCCGCCTCTTCCTGGCGAGCCTCAACGGCGGACCGATGGATCTGCGGACCACGCCGCGCGGCCTGCGGATCAACGGCACCGATGTGCTGGTCGGCGCGCCGGGTGTCGCCGTGCTGCGCGATCAACTGCTGCTTCACGGCGTGGGCGAAATCCGCACACCCGGGTCGGTCAATACGGCCACACTTCTCGAAATCATGCGTGCGCTGGCCGCTCAGCGGGGCCGGTTCGCTTCGGTCTATGAGCTGTCGAATGCGGTGCACGCCCCGGCGGCGGGCGTCGTGATCGCGCCGCCGGCCCCGGAAGATGCGGAGGAAGCCGGCGACTGGAGCATGTACGAGCCGGTCGCGACCGATGCCGCCGATGCGCCGGCCGCACCCGCGGAGCCCGAACCGCTGAAGCCCACCGGCCCGGCGGCCCGCCTCAGCGCACTGCTGCAGCAGATCGAGCGCGACCCGGCATCACCGGCCGTACCCGACCTGTTGGGCGAAGTGGTGGGGCTCTCCGATTTCGCCGCGGATCGCCAGCAGTGGAGCGAGGTCATCCGCGCGGGCGAGACCATCGTCGCCGCGGAGCAGCGGGCCGGCACCGCCGCATTCGGCCGCGCGTATTCCATTGCCCTGAGACGCATGCTCCCGAGGTCGGTGCTGGAGCACTTCGCGCGCATGGTGGGCGGCCCGCTGCGCCCGCGGGTGCTTCCAGTGCTTCAGCGTATGGGCGCCGATTCAACCGAGGTGCTGCTCGGCCTCCTGGCGTCGGCGTCGACGATCGAGGAGCGCCGGGCCTATTACGGCGCGCTCCGGCAGATGACCGAGGGCACCGAGCTGCTGGTCAACATGCTGACGCACGATGACTGGTTCGTGATTCGCAACGTGGCGGACCTCTGCGGCGAGCTCGCCATCGAAGCCGCGGTGCCCCGCCTCGCCAAGCACCTGGCTCATCCGGACGAGCGGGTCCGCCGGTCGGTCGCGGGCGCGCTGTCCAAGATCGGAACCGCTTCGACCATCGAGCCGCTCCGACAGGCGCTGCGCGATCCGTCGCCGACTGTGCGCCTCCAGGCCGTCCAGGGAGTGGACCGCCGGAAGGGTCGCGGGCTGGCGATGACGCTGGCCGTGCTGCTGGAGGACGAGTCCCACCCGGATGTCGTGCGGGAGATGCTGGTGGCGCTGGGCAGGATCGGGACGGCAGAGGCGGTCCAGGCGCTGGTGCGCGCGGCCACGCCGGGCCGGCGCCTGTTCAGCCGGAAGCCAGTGGCGATCCGGCTCGCGGCGGTCGAGGGCCTGCGCGCCGCCGGTACCACGCGCGCGGCCGCCTCGCTCCAGTCATTGCTGAACGACGACGACGGCGAGGTCCGCCAGGCCGCGCAGAAAGCGCTGGCTGCGCTGAACGGCTAACCCGCTCAGCGCGGGACGAAGTCCGTCGTTCCGGTCACCCGCCTGGCCGTCGCGGCCAGCAGCCGGGCGGTCTGTTCCAGATCGTCGAGCGCCACCATCTCGTTCGGGCTGTGCATGTAACGGTTCGGCACCGAGACGAGCGCCGTCGCCACTCCACGGTGCGCGTTGAAAATGCCCTCAGCGTCCGTGTGCGTGTCCTTCGAGGCCGCCTCGATGGTGTAGGCGATTCCCTCCCGTTCGGCGGTGTCGGCCAGCAGCTCGAACAGTGCGGAGTTCACCGACGCGCCCCGGGAGAGGACGGGCCCGCCGCCCAGCCGGTAGTCGCCGTGCCGGCGCTTGTCGATCCCGGGATAATCCGTCGCGTGGGTCACGTCGACCACGATCGCGACCGTGGGCTCGAGCTGGGTGGCGAGCGGCCGGGCACCGCCGCCGTTGGACGAGATTTCTTCCCGGGTGGTCGCGACGGCCGTCACCGTTGCGGCCGCGGGCGGACCCGCCGCCAGGAGCCGCAGCGCCTCCAGCACCACGAACGACCCGATCCGGTTGTCGATGCTGCGGCTCACGATGCGGCCGTTGGGAAACTCCAGCACCTGCGACGCGAGCACACCGGGGTCGCCGATGCGGACGCGGGTGAGGGCTTCGTCGCGGCCCCGCGCGCCGATGTCGATCCAGAGGTCCTCCACCTTCGAAATCTTGTCGCGCTCATCCTTGTCCATCAGATGGATCGCCTTCTTGCCGACCACGCCGTCCACCACGCCGCCCCGCCCGAGCAGCAGGATACGCTGCCCCACGAATACCTGGCTGTCCCAGCCGCCGATCGTGTCGAAGCTGAGGTAGCCTTCCTCGTCGACGTGGCTCACCATCACGCCGATCTCGTCCATGTGACCGGCCAGCATCACGCGGGATGCCGTGTCCCCGCCGAGCGTCGCCCAGGAGTTGCCGGTGACGTCCACACCCACCGTATCGGTCAGCCGCGCCGCTTCGGTGCGCCAGACCCGTGCCGGCGCCGACTCGAACGCCGAGGGGCCCGGCGTATCCAGCAGCTGCTTCAGAAATGCGAGCGATTCAGGCCTCACGTGCGCGCCGCGCCGCCAGCCTGCGAGCCGAATCGCGCCCTGAAGCTGTCCATCATCTGGCGGCCCACCTCGGTTTCCCGCGACACCCATTCGGTATGCTGCAGCGTCCGTGGTGACCCGGCGGCCCGCAGCTCCGCCAGATACGGCTCGATCCGAGCGAAGAGAAACAGCCCCTCGCCGCTGTTCTCGACGAGGTAGTCGGCATGCACGATGCCGTGGCGGGCCATTCCGTACACCATTTCCCAGTAACCCATCACCTGCCTGACCGCCGCGTTGAGCGGATGATCGCGGGCCAGCACCGCCACTGCCTCCTCGGCGTTCTTCGGCCAGTACTGCGCGTTGATCGCGTGGCGCGACTCGCGCATCACGGCCTCGCGCCTCAGATCGTACAGCTTGAGTACGAGTTCAGCGTCATGGTGGTCGGGCAGATCGTTGGGCAACTTCATCGGGTGGAGCCTCGCAGGGAAAATGGAACGCGTCGGCGCTGCGCCTCAGCGCTTGGCCACGCGATAGAGTACCGCGCCGAGCAGACAGAACATGAGTGTCGCGGCGAGGTCGCTGGTGGCGAACCCGCCGACCCGCTGGGACAACCCCGCCACCTGCGCGAGGTAGTCCGCCGCAGGGACCTGGGCCGTTTCCGCCCGGCGCACGAACGCCGCCGCGACACCGGCGACCGCGATGCCCGCGATCGATCCGCCCGCAATGAGCCCGCTGGAGAAGAGCACACCCGGGCCCGATTCGATCTCGGCGAGCGAACGCTCCTGGCCGCGGAGCCGGCGCTCGACCAGCCACCGCACCGCGCCGCCGGCAAACATCGCTGACGAGGTCGAGATCGGCAGGTAGACGCCAACCGCCACCGGCAGCGACGGCAGGCCCATGAGCTCGATTGCGAAGGTGATGAACACGCCGATCAGCACCAGGCCCCACGGCAGCTTCCGGGTCAGGATGCCGTCGGTGACCAGCGCCATGATCGTCGCCTTGGGCGAGTCGAGCTTCGTGATCGGCTTGCCGTTGAGTTCGCGAATCCGCCCCCCGATCCCCGGATCCACCAGGTACGCGATCGCCCTGGTCGACGGATCGATGAGGTACTTGCCGGGCAGGACCCCGTCGGTCGGGATGTTGACCCGGACGACTTCCCAGGACCGGCCCGCGTGCGTCAGCTGCTCGCCAGTGGTGGTCACCGAACGGTCCGCGACGCCTGGCGCGGCCGCGTGCAGCGTGACGCCCGGGTGCTGTTCCGGCACGATGTTGGTGTAGGTCGTGTTGAGCAGGGTCAGCGTCCAGCCGATCGCCATCGCCGACGTGACTACGCCGACCATGATCGCGATCTGCTGCCGCCGGGGCGTCGCACCGACCAGGAAGCCGGTCTTGAGGTCCTGGCTCGTGGCGCCACCATTGCTGGCCGCGACCGCGATGACGCCGGCGATCGAGAGCGCGCCCACGCGGTGATCGACGCCGGTCCAGCCGATGAGCAGAAAGACCGCGCAGGTTCCGATCAGCGCGGCGATGGTCATTCCCGAAATCGGGTTGGCGCTGGACCCGATCTCTCCCGTGATGCGGGACGACACGACGACGAAGAAAAAGCCGAACACCACGATCAGGATCGCCCCCAGGAGGTTGACGCCCACCTGGGGAAGGAAGGTGAGCAGCAGGGCCAGCGCGAGCGATCCGGCGAGCGTGATCCAGACCGGGAGATCGGAATCGGTCCGCAGCTTCGCGGACGCGGTGCCGACGGTCGACCGCAGATCCTGGAAGCCGGAACGGAAGGCGGAGACGATCGTCGGCAGTGCCCGGAGCAGCGCGATGATGCCGGCGGACGCGACCGCGCCGGCGCCGATGTAGAAGACGAAATTCGAGCGGACCTCACCCGGGCTCATCTGGGCGATGAGCTTCGTTTCCGCGAAGATCGGCGCCGTCAGACCGGCGCCGAACAGCTTGATCGCCGGGATGAGGACCAGATAGGCGAGGCAGCCCCCGGCAAAGAGAAAGCCCGCGATCCGCGGGCCGATGATGTAGCCGACGCCCAGCAGCTCGGGCGAAACTTCCGCGGAAATCGAGGCGCCGGTATAGAAGGTCGAGACCCGGCCCGGATACTCCTTCCACAGCTTGAGACCCGCCATCAGGAACTTGTAGGCGAACGCCAGCCCGAAGGCCTGGAAGAGCAGCTTGGCCTGGAGCCCGCCGCGCTCCCCCGCCACCAGCACCTCGGCGCATGCCGTCCCTTCGGGGTAGCGAAGGCGGCCGTGCTCCTTGACGATCAGCGCCTTCCGCAACGGAATCATCATCAGCACGCCCATGAGGCCGCCGACCAGCGCGATCACTGTGATCTTGGAGACCGTCAGGTCGTACCCCATGAGCAGAATCGCCGGCAGCGTGAACACGATGCCCGCGGCAATCGAGTCCGACGCCGACCCCGTGGTCTGCACGATGTTGTTCTCGAGAATCGTTGAGCGGCCCAGGGTGCGGAAGAACGCCACCGCCAGCACGGCGATCGGAATCGATGCCGATACGGTCAGGCCGATCTTGAGGGCGAGATAGACGCTCGATGCCGCGAAGATCACCCCCAGCGCCGAACCGAGCAGCAGCGCCCGGATCGTCAGCTCGGCCGGTGACTGGTTCGCTGGAATGTAGGGCTCGAACGTGGTACCCTGAGTCGCTGGCGGTGGGGCGGCAGTCGCCATATCAATCGTTCCGTGCGTGGGGGGAGAGGGAAGCTAGGCCCGCCCGGCCACCTCGTCCAGCGGCCGGGTGACCGTGGTCACCGCCCCAGTCGCGGGTGTCGTCTACGTTGTGGCATCGGGCGGACCCCACGGATCCTCACTGGAGGAAGTATGCTCTGGACCATCTTCGTCATCCTGCTGGTGCTCTGGCTGCTGGGGGTGGTCACGGCCTATACCTTCGGCGGGTTTATTCACATTCTCCTGGTTCTTGCCATCGTCGTCGTCCTGGTGCGGGTGATCCAGGGCCGGCGCCCGATCGATTGAGCCGGCCATGAAAGTCGCCACGCTCGTCGGGCTCATCCTCCTGGTCATCGGGGGCATCGGATTCGCACTCGGCGGCTTCTCGTTCACGCGCCGCGAAAAAGTGATCGATATCGGGCCGATCCAGGCGACGGCGGAGCGGCAGCACTCGGTGCCGATCTCGCCGATTCTCAGCGGCATCGCCGTCGTCGGCGGGATCGCGTTGATAGCTGTTGGCGCCCGCAGGGTCTAGGCGGCGGTTGGACAAATTCGCAAGCATAAAAAGGGGGCACCGGATGGTGCCCCCTTTGACTTGGTCCGCCCCAACTCAGCGAGCGGTGTCGGCCGGCTGCGGTGCCGGCCACCACTTGGGCGGTGCGGTCGCCTGACCGCCGAGCTGCAGCGGGTTGTCCGGCGTGTTGTCGGTGGGGATCACCACGCCATCGGCTCCCAGCAGGCGGAAGAGCTGCCACTGCGCCTGCCGAGCGGCCCACGGCCGGGCGCCATTGTACATGAGTGAAACGAGCAGCACGCCGTCGGGACGGCCCAGATACCCCACGACCGTGGAAACATCGCCCAGCGTGCCGGTCTTCGCGCGGACGACACCCGCACCCGGGAATCCGGTGTTCAGGCGCCGGAGCGTGCCGGAGCCATTGGCCGGAAGCAGCTGCGGGAAGTTCCGTCCCGCCGCCGTCATGGGGAACTTCGCGAGATACGCCACGAAGGTCGAGGGTGTGACCCGGTCGTCGTTGGACAGCCCGCTGCCGTCGACCAGATGGGCCCCATCCTGCTCGCCCGTCACGTCGCGGATGTGCTGGGTGAGCGCGGCGGGTCCCTGGGCACCGCGGCCAGCCGCCCACTGCAGCAGCAGCTCCGCGCCGATGTTCAGGCTCCGGCGATTGACCTCGCTCGCCACCGAATCGAGGACAGCCGAGTTGACCTCGGCCAGCACCCGCGTCGTCGTCGGCCCGGCGGGCGGGAAGCCCGTACCGGTCCACGAGATACCGACGCGGCGCAGGGCGTAGCCCCACGCGGCGTTCAGGACGGCCTTGGGGTCGTTGGAGACCGTCGTGAAGCGGCGGGCACCGGCCCGCTGCCCGATCACGCCACCGACGACCCAGCCGCCTCCGGTCCTGGGGCGGAATGCCAATGAAGTGCGCCGGCCTTTGCGGGTCGTCGCCGTAATGGAGATGATGGATCCGATGCCTGCCGGCGACTCCTCGACCAGCTGCGCCCGCTGGCCGACACGCGCGCCCGGACGAATGGTGAACCAGACGACGTTTTCGTGCAGCGTCAGCGGCCCGATCAACGGCGCGAACAGCCGGCCGCGATGGCGGGCAGACCACGCGGCCGGATACACCGCCTCAGCCGGACCGTCCGCGCTCTGGACCCGCAGTGGGCCGGTCAGGCGGCGGACACCGGTGCTGGCCAGCTGCTGGGCCAGATCGAGCAGCGTCGGGCCGGACCCTTCCGCCCGTTCGAAGGTCACGTCGCCGTTCAGCTCCAGCGCCCAGCTCCCGACCCACTCCCCGGTAGCGGGATTCAGGTGCCCCGTTCCCACCACCCGGGTGGCCCGCCGTGCGGTCCCCCCGAGCATGCTGCGGGCGAAACCGGTCGTGAACAGCTTGACTGTCGAGGCGGGCTTCAGCGGCTCATCGGGGCGCACGCTCCAGAGGAGCCGCCCCTGCTGGTCGGCGATGGCAATGCCCCAACTGCCAGGCGCCGTACGCGACGCGGTGGCATACCAGCTGCTCACGTGGGACTCGAGCCACTGGGCTTCGGTCTGCGCCTGGATCGGCACCGGGGCGCCGATGATCATGGCGCAGAACGCGGTGGCCGCGGCCAGACGCGGGATGATTGAGTGGGACACGATACGGCACTGCATCACGGAATAATCGAGCTCCGGAGCGAGAAGACCTTCGGCTATGGCGGTTGGATCCGGCGAGCTGACGGCTGGATACCCTACTGCCGCAAACTATTGCACCATCACCGGTTCCTGTCAATACGCAAGCTCAATACACTGCGGGGCTTACGGGAATTGCCCCGCCATATCCCAACGGCCAGCGGAGACCGGTAGTTCCAGCTCATGCAATGCGTCTCCAACTGTCGGCAAGTTCCAGGCCTCGCTCAACCTATCGGTTTCGGTGCCAACTCGCGGTGATCTGAGCCGACCGTCGCGGGTGCTCTACACGACCCTGCTTGGGGTCACGAAATGGCGTGCCTGGAGCCCCATCTCGTCGAGTGGGCGCGACAGCCCGAGGGGGGTGGCACGGTCCCGGTCACCGGGACTGAACAACGATCGGGCGCCGGAAAGTGCTCCGGCGCCCGATGCCTGTCTCCGCTGCGGCCCGCTGCTAGCGAAGCATCGCCTTGGCGATCGTCTGCAGCTGCATATTGCTGGTGCCCTCGTAGATCGTGCCGATCTTCGCGTCGCGGTAGAACTTCTCCGCCGGGTACTCCTTCGAATAGCCATAGCCGCCGAACAGCTCGAGACACTTGGACGTGGTCCGGTCGGCCATTTGCGAGCTGAAGAGCTTCGCCATGGCGGCCTCCTGCGCGAACGGGTGGCCGGAGTCCTTCAGGCGTGCCGCGTTGTACACCATCAGGCGCGCGGCTTCGAGGTCGGTCGCCAGCTGGGCAATCTGAAACTGGACGGCCTGGAACTCGGCGATCGCCTTGCCGAACTGCTTGCGCTCCTTGATATACGCCATCGCCGCGTCGAGCGCGCCCCGGGCCACGCCGATCATCTGCGCCCCGATGCCGATCCGCCCCTCGTTCAGGGTCTCGATCGAGATCTTGTACCCCTGTCCGACCGGGCCCAGCACATTGTCCTTCGGCACTCGCGCCTGCTCCAGAATCAGCTCCGTGGTGCTCGACGCCCGAATACCGAGTTTGTTTTCCTTCTTCCCGATGCTGAAACCCTGGAACCCCTTCTCGACCAGAAACGCGGTGATCCCCTTGTACCCCTTCGAGAAATCAGTGTTGGCGAACACGATGAAGAAACCCGCCTCGGCGCCGTTCGTGATCCAGAATTTCCGGCCGGTGAGCTCCCAGTAGTCGCCCTTGTCTTCCGCACGAGTGGCAAGGGCAAAGGCGTCGCTGCCGCTGCCCGGCTCGCTGAGCGCGAACGCGCCCAGGAGCCCAGAGGTCAGCCGCGGGAAGTAGCGATTCTTCTGCTCATCGCTGGCCCAGCGGAGGATGGCGTTGTTGACGAGGGTGTTGTGTACGTCCACGTAGATCGCGGCCGACGCATCGACTCGCGCCAGTTCTTCGATGGCAAGCGCGGCCATGAAAATCGAGCCCCCGGCCCCGCCCAGCGCTTCCGGCACCTCGATGCCCATCAGGCCCAGCTCGAAGAACTTGGGGATGATGTCGGCGCGGAAGTGGGCCTGCTCGTCCATCTCCGAGACATGCGGCGCGACCTCGGTCAGGGCGAATTCACGCACGGCGTCCCGGAACATCGCCTCCTCTTCCGACAGCACGGTGAGCGCCTGAGGCGCAACGGCGATGTCCTGCATGCATGCTCCCGGCTGATGAAGATGTTTCCGACTGGGAGCAACATACCGCCGAGCGGGGCTCCCTTCAACGGAGTGAACGCTCCGTTGCGGTTCGGGCGGTGCCGCCAAGCACGTCGAGCGCCACGGGCACGCGGCCGAGGGGCGCGGAGACCTGCGCGCCCTGCACCCGCTCACCGACCGATGCCAGCATCTCCCGCGCGATGCCGACGCCCTCCGCCAGCGCGGCTTCCTTCCCGGCGGCGCTGGCGCGCCGCATCCGCTCCAGCACGGCGTCCGGCACGCTGATTCCCGGCACCTCGTTCGCGAGGAATTCCGCGTTTCGTAACGATACCAGCGGCCAGATGCCGGCGATGACCGGTATCCGGAACGATTCCACCCGCTGGAGAAAGCGGTCGAACTGATCCAGGTCGAACACCGGCTGCGTCACCGCATACTCGGCGCCCGCCTCGACTTTCCAGGCCAATCGCTTCAGTTCCCGGTCGAGATCAGCCGCCGCGGGGTTCACGCCGACCCCGATCAGGAATCGTGTCGGGTCGCCGAGGGGATTGCCGCCCGGATCCAGTCCGCGGTTCAATCGGGAGACGAGATTCGTGAGCCCGATCGAATCGATGTCGAACACTGCCGTGGCGTCCGGGTAGGGGCCCATCTTCGGTGGGTCGCCGGTAATCAGGAGCAAATTGTTCAGACCGCTGGCCGCGGCACCCAGAAGATCGGACAGCATCCCCAGGAGGTTGCGATCGCGGCAGGCGTAATGGACCACCGCCTCCATCCCGACCTCCCGCTGGATGAGCAGCCCGGACAGGAGGGCGCCCATGCGGCTTTGGGCCCGGGGCCCATCAGGCACGTTGACGGCATCCACGCCCGCGGCCTTGAGCTGGCGCACCTGCTCGTACATCGGCTCGGGGTTGACGCCCCGCGGGGGGACGATCTCGACCGTCGTCACGAACTCGCCGCGGGCGATCCGCCCGGCCAGTCGGGAACGGTCGGCCATGGGAATCGGCTCGCAGGCCGCGGTCGGCAGCGGCACTGCACCGGCCACGGCCGCGTGTCGCGGCGACACGCTCTGCACGAACCCGACGATTTCGCGAATGTGCGCCGGCGTCGTCCCGCAGCAGCCGCCCACGAATCGGGCGCCGGCCTCCACCATCCGCCGCGCGTAGCTCGCCATGTACTCCGGGCTCGCCATGTAGATCTTCCGGTCGCCGATCTCGCGCGGAAGGCCGGCGTTGGGCTGCGCGGCGATCGGCGTGGTGATCGCGCGGCTCAGCTGCTCCACGGCCTCGAGCACGCCGTGCGGGCCGACCGAGCAGTTGACCCCGATCACGTCCGCGCCCATCGCCTCGATTTCCGGGCCGAAGACCGCCGGCTCGGTGCCGTAATGCGTCTTCCCGTCGGTTCCCACCGTCATCTGCGCGATGACGGGAAGGTCGCAGATCGCGCGAACCGCCTCGAGGGCGGCGCGGAGCTCCTGCACGTCGCTGAACGTCTCCAGGATGAAGCCGCTGACGCCGCCGTCCAGGAGGCCGCGCGCCTGCCGGGCGAACGCCTCGCGGGCTTCGGCGACCGAGAGCTCGCCGAACGGCTCCAGTCGCACCCCCAGTGGCCCGATGGCGCCGACCACGGCGGCGCGATCCCCAGCCGCCTCCCGGGCCAGGACCGCGGCTGCCATGTTGATCCGCTCGGTATCATCGGCGAGGCCATGGGTGGCCAGCTTGAGCGGGTTGGCGCCGAAGGTGTTGGTCTCGATCACGTCAGCACCGGCTCGCACGTACTCGCGGTGGATCTCGCGCACGAGGTCCGGCTGGCGGAGGTTCAGCTCATCGTAGCACACGTTGAGGAACACGCCGCGGCCGTACAGCATCGTGCCCATGGCGCCGTCCACGACGTGAACCCGGCCATCATCCAGCAGCTCTTTCAGCGTCGGCATCTGCGCATCACCTGTTATCGGTCATAGTTCAGGTTTGGAGCGAGCCAGCGCTCCGCCTCCCCGATGTCCATGCCTTTCCTCCGGGCGTAGTCTTCGACCTGATCGCGCCCGATCCGGCCGAGCCCGAAGTAGTGGGATTGGGGGTGCCAGAAGTAGTAGCCGCTGACGGAGGACCCGGGCAGCATGGCACAGCTCTCGGTCAGCGTCATGCCCGCCTTCGCTTCGGCGTCCAGCAGGCGGAAGAGGGTGCGCTTCTCGGTATGATCGGGGCACGCCGGGTAGCCCGGGGCGGGGCGGATTCCCTGATACTGCTCGCGCACCAGCGCGACGTTGTCGAGTGCCTCCTCCGGCGCGTACCCCCAGAACTCCTTCCGGACCCGCTCGTGCAGCCGCTCGGCGAACGCCTCGGCCAGGCGATCGGCGAGCGCCTGCGCCATGATGCCGGAGTAGTCGTCATGTGCCGCGACATGTTCGGCCACGATCGCATCGAGTCCGATCCCGGCGGTCACCGCAAAGGCACCGACGTAGTCCGGAATCCCCGTTTCGCGCGGGGCGACGAAATCCGCCAGCGCCACGTTGGGGCGTCCGGGCGGCTTGGGCATCTGCTGGCGGAGCGTGTGGATCATGTCGAGCGGCCGGGTGCGCGTGTCATCGGCATACAGCTCGATGTCGTCGCCGATGCTGTTGGCCCGGAAGAAGCCGAATACCGCCCGGGCACGCAGCCGTTTCTCCGCCGCGAGCCGCCGCAGCATCGCCTGCGCGTCGGTGAAGAGCGCGGTGGCCGCCTTGCCGGCCAGCGGATCGTCGAGCACGGCCGGATAGTGCCCGGCGATCTCCCAGGTCTGGAAGAACGGCGTCCAGTCGATGCGCTCGATCAGCTCGGTGAGCGGGTAGTCGTCGAGCGCCCGCACGCCGGTAAAAGCCGGCACCGGAGGCGTGAGGGCCGACCAGTCGATGGCGAGCCGGTTGCGACGGGCGTCCGCGATCGGCTGCCGCCGCTCGTCTGCCTGGCGGTCGCCGCGCTCCGCCCGGAGCGTGACATACTCCTGCCGCATTCCCTCGACGTAGCCATCGCGGAGCGTATCGCTGAGCAGATTGCTGGCGACCCCTACCGCGCGGGATGCGTCCACGACGTGAATCGTGGGCCCACGCGTGTAGCGCGGCTCGATCTTGACCGCCGTGTGCACCCGCGACGTGGTCGCCCCGCCGATGAGCAGCGGGAGCGAGAGCCCCTCGCGCTCCAGCTCGCTGGCGACGAACGTCATTTCCTCGAGCGATGGCGTGATCAGCCCGCTCAGGCCGATGATATCGACCTTCTCCGCCCGCGCCGTTTCCAGGATCCTCGACGCCGGCACCATGACGCCGAGGTCGATGACGTCGTAGTTGTTGCACTGCAGGACGACGCCGACAATGTTCTTGCCGATGTCGTGCACGTCCCCCTTGACGGTGGCCAAGAGAACCTTGCCCTTGGCCTTCGAGACCGCGCCGGCGTCCTTTTCCGCCTCGATGAACGGAATCAGGTGCGCCACGGCCTTCTTCATCACGCGCGCGCTCTTCACCACCTGGGGCAGGAACATCTTGCCGGCGCCGAAGAGGTCGCCGACGACGTTCATGCCATCCATGAGCGGGCCCTCGATCACCTCGATCGGGCGCGCCGCCAGCAGCCGCGCCTCTTCGGTGTCCTCCACGATGTAGTCCGCGATCCCCTCGACCAGCGCGTGGGTCAGTCGTGCGTTGACCGGCGCGTCGCGCCACTCGAGATCCGCCCCGGGGCCCGCCATGGCCTTGCCGCGCACCGTGTCGGCGGCGGCCAGAAGACGGTCGGTTGCGTCCGGGCGGCGGTTGAGCACGACATCCTCGACCAGCTGGAGCAGGGACGGCTCGATGTCGCTGTAGATCGCGAGCTGGCCGGCGTTGACGATGCCGAGGTCCATCCCCGCCTCGATGGCGTGATAGAGAAAGACGGAGTGGATCGCCTCCCGCACCGGATCATTGCCGCGGAACGCGAACGACACGTTGCTGACGCCTCCGCTCACCAGCGCATGCGGCAGCATCGCCTTGATCCGCCGGGTCGCCTCGATGTAGTCGACGGCGTAGTTGTTGTGCTCCTCGATGCCGGTGGCGATGGCGAAGATGTTCGGATCGAGGATGATGTCCTCCGGCGCGAACCCGGCGCGTTCCGTCAGAATCCGGTACACGCGGTCGCAGATCGCGACCTTCCGTTCCGCGGTATCGGCCTGGCCCTCCTCGTCGAATGCCATGACGATCACGGCCGCGCCATACCGGCGCACCAGCGAGGCCTGGCGGATGAATTCATCCTCTCCCTCCTTGAGGGAAATGGAGTTCACGACGCCCTTGCCCTGCAGGCAGGCGAGCCCGGCCTCGATCACCGACCATTTCGAGGAGTCGAGCATGACGGGCACCCGGCTGATGTCGGGCTCCGCCGCCATGAGGTTCAGGAACGTGACCATGGCCTGGCGGGAGTCGAGCATCGCCTCGTCCATGTTGATGTCGATGATCTGGGCCCCGTTTTCGACCTGTTGCCGCGCCACCTGCAGCGCATCCTCGTAGCTGCCGTTCAGGATCAGCCGGGCGAACCGCCTGGAGCCGGTCACGTTGGTGCGCTCGCCGACGTTCACGAAGAGACTCTCCGGCCCGATCGTCAGCGGCTCCAGTCCGGCAAGGCGAGTGCGCCGCGGCACGTCGGGCAGGGCGCGCGGGGTCACGCCGCGCACGGCCGCCACGATCGCCGAAATGTGCGCCGGCGTCGTACCGCAGCAGCCGCCGACGATGTTCACCAGCCCGCTGGACGCGAACTCACCGATCAGGCCGGCCATGAATTCGGGGCTCTCATCGTAGCCGCCGAACTCGTTCGGCAGCCCGGCGTTCGGATGCGCGCTGACGTACGTGGGCGCGATCCGGGACAGCTCGTGCACGTACTGCCGCAGCTGCCGGGCTCCCAAGGCGCAGTTGAGGCCGATGCTCAGCGGCCGCGCGTGCGCCACGGAATTCCAGAAGGCTTCCGTCGTCTGGCCCGACAGGGTCCGCCCGCTCGCGTCGGTGATGGTGCCCGAGATCATCACCGGGACCCGGAGGCCGTGCTCGGTGAAATGCGCATCGATCGCGTACAGCGCCGCCTTGGCGTTGAGCGTGTCGAAGATGGTCTCGACCAGCAGCAGATCCGCACCGCCGTCCAGCAGGCCGCGAACCGCCTCCGCGTACGACTCGACCAGCTCGGCGAACGAGACCGCCCTGAATCCCGGATTGTTGACGTCGGGCGAGATGGACGCGGTTCGATTGGTGGGACCCAGCACCCCCGCCACGTAACGCGGACGCCCGGGCTCCGCCGCTTCGGCGGCATCGGCCGCGGCTCGCGCGATACGCGCGCCGGCCACGTTCAGCTCGTAGGCGAGCGATTCGAGACCGTAGTCCGCCTGGGCCACGGTGGTGGCGGTGAAGGTGTTGGTCTCGAGAATATCGGCGCCCGCGTCAAGGTAGGCGTGGTGGATCGCGCCGATAATGGCGGGCTGCGTCAGCGACAGCAGGTCGCTGTTGCCGCGGAGGTCACGGGCCGACTGCGCGAACCGTTCGCCACGATAGTCGGCTTCACCGAGGTCGTAACTCTGGATCATGGTGCCCATCGCGCCGTCCAGCACCAGCACGCGATGCGCGAGCAGCGGTTCGAGCTCGGCCAGGCGCTCGGCACGTGTGCGGATCGATGCGGCGGATGCGGTGGCCGGACTCGACACGGGCCGATCTCCCAAAAAAGAAAAATCCCGGAGCTAAAACGGCTCCGGGCAGGGGCGTTTTAGCGATTGTTTAACGTGGCCGCAATAGGCGCAAATGACCACGGAGCAATTGTTTCCTCAATCTAGCATCGATCCTGCGCCGTCGGCAGGGTCGCCTGTCCGCGGAGCCGCAGGGCTCGCGCCACCGCGACCCCCGGTGCGCCGTCAGGGCGTCAGCACGAGTCGGCGGAGCAGGCTCAGCACGATCGGCTGAAGCAGCCATGACAGCAGGATCCACGCGACCATGGGGCTCAGGTCGAGCGGACCGAGTGGCGGCAGCAGCCGTTTGAGCGGTTCGACCAGCCAGTCGGTCAACACGTACGCGGGCCGGATCCATCGGTTGAGGCGGCCCATTCCCAGCCAGGACGCCACGACCCGCACCACGAGCGCAGCCTCGACGATCACGAACGCGGCGCGTGTCGCGGTCAGCACCCACGCCGCGGGGCCCGACTGCGCGAGACCGGCGAGCATCGCTACGAGTCCGATGGCCAGCCCGAGCAGCCAGAGCAGCACCAGTCCCGCCGCGATCACCAGCCCGAGCAGCCAGAGCGGTGCATCCTGCGGGTTGCCGCCCATTCGTGCGATGCGCCGCTCGATTGGGTGGAGAACCGGATCGCTCAGGCGCCGGACGAAGCGCGGCCAGGCCGCGAATGCGTTGAGCCGCTGACGCCGGACCGCCCAATGGGTGCCCGCGACCACGAGGGCAAACACCAGCGCGGCCACGACGAGCGCACGGAGGGCAAGGTAGAGCGCCGCGATGGGTGTCACGCGGTCAGCGGCTCTGCCCGTCGACCTGGAGGGGCTGGACGCGGCCGTCCGGCGTGGTGCAGACCGTGGAGAACCGGCCCTCGTTCAGCGCCGCCGACTCGAGCACGTCGGTGCCGGCGGTGCACGACGCGAGCGCGTGAGTCTCCGGGTGACGGAATTCGACGGTGACGGTGAGCGTGCTGTCCCGGGTGGACAGCCGCGCCGCTGTGGCGGGTGTCAGCGAGTCGATGCCCATCTGGGCCACGGTCAGGGGATAGCGGCCGCGGTGGGACGCACGATAATCGGCGGCGCGGTCGATCAGTTCGAAAATGCGGCGGCCCAGGACCTGGGCATCCTGCTCCGGCGTCTGTGCCGGTGTGCCTGCCGCGCGGGCCCCTCCGGTGCCGCCTGTGCGGCAACCCGCGAGCAGGGCCAGCAGCAGCACGCAGCCGCGGGGCAAGCGCCTCATTCCATCGCGAATTCGCGGCTGAACACCACCGGGAAGCTGAAGGTCTTGGCCCGGCTGCGGGTCTCCATGATGTCGGCGATGCGGCGGAGGCGGTCCGGCACACCCAGAATCTTTTCCTGCGCCTTCCGGCCGAGCTCGTTCAATCCGGTCAGGCTCTCGATCTTCCAGTAGCGGATCTGTTCCTGGACGATCCGCAGGTAGTCACGGGGGCCATAGATGCCGGCCCGGCGAATCACCTCCGCGAACTCCTTGTATCCCGGGATCGTGAGTCCGGGCATGTCGATGCTGGGCAGAATGAAGGACGCCGAATGCAGCGCCTGATCCGGGTCGCGCTGGAGGATCTCGTCGAAGACGGTCCGGTAGAACGTGAAGTGCCGCGCCTCCTCCCGCGCGACATATCCCAGGACCTCCCCCAGCAGCGGTTCGTACTGGCCGATCAGCCGGCCGGTCTCGCTGTGGGAGAACTGGGTGGCACGCTCCTGTACCGTCGTGTACGCGAAGACACGATAGGGATCGTGATCCCAGGCGGGATTGAAGCCGGCCCGCAGGTATTCGAACTGCATCTCCTCGATCTTGCGCTGGTCGAACAGCCGTGCGTCCCGCGCATAATCGTGGAGAATCTGGCCGTGCCGATCTTCCTCCGCGGTCCAGAGGTTGTTCCAGGCCTGCCAATGGCTGTCCTCACCCAGATAGACCGCCAGCAGGCGGTGAAAATGCGGCAGTCCTTCCTCGGTGAGCAGGTTCAGCGCCAGGGCGGCCCGGGCGGAGTCGGGGATCCCTTCCGCCCGCTTGCGAAGCGTCGCCAGGTGCTCATCCGGACAGGTGTCTGGCGGCGGGCCCAGCAGGTCGGCCGGGAACCACAGCTCGCGCTTGGCCTCGTGAGCCGCCATCATCTCGCGGACCTTGCCCTCCAGGTCGCGCAACACTTCCACCTTGGAGTAGAGTTCCCGGGCGGATTCGGTGATGCTCATGCATGCTCACTGGGGCAGAAGCCCCGCCTAGGGGACGCAGCAAAAAAGGACCTGCTCACAAACTAATGAGGCAGGTCCCCGCTTCGCCAACTCCTGACCCGACGGCGACCTAGCGCTCAGTCCCGTCGAACCGCTTCTCCATCAGCGCCCAGGTGCGGCCACCGATGTAGCCGGGCCGTTCCAGCACGCGACGCCAGCCCATGGCACCAAGCAGGCCCTCGGCCCGGAAGTCATCCGTCCAGAATTCGGCGAGATGCGCGTCGTCTTCGGACACTCTGACCTCGAACGCTTCCAGCAGCCGGTGGGCATGGCCCTGATGCCGCTCGGCGGGGGTCACCACCAGGTCGATCAGGTGGGCAACGCCGCCGCGCATCGAGTAGCGCAGCCCCCCGATCCAGTCGCCGATCTCGTTACTGAGCACCAGATAGCAGTCGTCCGACGGGGACGGAAGCCCCTCGGCGCTCGCTTCGAGATCGAGCAGCTCCTGCAGCCAGTGCGCGAAGTCCTCATCCTGGTCCATCGCGCGGATCGTCATCTCGTTCATGGCTTAATAACCCGCTTTCCAGGTGGAAAGGTCCCGGCTGCGCCCGAGCTGTGCAACACTAATGCCACTTTCGCGACGAGCTCGCTGTGGGGACGCTCACCCAGCTTCGGCGAGGACAGGGCGGGAGGCCGTCACACCCTGACCGCGATGCCCACGATCAGACCGACGATCCCGAGCAGGAACAGCCCGGCGAACAGGCGAAGTGCGAATCCAAACCATCGTCCGTAGGGCACGCCGGCGGCGGCAAGGACGGCCATGAGCCCCCCGTTGGTCGGCGTCATCAGGTCGCAAAGTCCGGCGCCAATCTGGTAGCCGAAGACCGTCATCTGCCGGGAGAGGCCGAGCAGGTCGGAGAGGGGAACCAGGATCGGCAGCGTGAGCACCGCCTGCCCGCTCACGCTGGGCACCGGCACATGGATGGCTACATGCATCGCCGCCATCGCGACCGCGGAGACCGCGATGGGCAGTCCCGCGATGGGCAGGAAGAGCGCATGGACGATCGTGTCCAGGATCTGGCCCTGTTCCAGGACGACGGTGATCGCGCGGGCGAAGCCGATCAGCATTGCCGCGCCGGCCATCGAAGCGAATCCCTCGGCGAACGCCGCCGCAGTTCCGCTGATGCCGAGGCCACCGGCCAGCCCGGCGGCCACACCCATCAGGAAGAACAGGGCGGACATCTGGTCGAAATCCCACCCCAGCTTCAGGATGCCGACCACCAGGACGACGAACGTGATGCCGACGATCGCCAGGATCACGCCGTGACGACCGAGGCCGGCCGCGTCGGCCGCTGGCACTGACGCGGCGTCTGGCGTCGTCCGGGTGCGAGCCGCGTATCGCATCGTGCCCCAGATCCACAGCGCGAGCGCCGGGACGAGCGTGGCGGTGCGAAACTGCCAGCCGGAGAGCTGCGGGAGCTGCGCCAGTTTCTCGGCGATCCCCACCTGGAACGGGTTCACCGGACTGAACGCCGCACCCACGGCCGCGGCCCCGACGCTCATCGCGACGG
This sequence comes from Gemmatimonadales bacterium, assembly GCA_038321865.1. Taxonomy (GTDB): domain Bacteria; phylum Gemmatimonadota; class Gemmatimonadetes; order Gemmatimonadales; family GWC2-71-9; genus JAICUF01. The sequence goes on from JBBQFH010000004.1 coordinate 22,193, forward strand.
CCGTGACCGCATCGAAGCCGAGCCGGCGGGTAAGCAGCAGGAGAATCGGCACGAAGGCGATGATCTCTTCCTGCATGTTCTCCACGATGCCGCCCATGGCGAACGCGATGCAGGCGACCGGAATGACCAGCGATTCGCGGCGGCCGAGCCCATGGGCCAGGCGCTCTACGGCGCGCCGCAGGGCGCCGGTTCGGTCCACCACGGCAAAGGCGCCACCGACCAGAAAGACCAGGAAGACGACGGACCCCGCCTCTCCCAGCCCCTTCGGAATCGCGACGATCGCCTGAAAGGGGCTCACCGGCTGCGGTGCGACCCGGGCGTACGTCCCGGGGACGACGATGCTGCGGCCGGTCGCCGGGTCGTCGCGCCGCTGATAGCGGCCGGCGGGCAGCACGTAGGTCAGCGCCGCCGCGATCGCGATGCACGCGACGAGCAGCGCGAGCGGGTGGGGGAAGTGAAAACGCCGACGGCCGGATGGCACGTCGGCGTCGGCTACGCCGGCCGGCAAGCGCGCCGGTAGGGGACGGTGTTCGAGCAGGCGATTCGATCATCCATGCCGCTGGAGATGGTGCCGCAAGCGGTGTCCTGAGCCCGCTGCATTGCATCCTTCTCCGTTTCGGCCGACGCCGACGCCTCGTTGCGCGCACCGCGGAAGTCGACGCCGACCGTGCACACGACTTTCTGGCTCGACAGCGTGCCGTACAGCAGGAAAGCCGCGAAGGCCGCGACGATGAGGACAGTGAGCAGCTTGCTGCGGCTGGTCATGGTGGGCTCCATGCGAGGGCGGTGCTGGAGAATACTGCGGGACGGCGCGGCGGCAAACCTCGAAGGAACCCGCCGTGCCCGCCCGCTGTTCACCGACGTATCGGCCCCTTCGGCCGCCTACGCCACCGGGGAGACGCGATGTGACCGTCGACTGTACCGACGTGCTGGAACATCTCTGGGAGTTTCTCGATGCCGAGCTGGGCACCGAAGACATCGCGAGCATCATGCGTCACGTCGGCACCTGCCAGATGTGCCGGGAGTCGTCCGCGCACCACCGCGCCTACCTCGAGCTGCTTCGTCGCCAGCGCGCATGCATTGCATCGGCGCGCCTGCTGTGGCAGGTCAGGGTAGCGGTGCGCGCATCTGCGCTCTGACGCGCGTCAGCCGGCCCGGAGCGCGCCGAGCAGCGCCGGCAGCATCCCCACCAGCCAGACGATTGCCGCGGCGCTGACCGCCTGCGCGGTGCTCGCCCTGGCCGTGACCTTGAGCCCGATGGCCATCAGTGCGGCCATCCAGATCGTGAACAGGTCGATGTGGCCTAGCGCCGCCATCGTCGTCATGCCGGCCGACGAATCGAGAAACCGGGCGGGGCCGAGGCTGACGCTGTAGCGCGATGTGATGGCGCCGTCGGGCAACACGAGTGCCTGGAGCGCGTTCACCAGCAGCTCGACCAGCATCGGATAGAGCGCGAAGGTCGCCACCATCATGGCCTGGCCAAGCGTCTCCCGAATTCCCACGACCTTCGACGCGATCCACAGCACCAGGCCGGCAAGCAGCGGGCCGACCGAGCCGACGAGAAACAGCCCGATGCCTGCCCATTTTGGAGCAGCCTCCTTGATGCGGTCGAACATCTCCGGCGGAGCCGTCGGCATCTTCTTCATCATGGACGGCAGCATGCGCTTCCATTCGGCATCCATGACCGGCTGCATCGCGGACAGCGTCGCGTAATAGATGGCGGTCATCGCGATGGCGAGGACGACCAGCGCCACCCCGAACTCGGCGCCCTCGGCACGCCGGGCGAACACCGCCTTCGGGGCGTAGTAGATCTCGACCAGGTCAGACAGCCCCGGTTCGTCGGGCTTTACCGCGGTCGTGTCCGTCATCTCCGGTTCTCCATCGGTTAGAGAAGCGTACCCCGCAGCATCAACAAGGCCACCGAGAAGTAGATGATCAGGCCGGTCACGTCCACCAGCGTGGCCACGAACGGGGCCGACGCGCTCGCGGGATCAAAGCCCAGCCGCCGGAGAATGAACGGCAACATGGATCCCGTCAGCGAGCCGAACGTCACGACGCCGATCAGTGAGAACCCGACCGTCAGCGCGATGAGCAGATGGTGGGGGCCGTAGTCATATCCGATCACTGCCCAGTGCCGGTCGGAGGCGAGCTGCCAGAGCAGAATCCGGAGCACGCCGATGGCGCCGAGGATCACGCCAAGTACCAGGCCGGCCGGGAGCTCCCGGACCGCCACACGCCACCAGTCACGGATCGTCACCTCGCGGAGGGCCAGCGAGCGGATGATGAGGGACGTGGCCTGTGAGCCGGAGTTGCCGCCCGAGCTGATGATCAGCGGCATGAACAGCGCCAGGACGACGGCGCGGCTGATTTCCCGGTCGAAGTGCCCCATCGCCGTCGCCGTGAGCATCTCGCCGAGAAACAGCGCGCAGAGCCACCCCGCCCGTTTCTTGATCATCGCGCCAAAGCCGATCTGCATGTAGGGCTCGTCGAGCGCCTCCATGCCGCCGAACTTCTGCACGTCTTCGGTCTGCTCCCGAATCAGCGCATCGATGATGTCGTCCACCGTCACGATGCCGAGGATGCGGCCGCCGTCGTCGAGGACGGGGATGGCCAGCAGATTGTACTTCGATATCAGCCGGGCGACGTCCTCCCGATCGGTCGTGGCGCGGACCGAGAGCGGCTTCCGCACGTCGCCGACCCGGATGATCGGGCGGTCGGGCGGCGCGATCATCACCTCGCGAAGCGACACGACGTGCAGCAGCCGCTGCGTCGCGGGGTCCTGCACGTAGATGGCGTATACCGTCTCCTTCGCCTCGCCGACCGCGCTGATGTAGCTCTTGACCCGCTCGGCGGTCCATTCCGCCGGCACCGCGACGAATTCGGTGGTCATGATGCCCCCCGCGCTCGTCGGCGGGAAGCGGAGCAGGAGCTTCAGCGCATCGCGGGTGGGGGCGGTGAGGACGTGGATGAGCCGGGCACGCGCGTCGGGGCCGAGCTCGCGGAAGAGCTCCACCTGCTGGTCGGCAGACATCGCTTCGAGCAGGGGGCCGGCCTGGGACTGTTCCAGCTGCTCGAAGATGTCGCCGCGCCGCTCGAGCTCCGGCTCGTCCAGGAGCTGGACTCCGCGATGGAACGGCAACGCGGCGACGACCCGCGCGGCCGCTTCCACCGGCAGGGCGTTGAGCGCCTCGGCGATGTCGGCGGGGAGCAGGTCGGCGCATGCGGCCTGGAAGTCTTCCTCGTCGGCCGAGAGCAGGTACAGCAGCTCGGGCGAAGGGGCGGTCGATTGGGGTGGCATGATCGCCCCCGGGATGCGATGGTGGTGGCCGCCGGCGGATGCGGCGGCGTCAGCTCAGCGCGGTGCGGCCGCCGCGGCTGCCCGCGGGAGGTTGGCGGTCTCGCTGCCACGCTTGCCGTCGTCGATCGGGAGCACCATCGTGCGCCAGCCGCTCCGGAACTGGATCGTCAGCCGGTGTCCCAGCGAATCGGCGGTGATGTTGGTGACGTCGGGCAGCGTTCGTGCGTACTTCACCGCGGCATCGGCCTGCGCCACGTAATCGGCGCGCGATTCGCCCTGGAAGGCGCGGCCGAACTCGCGGGCGATCGCCATCGCCTCGGCCTGCTCCGAGCCGTACCGCGCGTACTGATCCGCCGGCACATATCCCTGCTGGCTGCGCAGCTTGGGATACTCGTCATAGGAGGGGCACGCGGTCAGCACGAGCGTGATGGTGAGCAGGACGGGGAGCCGGGTCATCAACGGTCCTGTGGTTCGGGGTCGTATCGAAAGTGGTGCGCGTGACGCTCGGCACATCGTTGAGGGTGGATGTTAGCTTGTATTGATCGGTCGCCGCCAGTGTCGGCGCATCACTTCAACTGGAGCGCACCGTGCCCCTGGGTCTCACGAAATCGTCCCGGCCGCTTTATCGCCTGGTGATGTCCGTCACCATCACCGCCCTCCTCGCCTCGACTGCCATCGGCTCCGCAACTGCGCAGGTGCCGGATTCGGCCAAAAAGGCCCAGCGGGATTCGACGATTACCGCGATCAAGGATACGATCAAGAAGGAGGCGCGGCAGGAGGTCGTCGCCACCGCGCATGTGATCCGGTGGTACGAAGTCGCCGGCGCCGTGGCCGGCGTCGCGGCGCTCACTGCGGTCGACGAGCCGATCCAGCGCTGGGCCCAGCGGCATCGTTCCAAGACCAGCGACAATATCTCCTCGGTCTTCCGCCAGGAAGGGGAGCCCATCTACTACGCCGGCGTCAGTCTTGGCGTGCTCGCCGTCGGAGTCGCGGCCGGCAGTGCGGACATCCAGCGCGCCGGCGGGCGCATGGTCGCGGCGGTCGGGGTGTCGGCGATCGTCATGGGGGGAACGAAGATGCTGGTGGGACGCTCGCGGCCCAACGAGGGCGTGGGCGCGTTCAAGTTCCACCCCTTCACCTCGCTCAAGGACTCCGCGGGGATCCAGACGCGCGGGTCGATGCCGTCCGGCCACACCACTGCGGCGTTCGCCATCGCCACGTCCCTGGCCGACGACGTACACAGCGTGCCGCTGCAGGTGCTGCTCTACACCTTCGCCGTCGGCACCGCCTACTCACGGATCAACGACAATCGCCACTGGTTCAGCGACACCGTCGCGGGTGCGGTGCTCGGCATCGCCTCGGCCAAGCTGGTCAACGGCCACTGGCGGATCTTCGGGCTCAAGCCGCCTGGGGTGCTTCTGACTCCGACGGGGACGGCCACACTCCAGTGGACCGGCACCTTCTGACGCAGCGACCGCGACAGAGACGAGGGGTCACGACCGCCACCGCGAGCGCGACGGCGAGACCGCCGAGCGCATCCACCCCGTAGTGGATCTGGCCGTACACCACGGCGAATACGATGCCGATCGTCGGAACCGCAAGGACGAGCCCGAGGCGGCGTGAGCCCCGGTAAGCGAAAATGGTGGCGACGACACTGGCCGCCACGTGGCTCGACGGGAACGCGGAGCCCCAGGCGTCGGCCCGCGTGAGCAGGAAATGCACAACCCGCGCCGGCCACACCTCCGAGGCGGCGTTGTGGGGTAGCGGCCATTCATAGAGGGGCCCGGCCACCGGAAAGAGCAGAAAGGCCAGGTAGCAGGCGAAAAACGTCAGCGAGATCGCGAAAATGGCCTGACGTGCGGCCTGTCGCCGGGCGAGCAGCCAGAGCCCTGCCGGCGCGGCGACGACCAGGAAGTAGTACGACAGGTAGGAGAGGTGCAGCACCCAGGAGAGACCCGGTGAGGGCATGGCCCGGATCCAGTCGTAGGCGACCTGCCGTCCAAACACCGCCAGCTCCCACCGCTGAACCACGTAATCGAACGCGACGGTGCTCGACCCGCTGGCCCCCGTGTTCAACAGCCCCACCCCGGCATACAACCCCACCATCACCATCACCGGATACCACTCGGCGACGAACGAATCCTCGGTGCGCGAGCGGTCGCGGACGACCGGGGCGAGCAGCGCGAACAGCAGCGCCAGGAGGTGCGATGCGATCAGGCACTCGGTCTCCCAGCGGGTCGGTCGGGCATCGCGCCAGTTATTGACGTGCGCGACCAGCAGCACCGACGCCGCCGCGACATACAGCAGGGTCAGGCGATCGAGCGCGGACAGGCCGAGAAACGGCCCGCTGCGCGCTCGTGGCACCTGTTCGGCCTGCGGTACGTTGCCGGCGACCAGCGTCATGCTCCATCCTTCATGATCGTGAATAGCCGGACCGGTGCGAAATCCGTTCCACTGACGGGGAGCGGGCGGGGCGGGTTTCGCCGGGCGCGTCCCGCCGGGGCCAGGCCAAAGTTACCCCAGCCCACGAGCCGGGGCGACCGGCTGCGGCCATTGTGTCCCGGGATTTGCCTTCTCCAACGGCCGGCGAGAGATTTTCGCCACCATGCTGCATCCCGCGTCATGAACGGACTTCGGTCCCTCCCGCCCGCGCTCGTGCTCTTCCTGCTGGCGGCCTCGACGAGCTGCGGGCGCTCGCCGCCGGCTCGATCGATGATTCTCGCCACGACGACCAGCGCCCAGGACAGCGGCATCCTGGATTCCCTGGTGCCGCTGTTCCACCGGCAGACCGGGATCGCCGTCAAGGTGATCGCGGTCGGAACCGGCGCCGCGCTCGACATGGCGGCGCGGGGCAACGCCGACGCCGTGCTGGTGCATGCCCCGGGCCTCGAGCGCCGCTACGTGGAACGCGGCGAGCTCACCGGTGGCCAGCTCATCATGCACAACGACTTCGTGATCGTCGGCCCGCCGGGAGATCCGGCGGGAGCCGGTTCGGCCGGTGGGCTCGATACGGCGCTCCGTGCTATCGCGGCGCGCGGCTCGTTCGTGTCCCGGGGTGACGGTTCCGGCACCGAGGCGAAGGAACTCGAGCTGTGGAGAGCGGCCGGCTTGTCTCCCGATTCGGTGCTTCGGCGGGAACGTACCGGTCAGGGCATGGGGGCCACGCTCCTGATCGCGGATGCACATCGTGCTTACGCGCTCACGGACCGGGGCACCTACCTCGCGTTTCGATCCCGTCTGGCGCTGGTGGTCCTGGTCGAGGGGGATGCGCGGCTTCGCAACATCTATCATGCGTACATCGTCAGCCCGATTCTGCATCCGGCGGCTCATGCCGCCGAGGCGCGCGCATTCGTGCGGTTTCTCACTGCCTCGGGGACGCAGCAGTTGATCGGCCGGTTCGGGCGGGCCAGGTACGGCGAGCCGTTGTTCACCCCCGACGCGTCCGTGGGCGCTCGGGCGCCCGCCGATCGGTCGGGGCCTGGGCGCAGCGCAACCGACCCCGAGATCTGGGGCATTGTCCTCCGGACACTCGCCATCTCCGCGCTGGCTACGCTGGCGGCGATGCTGGTGGGCGTGCCCCTCGGCTATGCGCTTGCGCGTGCCCGGTTCCCGGGTCGCACCCTGGTCGTGACCGCGGTCAACACCGGCATGGGCCTGCCCCCGGTCGTGGTGGGCCTCGTCGTCTGGCTGGTGCTGGCGCGAAGCGGCGCGCTCGGGGCGTGGGGTCTGATCTATACGAAGGAAGCGATGGTCCTGGCGCAATTCATCATCGCGACGCCGGTGGTGATCGGCGTGACGTCCGCGGCGATCCAGTCGCTGCCGCCGGAGCTGCCGGAATTGCTCACGACACTGGGCGCGGGGCGGCTCCGCACCATCTGGCTGATCAGCCGCGAAGTCCGGCTGGGGCTGCTTGCCGCGGTGATGGCCGCCTTCGGCGCCGTGGTGTCGGAGGTCGGCGCCTCCATGATCGTCGGCGGGAATCTCCAGGGTGACACCCGGGTCCTGACGACCGCGATCGTCACCGCCACCGGCCGGGGAGAGCTCGGCCTCGCGCTGGCGCTGGGACTGGTGCTGCTGGGCCTGACGTTCGCGGTAAACGGCTTTCTGACCGTCGCCCAGCAGCGCCGCCAGTGAGCTGCGCCGTCGGGACGCGCTGATGGACGTCACGGTGCATGACCTGCGCGTCGTGCGGCGAGGGCGCCTGGTGCTCGACGTCCCCTCGCTCACATTCGGGGAAGGCAGCACCACCGCGATCTTCGGCCCTAACGGCGCGGGGAAGACCACGCTCCTCCGGGCGATCGCCGGCCTCGAGCGGCCAACGAGAGGTGAGGTCCGCATCGGCGGGGCGCCCGGCCACACCGCGCGGCGGCCGATCGCGTACGCCTTCCAGTCCGCCGTTTTCATTCGCGGCAGCGTGCGCCGCAACCTGGCCCTCGGTCTCGACCTGCAGCGGATACCGCCGGCGCAGCGCGACCTCCGCGTCGCCGCCGCAGCGCGCGAATGCACGATCACTGGGCTGCTCGAGCGCTCGGCGCACGAGCTGTCCGGCGGCGAGGCGCAACGGGTGAACCTGGCGCGGGCGCTGGCGCTCGAGGCGCCGGTGACGCTGCTCGATGAGCCCCTGGCCGGGGTCGACCGCGCCTCCCGCGCGCAGCTGCTCGACGAGTTGCCCGCCCTCCTCGAGCGATTCGCGACGACGACGATTCTCGTGACGCACGATCGCGACGAGGCGTTACGCCTGGCGGACCACCTGGTCGTGCTGTCGGAAGGAAGGGTGCTGGCGGCCGGTTCGAAGCGCGCGCTTCACGCCGCGCCACCGGACGCGGATACCGCTGCGCTGCTCGGCTATGCGGTCCTGCGTGTGGGTGACCGGGAACTCGCGGTCCCGGCGGGGGGTTTCCGCCTCGGGGCGACCGTGGACGGCGCGCCCAGGGTGGTGCTGCGCGTCGAGCGCGTGCTCGATACCGGACGGCAGCTGCAGGTGATCGGCACCGCGGGCGGCACGCGCATCGAGGTGCCGGTCCTCCCGGGCGCACTGCCGCCGGAGCCGGGTACCGAGGTGGACGTGACGATCCACGAATCGGTCCCGATTATCTTTGCGCCCTCACATCCCGAACCCGAGCAGCGGTGACACGATGAGCGGCACGCCGAACATTCCACGCCCGATCAACGAGCCGGTGCTCTCCTACGCCCCGGGGAGCCGCGAGCGGGACACGCTCAAGGCGGCCCTCAAGCTCATGAGCTCGGAGCAGGCGGAGATTCCGGTCGTCATCGGCGGCGAGGAGTTGCGCAGCGGGAGGCTGGTGGACGTTGTCTCCCCCCACGCGCACCGGCAGGTCCTGGCCCAGGTCCACCAGGCCGACGCCGGCGCGATCCGGGCCGCGGTCACCTCGGCCGTCGAGGCCCAGCGCGAATGGGCCAGCTGGCGATTCGAGGACCGCGCGGCCGTATTCCTCAAGGCCGCCGAGCTGCTGGCATCGTCGCACCGGGCGATCGTCAACGCGGCCACCATGCTGGGCCAGAGCAAGACGGCGTTTCAGGCGGAAATCGACAGCGCGTGCGAGTTGATCGACTTCCTGCGCTTCAACGTGCATTTCGCCGAGCAGATCTACCGCGAGCAACCGGCCTCGTCTCCGGGCATCTGGAACCGGATGGACCACCGCCCGCTCGAAGGGTTCGTGTACGCGATCACCCCGTTCAACTTTACCGCCATCGGCGGCAACCTGCCCACCGCGCCCGCGCTGATGGGCAACACGGTGGTGTGGAAGCCGGCGGCAACTGCCGCGCTGAGCAACTATCGCTTTTTCCAGCTGCTGCAGGAGGCGGGGCTTCCGCCGGGCGTGATCAATTTCCTCCCGGGCAGTGCCGTCGAGATCAGCAATGCGGTCCTCGCCGACCGTATGCTTGCCGGCATCCACTTCACCGGCTCGACGCCCGTGTTCCATTCCCTCTGGAAGACGATCGGCAACAACCTCGACGGCTACCATGGCTATCCCCGGCTGGTGGGAGAAACCGGCGGAAAGGATTTCGTCGTTGCCCACGCGAGCGCGGACGTCGATGCGCTGGCCGTGGCCCTCGTGCGTGGCGCATTCGAGTATCAGGGGCAGAAGTGCAGCGCCGCCTCACGAGCCTACATCCCGGATTCGCTTTGGCCCGCGGTGAAGCAGCGGATGACGGACATGATCGGCACCATCAGGATGGGTGACGTGGCCGATTTCCGGAACTTCATGGGCGCAGTGATCGACCAGCGCGCCTACGCCCGCATCAAGGGATACCTGGATCAGGCCCGGATGGATTCGGGCGTGACGTTCGTGGCCGGCGGCGGCACCGACGATTCCGTCGGCTGGTTCGTCGAGCCGACCCTCCTCCAGGTGGAGGATCCGCGGTATCGGCTCATGTGCGAAGAAGTGTTCGGGCCGGTCCTGACGGTGTACGTCTATCCTGAGCGCCGGTGGGCGGAGACGCTGACGCTGGTCGACGAGACCAGTCCGTACGCATTGACCGGCGCGGTGTTCGCCCAGGATCGCGGGGCGCTGCTCGAGGCGGATCGCGCGCTGCGTCACGCGGCCGGCAACTACTACATCAACGACAAGCCGACCGGTGCGGTCGTGGGGCAGCAGCCGTTCGGCGGCGCGCGCGCCAGCGGCACCAACGACAAGGCGGGGTCGATCCTGAACCTGCTGCGCTGGGTGTCGCCGCGGAGCATCAAGGAAACGCTCGCTCCGGCGATGGACTATCGCTACCCGTTCATGGACGGGGAGTAGCGACGGAGCGGGGGGCCATGCTGAGACAGGGGGCGCTGGCCCTGGCGCTTGGTTCGCTCGGGTTCGGCAGGGCGGCAGCGCAGTCCGTCCCGGCCTACGACGCCAGCCGCCTCGCGTGCGTCCGGTTCACCGAACGGGTCGAGAGCGAGATTCATGGCGAATCGGGTGGCCGTCCTCGCGACGACAGGGGGGCGCGGTTCGCGCGGTGGTCGGTCCGCGGTGCCGCCGCCGGTGACTCGGGGACCCGCATCGAAGCCTGGTTCGACTCGTTGTCGCTCTCGCGCACGACCGGCGACGACGTGCGCTCACCGGATACCGACGGGATCGTGGGCGGGCGCTACCGCGGAGTGCTCACTGCTGCCGGACTGTTCACCGCCCTGGCCACTCCATTTGTGCCGCCCGAGGTCGCTGAATTCGCCGATCTCCGCAACGCCTTCGCCGATCTCCTTCCCCTGCTGCCGCCGCGCGCCTTGCGGCCGGGGGAGAGCTGGCGGGCGGGTGACATCGAGATCGAGCGTCTGGGAGACAGCGTCGGTGCCGGCGGTGCGCTTCTGCGCTTTCGGCTTGAGCGCCGGGCCACCCGTCGGGACACGACCCTCACCGCGCCGGGTGACACGGTCGCGATTGCAGTGCGACAGTCCATCAGCGAAACCGGAGAATTCACCTGGGATCCGGTGAAAGGACTCGTCCGGCGGTTTCGCCGGGTGACGGTCGAGACGGATGTGCCGGCGGGCAAGGGCCTCCGCTACCCGGTCCGGTCCCGCATCGTTCAGCGCATCACGCTCGAGCGGGAGCCCGACGCGGCCGCCGGCTGTTCGTAGCCGCGGTACCGGTACGCGGGCACCTCGGCGTCCTCGGCGAGGGCGGCATCGACGAGCGGGCGATCGGGGGCAAGCGCGCAAACCGGGTCGGTGCTGGACGCATCACCCGTCATGGTGAACGCCTGGCATCGGCAGCCGCCGAAGTCCACCGCCTTCCGCGCGCAGTCACGGCATGGCGGCCGCATCCAATCCTCCCCCCGATAGGCCCGGAACGCTGCCGCCTCGCGCCAGATCCACTCCAGCGAACGGGCGCGCACGTTGTCGAATTGCATCGTATCGATCGCCGTGGCTCCGTGGCACGGCAGTGCCGTTCCGTCAGGCGCAACCACGATGTAGGAGCGCCCCCACCCGCCGTAACACGGCTTCGGGAAGATGCCGAAGTAATCCGGCAGCACGTAGGTGATCCGGATCCTGCCGCGATGCCGCGCCATGGCGTCCCGCACCACCGGCTCGGCCGCCAGCACCTGCGCGCGCGTCGGCATCAGCGCCGCGCGGTTGCGCAACCCCCAGCCGTAGTACTGAGTATTGGCGAGCTCCAGGCGGTCGGCGCCGAGCTCGAGTGCCAGCTCGATGATCCCGCCGACCCGATCCAGGTTCCCACGGTGCAGCACCACGTTCAGTGACAGGGCGAACCCAAGCTCCCGCGCCAGTGCCGCCGCCGCGCGTTTCTGGCGCACCGAGCTTACGCCGGCGATGCGCTCGGCGTTCTCCGTATCCACATCCTGCACCGATATCTGGACGTGCTCGAGGCCGGACGCCCGGAGCTTTTCCGCCCGGGAGCGGGTGAAACCGAGGCCGGACGTGACCAGCGTGGTATAGAAGCCAAGTCCGCGGGCGTGCGTGGCGATGGCCTCGAGGTCGTGCCGCACCAGCGGCTCTCCGCCGGAGAGCCCCAGCTGCAGCACACCGAGCGCACGCGCTTCCGTGAGCACCCGAAGCCAGTCCTCGGTGCCCAGCTCCCGCTCCGCCCGGATGAGGTCGAGCGGGTTGGAGCAGTAGGGACAGTGCAGTGGACAGCGGTGGGTCAGCTCCGCCAGCAGTGTCGTCGGGAGCTTAGCGGACATCGATGAGCTCCCGCTCGGCCAGGCCGCCGAGATACGACGCGACGTCGGACCCGACGTCGGTTTCGTATCGGGCGCCGAGGATTCCGCTGATCTCGCCCAGCGTACGCTGCCCGTCGCACAATTCGAGGATGGCGGCACCGGTCTCGTTCAGAAACACCACGCCTTCCGGGTAGAGGAGGACGGGCCGGCCGCGAACCGCGTCGAAGTCCAGACGGGCGAGCCGCCAGAGCGAGGGCACGGCGCCGGCGTGTAGCGGCTCAGGCATCGCGGTACGCGTGGTGGATCGTGTCGATCATGGCCCAGAGCATTTCGAGCTTGAACCGCAGGGCGTCGAACGCACGTCGCTGCAGCTCGACGGTGGTGCAGCGGGCCTGCACCAGCAGCAAGCCATGTTGGCTGTCGCGCGGGGCCTGGTCGAGGCGGGCCCGGAAGTATTCCAGCCCCGCACGGTCCACCCACGGGTAGTGCTCGACGAACGCGGCAATCCGCTGGCGCATGAGGCCGGGGGCGAAGAGCTCGGTGAGCGACGCGGCGACGGCGTCGATCCACGGCCGGGTCCGGCAGAAGGTCACGTATGATTCGGCGGCCAGCCGGACCCCTGGCAGCACGTGGCGCTCGTCCTCCATCTCCGGACGCGGCACGCCGAGCGCGACCCCGAGACGGATCCACATCTCGATCCCGCCGCTGCCGGGGGTGGCGCCGTCGTGATCCACGATGCGCTGCAGCCACTCGCGTCGGACATCGGGGTCCGGGCAATTCGAGAGAATCGCGGCGTCCTTCCGCGGTATCGCGCGCTGGTAGGCAAGCCGGTTGGCGACCCAGCCCTGGAGCTGGCGCCGCGTGAGCCGGCCCTCATGCATGAGCTGGTGGAATGGGTGATGTGCGTAGTACGCGGTGCCAAACGCCCGCAGCGCGTCGGCGAGCGCGTCCGGGGCAAGTGGCCGATCGAGCACGGGTATGGGCGGTGGGGGTGGCGCCGCGAGGCCGGAGTTCACGTTCGAAGCTCCATCCCGTCGTATCCGATGGTGATCCCGGCCGCCTCAACGAGCGCCCGCTCCGACGAGTGTTCGATCAGCACGGGATTGGTGTTGTTCAGATGGACGTACACGACTCTGCCGGGCAGTGACGCGAGCGGGCGAAGACTGCCCTCGTCACCGCTGATCGGAAGATGTCCCATGGCACGCGCAGTTCTCGTGCCCACTCCGAGCGCGATCAGTTCGTCATCCTGCCAGAAGGTGCCGTCGAAGAGCACCACGGCCGCCTCACTCAGGCGGCCCATGAGCTGCTCATCGAGCGCGCCGCAACCAGGCAGGTACGCGCAGGATGTCCCCGCGCCGTCGCGGATCAGCACGCCGATACACTGGCCGGGACCCGCCTCGCCCGCGAACCTCGGCGCGTGTCCCGCGACGGTGAACGCCTCCACCGTCAGCCCCGATTCCCCGCCATCACGGTCGGCCAGCGGTATGGCCACGCCAGGTTGCAGCCTGGTTACCCGCACGTCCGCGAACGCGCGGGTCAGCGGCAGCAGGCGTGAGGCACGCTCCAGAATATGCTCGATCTCGCTCGTGGCGTAGAGCTGGAGATGCCGGGCTTCCCGGAGGAGCGGGAGGCCAAGGGTGTGGTCCAGTTCGCCGTCGGTCAGTACGATCCCCTCGAACGGCACGTGGCGCGTCACGCCCGGTTGATCGAGCGGGATCGCCGCCAGCTGTCTGCGGACGTCGGGGGAGGCGTTCAGCAGGAACCAGCGCACGCCATCGGAGCTGACCGCCACGGACGACTGGCTTCGGGGATGCGCCGTCGCGGGATCGCGACGGGACGAGACGCAGGGCGGACACCGGCAGTTCCATTGGGGGAAACCCCCGCCGGCCGCGGTTCCGAGCAGAATCAGCTTCATGAAACGACGTAGGGCTCGCCGGATGGCGAGCCCCAGTTCGATCTACAGAGTTGCGACGTATGCAGTGACTTCCAGCGTCACCGCAACGATCTCCGCCTGCGGCTTGGTCCAGCGCATCGCTTCACCCTTGGCAAGAGTACGCAGCGCCACTCGCACTGCTTTCGCAGTATAAAAGTCGCGACGGAGCGCCGCAACCCGACGGTGCTAGTGCGCCATCCCGGCGCCGCCGAGGGGGCGGCCCTTCCGGAACATGAGCAGCAGCGGCAGGCCGCACACGAAGGTGACCCCCATCACCAGGAACACCTTCTCGAAGGCCACGACCGATGCCTGGCGCTGCACCGTCGCGTTCAGCAGGGCGTAGGCCTTGAGCTGCGCCGCTTCCAGCGAGCCGCCCTGGCGCATCAGGCCCCGGGTGACGTTGTCGAGCCAGAGCCGCGCCGCCGGGTCGGACGCCGTGACGTGCGGGATGAGCGCTTCGCGCGCGGTGACCGTGAACCGGCTGAGCAGGGTCGCGGCGACGGCGATGCCGAAGCTGCCGCCCAGCTGGCGCGACAGATTGAAGAGGCCGGTGCCCTGCGCCAGCTGCGATGGGCGGAGATCGGCCACCGCCACCTGGGTCAGTGGAACGAAGATGCAGCCGAGCCCCACGCCGCGGAGAATCATCGGCCAGAGCAGATCGTGCATCCCGATGTCCAGCGTAAAGTGATAGTGCAGCCACATGGACCAGGCGAACAGCGCCACGCCCAGCGTGATGAGATAGCGGGCATCGAACCGGCCGCTCAGCCGGCCCATCGCGGCCATCGTGACCGCGCTGGCGATGGCGCCCGGCAGGATCACCTTGCCGGTGTCCCAGGCGGTGTAGCCCAGGAGGTTCTGCAGGAAGACCGGCAGTGCGAACACGCTGGCGTACAGCGCGAAGCCGAGCATGAGCCCGAAAATCACGCCGCCGGCGAGCTGCCGGTTACCCAGGATCCTGAGATCCACGATCGGGTGCTCGGTGGTGAGTTCATGCCAGATGAAGCCGACGATGGCGATGGTGGCGATCACCGTCTCAGTGGTGATCTCGCGCGAATCGAACCAGCCCCGGGCCTCGCCCCGTTCCAGCAGGATCTGCAGCGTGCCGATCCCGATGATCAGGAGCGCGAGCCCGAGCCAATCGATGCCGCTGGACCTTTCGTTGGCCTGGGCCGGCTCCGGTACGTACCTCCAGGTCAGGAGTGCCGCGAGCGCGCCGAGCGGAATGTTGATGTAGAAGATCCACGGCCAGGAATAGTTGTCGGTAATCCAGCCGCCGAGGGTCGGTCCCAGCGTCGGACCAACCATGACGCCCATGCCGAAGATGGCCATCGCCTTGCCGCGCTCGTGCAGCGGAAAGACGTCGAACAGGATGGCCTGCGCCGTCGAAATCAGTGCGCCGCCACCGATGCCCTGGACCACCCGCGAGCCGACGAGCGCACCGAGGGTGTGGGCGTTGCCGCAGAAGAACGACGCAACCGTGAAGAGCACGATCGAGCCGGTGTAGTAATTGCGCCGGCCGAAGCGGTCGGAGAGCCAGCTGGTTAGCGGCAGGATGATGACATTGGCCACGATGTAGCCGGTACTCACCCACGCGATCTCGTCGAGCGTCGCGCCGAGGTTCCCCATCATGTGCGGGATGGCGACGTTCACGATGCTCGTATCCACCAGCTCGAGCACGCTGGCCATCGTCACCGCGAAGGCGATCAGATAGCGGTACCGATGGACGTCGGCGCGGCTGAGCTGCGGCCGCACCTGCGGCAACGCGATAGCGGTCACGCCCGGCTCACTTCACCGCGATCGTCGCTTCGACCGACATTCCGGGCCGCAGCGGATGGGCCGGGTCCTGATTGCCGTCGACCCCGATGCGCACCGGAATCCGCTGGACGACCTTGGTGAAGTTGCCGGTCGCGTTGTCCGGCGGCAGCAGGGCAAAGCGCGCGCCCGTCGCCGGCGACACGCTCTCGACCCTGCCGTGGAACTTGATGCCGGTGTACGCATCCACCGTGAACTCGACCGCATCGCCGGGCCGCACCCGGGCCAGCTCGGTTTCCTTCAGGTTCGCCGTCACCCACACGTCTCTCGTCGGCACCACCGACATCAGGGCCTGCCCAACCTGGACCAGCTCGCCCGGCTCGACCTTCCGCCGGGCGATGATGCCGTCAGCCGGCGCCGTGATGACGGTATA
Organism: Gemmatimonadales bacterium; assembly: GCA_038321865.1. Classification (GTDB taxonomy): domain Bacteria; phylum Gemmatimonadota; class Gemmatimonadetes; order Gemmatimonadales; family GWC2-71-9; genus JAICUF01. The sequence goes on from JBBQFH010000004.1 coordinate 38,237, forward strand.
TCCGAGCTGGATCCGCGCATTGTCCACCGCCGTCTGCGCCGCCTGAAGCCGGGCTTCAGCCGAGCGGAGGCCGGCTGCCGCCACCGCCACATTGCTTCCGCTGGCCGAGGCCTGCCGGCGGACCGCCTCCAGGTTGGCGCGCGCCGCGTCGGCGGCCGCCTGAGCCGCATCGAGCTGCTGGGCCGCGATGATCTGCTTCGCGGCCAGTCCGCGGTAGCGTTCGAGATCCGCCGTGGCCTTGCGATACGCCGCCTCGGCCGCGCCGACCGACGCGTTCGCACCCGATGCGGTGGCCCGATTGGCCTGCACCTGCGCCTCCGCCATGCCGGCGGTGCGGCCGGTGCCGGCCGACGCCTGGGCATTGGCCAGGTCGGCCTGCGCCTGCGCGAGCTTCACCAGGAGGTCGCGGTCGTCGAGGACGACCAGCGTGTCGCCCGGCTTCACGTGCTGGTTGTCTTCGACGAGTACCCGGCTCACGAACGCCTGCACCTTCGGCGCGATGGGCGTGATGTGCCCATCCACCTGCGCGTTATCGCTCGTGACGTGATTCCGGCCGTGCAGATACTTGTTGCCGCCCCAGAGTGCCGCGAGTAGCGCCAGCGCCCCGGCGATCATCAGCGGGCTGATCCGCCGCTTCGGCGCGGCCGCCTCGGCCGGGGCCGGGGCGATGCCTCGGGGCGCGGTCGCCGGCGTGTCGTGCAGTTCAGTCGCCATCGTCTTCAGATTCCTCGGTCCGTGGGGTTCAGTCGCTGGTTCGTCATCGTCAGTTGCCGCTAGCGCATGTCGGAGAGGACGCCCAGCGCGCGATAGGTCGCGACGCGCGCCGTGCCGTAAGCGACGTGGGCCTGAATCAGGGCGTCGCGCGCCGAGATCACCGACGTCTGCGCATTGGTGGTCTCCACCGTGCCGGCCACGCCGGCCTTGAAGCGCTCCCGCGCCTGCGAAAGCTCCTGCTCGGCCAGCCGCAGCCGGGTGCCGGCCAGCTCGACCTGCTGGCGGGCGGATGCGAGGTCGAGAATCGCCTGGCGCGCGTCGGTCTCGACCGCGTTACCGAGATCGCGCTCGCGGAGCGTCTGTGCCTGCAGCCGGTACTTCTGCTCCGCCGCACGGCTCTGCCGACGGAAGCCATCGAGAATCGGCACGTGCACACCAAGCTGGATCAGGTAGCTGCCGGCGAGCGTGCTCAGCTTGTTGCCGGTCTGTTCGTAATACCCGCTCACGGCCACGCTGGGGAGCGCCTCGAGCCTGATCGCGCGCAGCGTCCGCTCTGCCGCGCCGGTGCGTGCGTGCTCGGCCGCGAGCTCCGGCCGGTGCGACCGGGCGAACGCGACGGCCGCCGCGGGATCGGTCGGGAGATTTACTTCGCCGCCCACCAGCGAGTCGGCGAGCTGGATGGGAGCGTCGGCCGGCGCATCCAGCGCGCGCAGCAGATCGAGCCGGGCGCGCTCGCGGGCGTTGCGGGCCACCTCGAGCTGGGCGCGCACGGCGGCGAAGCTGACCTCGCTGCGGGTGGCGTCGATCGCGGGACTCACGCCGGCCGAGACCAGCTGCCGCGCCTGTTCGAGCAGGCTGGCGGCCACCGCGCTGTCGGCGGTGCGGGCCGCAACCGTCTCGTCGGCGCTCAGGACGCGGAGGTAGACGAGGCCCGCGATCGCGCCGGCGGTTTCGCCGACGGCGCGAGAGTCGAGCGTGGCCGCGGTTGCCGTATCGCGCCCGGCCCGGAGACGGCTGAGCGCGGCGGCATCGAAGAGCGTCTGGGATCCGCGGAGCTGGAAGGCGAAGAGGGTGAACGGGTCCGTGACGCCGGTGACGCCGGGAAAGCCGAACTCGTCGAGGTTGATCGTCCGCCGGCTCACGTCCGCCGATCCGGCGATCGTCGGAAGGAGATCGGCGCGGCGCTGGTTTGCCCGGGCGTTTGCCACCCGGACGTTCAGCTCGGCCAGGGCCGCCGTCACGCCGCGCTGGCGCCCGAGCCGGATGGCATCGAGCAGGGTGAGCCGGGCCGGAATCTGCTCCACCGTGTCCGGCGTCTGCGCCGCGAGCGGAGACGCCAGCACCATGAGCAGCACGAACGCATGACGCATCGAAATCAGTCCTCGGGTCGGGAAGCGGCCGGCGTCACCAGGACACCGTTCAGTACCACGTCGATCACGCCCTCCAGCACCTGCTCGTCGGTAAGGGCATTGGGGTCGAGCGGGGCGAAGAAGCACTGGTGCTGGCCCGAGTGCACCAGCAGGGATGCGATGGCCCGGGTGGCGAACTGGTTCGGCGTGCGACGGAATTCGCCGCTCGCGATGCCGCGATCGAGCGCGGCCTGGAGGAGCCGGCGGGAACGCACGATGACTTCGTCGAAGTAGAAGCGCGCCAGCTCCGGAAAGTTGCCGAGCTCGGACTGCACCAGCCGCCCGATCCGGGCCGTCTCGGCCGTGCGGACCGTGTTCCACATCCGGCGGATGAGGGCTTCCAGCAGCTCGCGCGCGGTGCCGTCGAAGGTGCGAACCAGCTCCTCGCCCTGCTGGACCGCCGGCAGGATCTTGGCCCGCACCATTTCGCGGAACAGGGTTTCCTTCGAGTCGAAATAGAGATAGAGTGTGCCCTTGCTCACGCCCGCGCTCCGGGCCACGTCGTCGAGCTTGGTGCGCGCGAAGCCGTGTTCGCCGAAGGTCACGTAGGCGGCGTCGAGGATCTCCTCGGGACGAGCTTCGGGGCGACGCTGCCAGCGCGGCGCCGGGGGTCTGGTACGGGGCACTCGACACACTCCATTAATAACTGACTGGTCAGTAAGATATGGTGAACGGCGCACCTGTCAACCACCAGCCCCGCACGCACGTATGGCTCCCACGGCTCTCGGCCGGGCGGCGGGGCGACGTCTGCTTGCTCAGGATTCTCCGCGTTCGTACCTTGCGTCATCCTCACGCCGGAGGCCGCACCGATGTCGGAAGCATTTCTCAGTTCCGACGACTTCGACGAACAAGCCCATCAACTCTATAACGAAGGCCGGTACGACGACGCGCTCGCGATCCTGCGAGAGGGCGTCACCCTTTATCCTCACTCCATCGAGCTCCACGTCGGGATGGCATACGCGTACCTCGCCCGGGAGGATTACGCCTGGGCCCGCCGCAGCTTTGAGCATGCCCTTGCCCTCGATCCCGATCACGAGGACGGCCTCGCGGGCGTCGGCGAAACCCGCCTCAAACTCGGCGATCAGGAAGGCGCCAAGCGGGCCTTCGAGCGCATCCTGCAGCTTGGCTTCGGGGATGACCACGAACTCATGCTGCAGATCGGCCGGGCATTCTTTCGCGACGGGCTGCTCGCCGCCGCGCACCGGTTCTTCGACCTGGCCGCCCAGGCGCACCCCGATTCCCCCGATGCCGCGGCGTCCCTCGGCTACGCCTCTCACCGGATGGGCCACGACGCGGCGGCGCTCTACTGGCTCCGCCGCGCGCTCGAAATCGAGCCGGAGTACAGCGAGGCGCGTATCTATCTCGCCAATCTGCTGTATGACCGTGGTGAAAACGACGCGGCGCGCCATCACCTCGAGCGCACCCAGCCCGAGGAGCACTTCGACGAGCTCGGCATCTGGCGGCACATCGAGCTCAAGAAGACCGTCTATCGGCTGCCCGACGAAGACCCTGAGCTCGCCCCCTGGATCCAGCGGCTCAATGAGGTCGCCGGCGAACCCGATCCCGTGGACATGCTCCTCGCGGAAGTGGAAGCGCAGCAGGCGGACGGGCAGCTGCACGATCCCAACCAGCTCGAGCTCTTCGGCGTGTTGCTGACCGAGCTCCACGCGATGCAGCAGCGGCCCCGGCAGCAGGCCGAGGTGCAGCACCAGGTCGCGACGCTGTCGGGATTGACGCTGAAGGGTTCGTGGGAGGAGATCCTCCAGCAGATGAAGGCGGCCGAACAGGAATGGGCCAATGCCGCGCTGGCGGATTTCATGGCGAGCCTGGCCCGTCGCGGCGAGGCCGAGACCGGAGTTGTCATTCCGCTGACCGGTGCCGAAGCGTTTATCCGGGGCAGCGCCGAGGCGGGCGTAGTCCGGATCATTCAATAGCCGGCGCCTTTCGTATCATTCCCCCATGACCATCGCCGCACCTCCGCGCTGGACCGCCGGCGTACGCCGGGAGGTTCTGCCGAACGGCCTGACCGTGCTCGTCCAGCGCGATCCGTCCGCGCCGGCCGTGGCCGTCGTGACCCATGTCAGGGCCGGCTTCTTCGACGAGCCCGACCGGTGGCAGGGGATCTCCCATGTGCTCGAGCACATGTTCTTCAAGGGCACCCCGAGGCGCGGCGTCGGTGCGATCGCTCGTGAAACCAAGGGCGCCGGCGGATATCTGAACGCCAGCACGAGCTACGACCGTACGGAGTACTACGTCGTGCTGCCGGCCCGGAACCTGGCGCAGGCGCTCGACATCCAGTCCGATGCCCTGCGGAACTCGACGATCGATGCCGGCGAGCTCGCCCGCGAGCTTCAGGTGATCATCCAGGAGGCCGGACGAAAGCTCGACTCGTCCGGCGCGGTCGCGTATGAGACGCTGCATGAAGTGATGTTCGACGTCCACCGCATCCGCCGCTGGCGCATCGGGTATGCGGATCAGCTCGCTCGGTTCACGCGCGAGGATGTGCTGGGCTACTATCGGTCGCGCTACGTCCCGTCGCGGACCATCGTGGCGATCGTGGGTGACGTCGACCCTGACGCGGCGATCGATCTGGCGCGCGGAGTGTACGGCGAATGGCCTGCGGCCGGAGGCGCGCAGGACCCCTCCCCCGAAGAGCCGGCCAGGACCGGCGTCCGGGCCCGCACGCTCCGCGGCGACGTGGCGCAGGCGGATCTGGTCCTCGGGTGGCGCACTGTGCCGCCCCTGCATCCCGACTCAGGTGCGCTCGAGCTGGCCGCGACGATTCTTGGCGCCGGGCGGGGCAGCTGGCTCTACCGGCGGCTGCGTGAGCCCGGCATCGTGACCGACATCGCGGCCCACAACTACGCGCCGACCGAGCTCGGGACGTTCACCATCACCGCCGAGCTGGAGCCGGAGCGCGTGGCGGACGCGGTCCGGGGAATCGCCGAGTCGGTGACGCGGCTCGCGATGTCGGGCCCGGAGCCGGAAGACATGGCGCGGTCCCGGGCGCTGGTCCGCGCCCGGTGGGCGCGCCGGATGGAGCAGATGGAGGGGCGCGCATCGAGCCTGGCGATGGCGGAGGCGTTGGGCGGCGTGGACGTGCTCGAACGGGAATACGAGGCGGTGGAGACGACGACGGCCGATGAGGTGCGCGAGGCCGTGGCGCGCTGGCTCGTTCCCGGCGATGCCGCTGGCGTCGCCTATCTGCCCGAGGGCCGCGGCGTCGACCTCACCGACGCTGGGCTAGCTGAGGCGTTCGCCCTCACCGCGCTGCTGCCGGCACCGGCGGAATCGTTCGCCTTTCCGGTGCCGCCCGAGGCCCGGCATCACGCGGGAGCGCGGCGGCTGCACCCGCCGTCCGGTGTGCTCCACCTGCCGCTCGACGGCGTGGACCTTCTGGTGAGGAGAAAGGAAGGCGTCCCGCTCGCGACGCTGGCGCTCTACGCGCCGCGGGCGGAGCAGGATCCCCCGGCGCTGGGGGGGCTGGGCGCCCTTGCCACTCGGGCGGCGCTGCGGGGGGCTGGAGACCTCGACGCCGCCGCGCTGGCCTTTGCCTTCGAGCGGCTTGGCGGCACACTCTCCCCGTCGTCCGCGCGTGACTGGGCCGGGTTTGCGACCTCGGTGCTGGCCGACGGATTGCCCAGCGCCGCGGCGCTCTTGCGGCTGGTATTCGCGGAGCCCCGGCTCGACGACGCGGCGATCGAGATCGAGCGCGGCCTCCTGATCAGTGAAGCGCAGCAGGTGAGTGACGACATGCTCCGCTTCCCGTTCCAGCTGGCCTACGCCGCGGCGTTCGGCGATCGCGACTACGGCGTGCCACTTGGGGGCCAGCCGGGCACGCTGGCCGCGATTTCCGCCGCGGATGTGCGTGGCTGGCATCGCTCGGCGATGCTCGGGGTGCGGCCGGTGGTCGTGGCGGTGGGAGACTTCGACCCCGAGCTGGCGGCCGATCAGCTGGCCGCCGAGTTCGCCGCGCTGCCGGCGCGCCCGGCGCCGGGCCGCCTGGGGCCGTACCCGTGGGCTCCCGCGTCCGGGGGCCCGATAGCGCGAATGGTCGAGCGCGACAAGGCGCAGAGCGCCATAGCCATGGTGTTTCCCGGGCCCGCTCGCCGCGCCGCCGACCGATCTGCGGCCGATGTGTGGGCCGCGGTGGCCAGCGGGCTGGGCGGCCGCCTGTTCGATGCGCTGCGCGAACGGCGGTCGCTGGCGTATACGGTCCTTGCTTCATCGTGGCAGCGCGGGCGGGCCGGCGCGCTCGTGACGTACATCGCGACCAGCCCCGAGCGCGAGGCGGAGGCCCGCGAGTCGATGCTGGCGGAGCTGGCTGTGTTCACGCGGGAGCCGCCCTCGTCTGACGAGCTGACCCAGGCGGTGGAATATCTTGCGGGGCAGGAGGAGGTACATCGGCAGAGCGGCGGGGCGGTCGCGGGCGAGATCCTCGAGGCCTGGGTGATCGGTGATGGCCTCGATGAGCTTGCGGATCCGGCGGGGCGGTTCCGCCGCGTCACGGCCGATTCGGTTCGTGGGGTGGCGGCGCGCTATTTGGATCCCGAGCGCCGTGCCGAGGGGGTGGTTCGCGGTTGCCCGACGGGACGTCCATCGCCAACATTCACCCAGGGCTGAGCGTCGGGACCGGCGCCCGGCATCGGGGCAACCAGGAGGCACGATGAGTAAGCGGGAAGAGGAGCGGCTGGCCAAGCTCGCCCAGAAGAACGCGGCAAGGGTGATCAAGCCGCGCGACGAGCGGGCCAAGCAGTACGACGATACGCTCAAACGCAAACCGGACGAAGACCCGGAGCTGAGCGAATTCTTCACCGACATGCGGAAGCGCGAGTTCTGACGGCCGTCCAGCGCCACGTCGTCACGCTCGTTGCACTTGTGGTCGGGGTCGATGCGGTCGCGATCGGGGCGTATTACGCCACCGGGATGGCTCGCGCGGCACCGGAGACCCGGATGATCTTCACGGCGGTCTGGATGCTCGCATCGCTGCTGGTCGTGCTGACGGGGCTGACGCGGATCCGGCGGGCGCGCCTCGCGGCGGCGGGGAAGGGCTGACGCCGCCTCGCGGTGCACACTTTGGTGAGGGATGGCACCCGTGTATCGTTCCGCAGCCCTGCGGAACGGGGACCGCCACCGTACGAACACTCTGGGGAGGGATTCATGGCAACGAAACTCGACAAGGCGATCAAGCGAGAGCTCGAGATCGAAGGCAAGGCGTACACCATCATCATGTCGCCTGAGGGGATCAAGGTCACGCCGAAGGGCGGGCGCATCGGACGTGAGATCTCGTGGCGCACCATCATGGGCAACGACGGATCATCCGGTGGCCAGTCGTCGGGCGGCGGGATGAGCGCCTGACACGCCACGCCCCACCTGATCTTCGCGCTGCCGCTCGGCAGGCGATGCTCGACAACGGATTCGTACCGGACCTCCCGGCCGATGCGATCCGTGAGCTCGCCTCGCTCGACGGCACCGCGCAGACGCGGGATCCCGGACAAGACCTGCGCACCATTCGCTGGACTTCCATAGACAATGACGATTCGCGGGACCTCGACCAGGTCGAGGCTTCCGCCCGTCAGCCCGACGGCGGCATCCGTGTCCGGGTCGGCATTGCCGACGTGGATGCGCTGGTGCCGCGCGGTTCGGCGCTGGACCGCCAGGCCGGCGCCAATACAACATCGGTCTACACCGGCGTCGTGACGTTTCCGATGCTGCCCGAGCGGCTCTCCACGGACCTCACTTCGCTGAATCAGGATGTGGAGCGCGGGGCCATCGTCGTCGAATTCACCGTGGCGCCGGATGGCTCGCTCCACGACCCGGACGTCTACCATGCCGTGCTGGTGAATCACGCCCAGCTCGCCTACGACGCCGTGGGCCACTGGCTCGAGGGGGAAGGACCCCCGCCGGCGCGCCTCGCCGCCTCGGCGGAGCTGGCGGAGCAGGTGCGCATGCAGGACGAAGCGGCGGGCCGGCTCCGGCTGGTGCGCTACCGGAACGGCGCGCTGGATCTCGAGACGATCGAGGCCCGACCGGTGATGAAGGACGGCCAGGTGGTCGATCTCGACCTCACGCACAAGACGCGCGCGCGGGAGCTGATCGAGGATTTCATGATTGCCGCCAACATGACCATCGCCGGGTTCCTCGAACGGAAGAACGTGCCGTCGATTCGGCGCGTGGTACGGGAGCCAAAACGCTGGGACCGGATCGTCGAGCTTGCGGCCGGCCTGGGGGAGAAGCTGCCGGCCCTGCCGGACGCGAGGGCACTGGCCGACTTGCTCACCCGGCGGCGCGAGGCGGATCCGCTCCGCTTTCCCGATTTTTCGCTCGCGATCGTCAAGCTGCTCGGCCCGGGTGAATACGTCGTGGACCGTCCGGGCGAAGCCAGTTCCGGCCACTTCGGGCTCGCCGTCGAGGACTACACCCACTCCACCGCGCCCAATCGCCGTTACGCCGATCTCGTCACCCAGCGGCTGGTCAAGGCCGCGCTGGCCGGGCAGCCCTCGCCTTACAGCGCCGAGGAGCTCGACGTGATCGCCGCGCGCTGCACCGCCAAGGAGAACGACGCGCGCAAGGCCGAGCGGCTGGTACGGAAGATGGCGGCGGCGACGATGCTGGCCGATCACATCGGTGAGCGCTACGACGCCATCGTCACCGGCGACACGGCCCATGGCGTGTACGTCCGCCTGCTCAAGCCCCCGGTGGAGGGGCGTGTCGTCCGCGGCGAGGGGGCGCTCGACGTCGGCGACCGCACCGCCGTGCGCCTGCTGTCGACCGACCCGGCCCGCGGCTTCATCGACTTCGAGCGCGTGGCCGGCGCCGCATGAGACGCGGGCTCGCGATCGCGATCCTGCTGGCGGGATGCGGCGTGCATACCGCGCGGCCGGTCGGCACGGCCAGCACCGAGCCGGTGGATCGTGCCATCGACGCACCGCCGTTCGGCCGGGTCGAGCTGGGCGCCTTTTTCAGCGACAGCGCGCATGCGAACCGGCTCGCCGACACGCTGTATCAGCTGGTGCCGGATTCCTCGAGCGGGATCGGGACGCTCACGCTTCATCTGGCCTCCGACCGGCGGATTTCCGTCATCGACGTGGCGTACAGCACGATTCGCCGCTACGCGGACGAGGTCGCCCGGACACGCGGGCGCCTGGGCAATCCGAGCCGCACCCGCACCGACGACGACGGCAGCCAGTACACCACCTGGCAGGACGCCCGCACCCGCTTCGAGCTGGTCGGCCGGGTGTTCAACAACAACTCGAGGGTCAGCGGCCGGCTTACCGACCTGCTCCTGGGGCAGTGAGCGCCTCGGCGGCATCACCCGGCGCGCGGATGGCGCGGCTCTGGTCACGGCTCTCCCCGTTGCCCGGCGGCAGGTGGGCATTCAGCCGGATGCTCGGCCGCATCGTGCCCTACACCGGGTCCATCGGCGCCACGGTGCTCGAGCTCAGGCCCGGCTACGCACGGGTCGAGCTGCCGGATCACCGCGCGGTGCGCAATCACCTCAATTCGATCCACGCCATCGCGCTGGTCAACCTCGGCGAGGTGACGAGCGGCCTCGCGATGCTGGTCGGCCTGCCCGAGAGCGTGCGTGGCATCGTCACCGGCATCTCGACCGAGTTCCTCAAGAAGGCGCGGGGCACGCTGACGGCGGAATGCACCGCGTCGATCCCGACCGTCACCGCGCCGATGGAGCTGCCGGTCGAGGCGGTCATCCGGGACGCCGCGGGTGACGTGGTGGCGCGGGTGATCGCCCGCTGGCGTCTCGGCCCCGTGTGAACGGCGGCTCGCTACTCGAGACACCGTTCAGCCGCGCCGTCGGCATCGAGGTGCCGCTGGTGTGCGGCGCGATGTATCCCTGCAGCAATCCCGAGCTGGTCGCCGCGGTGTCGGAGGCGGGCGGCATCGGAATCGTCCAGCCCATCTCGATGACCTACGTCTACGGGCACGACTTTCGGGAGGGGCTCCGGCTCATTCGCCGTCTTACGTCCAAGCCGATCGGGATGAACGCGCTGATCGAGCAGTCCTCGCGCAGCTACCACGAACGGATGACGCGCTGGGTGGATGTCGCGCTGGAGGAGGGCGTGCGATTCTTCGTGACTTCGCTCGGAAACCCGCGATGGGTCGTGGAGCGGGTTCGGGGGCTCGGCGGCGTCGTGTATCACGACGTGACCGAGCGGAAGTGGGCCCAGAAGGGGCTGGACGGGGGAGTAGATGGCCTTGTTGCGGTGAACCGCCGTGCCGGCGGCCACGCGGGGGAGCGCGATGCGGAGGCACTGCTCGCCGAGCTCGGAGATCTGGGGGTTCCGGTGCTCTGTGCCGGCGGGATCGGGACCCCCGCGGAGTTCGCCGCCGCGCTGCGGATGGGCTATGCGGGCGCGCAGCTCGGCACCCGCTTCATCGCCACGACCGAGTGCAAGGCGAGCGACGCCTACAAGGCCGCCATTCTCCGCGCCCGGGAAGCGGACATCGTCCTGACCGAGCGCATCACCGGTGTGCCCGTCGCGGTGATCCGGACGCCATACATCGAGCGCATCGGGCTCAAGGCCGGGCCGCTCGCCCGGTGGATGCTTCGCGGTCGGAAAACCAAGCGCTGGATGCGCACGATCTACGCCCTCAAGTCCCTCTGGCAGCTCAAGCGGGCGTCGCTCGACGATACCGGCGAAAAGGACTACTGGCAGGCGGGGAAGAGTGTCGCCGGCATCGACACGATCGAGCCGGCAGGGCAGGTCGTTCGGGACTTCGCGGCGGCGGCGGCCCAACACAAACATTCCCCTTCCATGCCGCCGCCGTGAGCGGCCACACCAATTTCCGGATTGTACGTCATTCAGCGAGGATCCCCATGACCGTACGACTCTCCGCCGCGCTTGCGCTCGTTGCCATTTTCGGTTGTGGCAGCGGACCATTCGAAGCGTACGCCGCACCCGATCATGCCATCTCCATCAAGGTGGGGCGGGAGCTGGACCTCACGATTCGGAGCGTCGGGCCGGGCGAATACGCAAGCCCGCCGACCATTTCCTCCGCCGCAATCCGGTTCATCGACGTAACGTCCGTCACTCCGCCCGTGCCTGCGGGGGACACGCAGCTGTTCCGGTTCGAGGCGATGCAGCCAGGAGATGCGGTGATCACGTTCGTTCAGAGTTCCGGTGGCCTGACGGTGCAGGACACCGTTCACGTGGAGTGATGCACGCCGGTTCCGGCGCCAGCCCCGTAGTTCGCTACCGCATCACGCAATCCCGCCCTTGATCGCCAGCAGCATCTTCTCGGCGAAGATGTCGATCTCGTCGAGCGTGGTATAGACGTTCGGCGTTACCCGGAGTCCGCTGAACTCCGCGTGCACGATCGGCGTGCTCACGATCTTGTGGCGGTCGAGCAGCCACCCGCCCAGCTTCGGCATGTCCATGCCGTCCACCGAAACCAGGCCGATCGCGCCGGAGTAGGGTGAATCGAGCGGCGTGAGCATATGGACTCGGCCCTTGCCTTCGGCCACCAGCCGCTTGGCCCAGCGATCCCGCAGGAAGCGGAGCCGCGCGATCTTCCGGTCGGCGCCAATGCCGCGGTGGAAGGCGATGGCCGCCGAGATCGCGTTGTGATTGGCGGCGGGATGGGTGCCGATTTCCTCGTACTTCCGGATGTTCTCGTCCATCGAGGCCGGCGCCGCCATGAGAGGCCAGAGCGCCTTCTGCTTGCTCTTCCGCACGTAGAGGAATCCGGTGCCGACCGGCGCCAGCATCCACTTGTGAAGACTGGTGCCGTAGTAGTCCACGCCGAGCTGGTCGCGGGTGAAGGGGAAATGGGCAAAGGCGTGCGCGCCGTCGATCAGCACCTCGATCCCCTTGGCGCGGGCGATGTCGGTGATCTCCTTCACCGGCAGGATGTGGCCGCTCAGGTTGGTGATGTGGGGGAGCTCGATGGCCCGGGTGCGGGGCGTGATCGCGGCGGCGAACTGGTCGACCAGGTACTGCTGCGACGGGGGCGGCAGCCGGAAGCTCACCGCCTTCACGACGATGCCTTCGCGCCGGGCGCGCTGGTCCCAGGTGGTGAGCATGCGGCCGTAGTTCTGGTTGCTGACCACGACCTCGTCACCCCGCTTGAGGTCCAGGCCAAATTGCACGATCTCGTTGGCCTCCGAGGCGTTCCGGACGATCGCCATCTCCTCGACGTCGCAGCCGAACTCGCGTGCGAGGTCACGGCGGACGCTCTCGACGCGGGGTTCCAGCACCCGCCACATGTGATCGACCGGCAACTCATTGGAGAACCGCAGGTCACGGATCATCGCCTCGAGCACGTGGGTCGGCGTTGGGCTGCAGCCGCCGTTGTTCAGGTTGATCATGGTGCGGTCGGAGTCGAAGGCCCGCTGGATTTCGCTCCAGTAAGCCTCGTCCTCGGCGACTGCGCCGGCGGTCCGGCCCGCCGCGACCTGAGTGGCCTGGCCCAGGTGCCGGAAGGCGCGCTCGGAAAACGCGGGGGCGACGGCAGCTCCCGCGAGAGAGGTCAGAAATGAACGGCGAGTCGCCATGGGACGCTCCGGCCTGAAAAAGGGGATGCCCCCAATTTGCAGCGTCGCTCGCCGCAACGCTACACTTCGCCGCAACCGGGGAGGGGCTGGCCAATGGGAACACAACCGTGGGTGGCCATTCGGCTCGGGGTTCTGCTGGTCGGCGCCTTGATCGCTGGAGCACTTGCCTCGGCGTGGCGTGCGGTGGTGCTTCCCCCCGCCGTCCTGCTCGCCTCTACCGGAGAGTGACGGAGCCCAGGCCATGTCGAGAGCATTCGTGAACGAGGATGCGGGCGGCGAAATGCATCGCTACCCGCTCCCGCCCAGAGATGATCCGGCCTACGACGACGCCGCGGCGCGGGCGCTGCTGCGCGGCGCCGATGCAGGTGACTCGGCCGGAGCGGAGGCCGCCACCGGCTACGTCTTTGGCGAGCCGGCGCTGCGGCCGCACGTGCGCCGCATTCTCGAGCGGGCCCTTGAAACCGGTGACGAGCGCCTGGAACAGCTGGCGGAGCGATTCCTCCGGCGCGGATGATGACGAACCCTCGCGAACTGACACGGGCACGCGACCTGGTCCTCGCATACGGCTGGAACGCCACGGCGTATCAGATCGTGAACCCCGGCATTGCCCACTGGTTTGCGCTCGAGGGTGATGCGGTGGTGGGCTATGCGGAATGGCGCGGAGTCCGCGTCGTGGCCGGCGCCCCGGTCTGCCCCGCCGAGCGGCTCGCCGCGGTGACTGCCGAGTTCGAACGGCGGGCCGCCCAGGAGGGGAAGCGGGTGTGCTATTTCGGAGCGGAGGGGAGACTGGAGACGTTGTATCGCGATGACGCCGGTCACGCCCGCGTGCTGCTCGGCGCCCAGCCGGTGTGGGATCCGCGGAACTGGCCGGGCATCGTTCGGGGCAATGCCCCCATCCGCGCCCAGCTCAACCGCGCCCGCAACAAGGGTGTAACCGTTCTCGAGTGGCCCTCGCCGCGCGCCGAGCGGCACCCGGAGCTGCAGCGCTGCCTCGACGAATGGCTGGCCGGCCGTGGACTCCCGCCGCTGCATTTTCTCGTGGAGCCCGAGACGCTCGCACGCCTCGGCGACCGCCGGGTGTTCGTCGCGGAGCAGGCTGGACGGCCGATCGCCTTTCTGGTGGCCTCGCCGGTGCCTCAACGGCGTGGCTGGCTCGTCGAGAAGTTCGTTCGCGGCCGCCATGCACCGAACGGTACGTCGCAGCTCATGGTGGACGCGGCGCTGCGGGCGTTCGCGGCCGACGGGGCGGAGTACGCTACCCTGGGACTCGCGCCGCTGTCCCGGCGGGCGGGCATCGACGCACCGCGCGAACCGCTCTGGCTGCACGGTGTACTCGCCTGGGTGCGCGCGCACGGGCGCCGTTTCTACAACTTCGACGGGCTCGACGCCTTCAAGGCCAGGCTGCAGCCCGAGCGGTGGGAGCCTGTCTTCGCGATCGCGGCCGGCGGGTCGTTCTCGCCCCGATTTCTCTACGCCATCGCCGCCGCCTTCAGCGGCGGCTCTCCGCTCGCTACGCTGGCGGGCGGGCTGGTCCGTGCCGCGTCGGCGGAGCTCGGCTGGGCGGCGGACCGCTGATGGCGTCCTCTCCCGATCCGCGCCGCGAGCTGGCGAATCTGTTCGAGCGCGAGATCCCGCTTACGCGCGCCATGTCCGTGCGTGTGCTGGCCGCGGGATCCGAGGGTGTCACTCTCGCGGCGCCGCTGGCGCCCAACCTCAACTACACCGGCACGGCATTCGGCGGGAGTCTGGGCGCGTTGCTCGTGCTCGCCGGCTGGGCCTATCTCTGGCTGCTGCTACAGCGGAAGGGGATCAGCGGGTGGGTGGTGGTGCAGGAGAGCCATAGCGTCTTCCTGCAGCCGGTCACGCGCGAGTTCGAGGCGTCGTGCCTCCCGCCGACGGCCGCGGCGCTCGCCCAGTTCGAGACGACGCTCCGCCGCTGGGGTCGCGCGCGTATCGTCGTCGATGTGGTGATCGGCTCGGCGGCTTCCCCCGCGGTTCGGTTTCGCGGGACGTATGTCGCGTTCACCGGCACCGAGACCAGTGTCGGCGGCGCCTGATCCTAGCGTGCCACCAGGGAGGGCAATGCACGCAGTGTCTCGAGCAGCTCGGGGCTCGCGCGCTCGATGGCCGCACGCGGATCGGTTCGCAGCGCACCCGGGTGGTACAGCACGCGGAACGCCTCCGCCCAGTATTCCGCTGGATTGGTGTTGCCGTAGGCCGTCACCGCGTGCCCGCACCGGTAGTGCCGCTGCACGTTCAGGCGAAGCCCGCTATACAGCAGGTAGTCGAGCGCGTGGCCGACCTCATGGATCACGGTTCGCTCCGGATCGCTCGAGCGGGTAATCGCGATGACCTTGCTGGTGGGATCGTACCATCCCGCCGCCGCATCAAAGGAACGGATCCCGCCCCCGTAATCGAGCACGTCCTCCGCAAACGGATACCATCGGGCGATCGTCCGGCTCGGCGTCGACCGCCGGCCGAGTATGGCGAACTGCACTCCCTGCTTGCAAATGAAATCAACGAGCGCGGCGGGAATGCGGCCGAGCCCCAGCCGGACCTGGTAGGCGCGCTCGGCGTCGTTGCAGAAGACCAGCGAGAGCGGCCCCTCGTATTCCGAGGGCAACGCGGCGTGTGACATGGCGTGGAATGCTCCGAGCGGGTTCCGGCAACGAGCGCTGCCGGGCCCCTTCCACGACACATTTCATGCCAACCGGTCAGAGCTGCAGTCGCCGGGTGATCACGTCCAGCCCCTTGGCCGCGGATGCCGGCGTGCGTACCACGATGTCCACGAGGCAGGTGCCGGTGTGCGGACTCGCGTGCAGCACGATATGGCCATCGAGACAGAGCATCGCCACCGAGTATCCGAGCGGACCCCGGCGAACGACCGGTGGCCCGGGGGCCGCGATGCCGATCGCACTGGCGGCGGCCACGACGAGCGCTGCCAGGCCGTCCGGGTCGGCCAGGCGCGCCGCCGGCACATCGGCCAGCTCCGCGACCTGGTGGTCGAATGCCCCGCTCACCGGAAGCGCCGCTCGATCAAGGGTATGTTTGGGGGCGGAGGATGCACATGGAGAGTTCCGAAGGTCTTGCGAAGCGTGCGGTGCCCCAAGCTAGTCCTCGCCCGCAGGGCGAGCAAGGCCGCGGTACGCCGACCGTCGCCGATGCGCTCACCGCGCTCCGGATCCCGATGGCGGTCGCGTTCATCCTGGTGCACGACGAATGGTGGCGGCTGGCGATCGTCGCCACGGCAGCCGCCACCGATCTGCTCGACGGGCGGATCGCGCGGCGCTATGGCGGCTCGCGCTTCGGCGCGGTGCTCGATCCGGTCGCCGACAAGCTCTTCATGGCCTGCGCGTTCGGGGTGGTTGCCTTCTCCGGGCGGCTCGAATGGTACGAGATCGTCGGCGTGCTCATTCGCGATATCATCGCCAGCGTCGCCTATTTCTCCACCGCCGTGTTCGGCCGCGCGATCGCCGTGCCGGCTCGCCTCGGCGGCAAGGCGGTCACGGTGGCGCAGCTGCTGACGCTGGTCGCGTTCCTGATCGACTCGCCGCGGCTCCGGCCGATGGCGTGGGCGACGGCGGCGATCGGCCTGTACGCGATCTGGGACTATCAGCGCGCCGCAGCGCGCGCCGGCACACCGCACACTGACCGGGAGTGAACATGGCTGGTGAGACCAAGCACGCCACCGTCGCGTGGCGCCGCGGGATGGAGTTCGAGGGCGGGCCGCCGGGGGGGCCCATGACGCTGGTGGATGGCCACGCGGCCGCGGCGCCGAGCCCGGTCGTGATGCTGCTCATCGCCGTCGCCGGGTGTACCGGGAGCGACGTCGTGTCGATCCTGGAAAAGATGCGGGTGACGCTGGAATCATTCCGGATCGAGATCGCGGGTGTGCGGCGGGAGCACGAGCCGAAGCGGTATGTCTCGATCCACCTGGTCTATCATATCCGTGCACAGGGGCTCGACGAGGCGAAGGCCCGGCGCGCCATCGGGTTGTCGCTCGAGAAGTATTGCTCCGTCACTCAGTCGCTCGCCCCGGACATCGCCGTCACGTATGACGTGGCGCTGGACTAGCGCCTGCGCCGTGCTGCTCGCCATCGGCTCGTCCGCCGCGGCACAGCAGGCACGCGAGCTCGGCGTTCAGGCCACGGTACTGGCCTCCAGCCCGGCCGTCGCGGTGGCCGGGCTCTACGGCGCGCTCCGCACCACGGCACGCACCCGGCTCGCCGTGACGGCAGGCGTTGGCGCCACCGATGGGCGGTTTGCCTGGCGGAGTGAGCTGCTGGCCCACTTCCTCCTGAACCCACGCAGTACGACCCGGCCTGGGATCTACGGCGGCGGCGGCGTGGCCGCCACCGGGGCCGGTGGTCAGGCAAAGGGCTATGTGGTGGTCCTGCTGGGGATCGAGGCTCGGCCGGGCGGCTCCAGCGGCTGGGCGGTCGAGGCGGGGCTGGGTGGCGGCTTGCGGGCGGCGGTCGGCTGGCGTTGGCGCCGGCGTTGACGGACACTAAAACGCCCCCGGGAAGCGATTCCTGGGGGCGTCAGCGTGTCCGGCAGTCAGTTCAGGCGCTGACCGGTTCCGCGCGTCGCTGCACCGGCTGACAGTAGCGTTCGCCGAGGGTGCGAAGCTGGGCCAGCTGCTCACCGCTCAGATCGTCATAGCGATCGGCGACGTACTGCATCGTGTCGTCGAACCATTCCTTCTGGTGCTCGGGCATCGCTTCGATCACGCCGCAGCGCAGAATGTGGCTGAACATCTCGTCGCGGGCCTGGTCGAACGTCGAAGGCGCCGAGCTCGTCGTGGTGGTACGCCGGGTCTTTTGCTTACTCATGCACCGTCCTTGTGTGGTGTCGAGGGTAACACCTTAATATAGATGGGTTGCACCAATTGGTGCAAACGCCACTTTCCCTCCATGCCGTACGCGTTTCCGTGTACATTTGCTGGCGTTTCAACAACGGGACGGTGCCCCGTGGGGTTCCCCCGCCGCTTCCACCACGATTTTCGGAGGATGACGATCCATGGCCGGTTCGCCCAGCCCCACCAGAGGCTTCTACGTCGCGCTCGCCGCCATCGCCGGTATCGGCGTGATCGCCATCCTCTACCTGCTGCTGAAGCCATCCACGGTCGCGATCCCGATCAACGTCGCGATTCAGCCCAGCGATACGATGGGCTTCCAGGGGTACGTGCTGGGCTCGCCGACCGCGCCGGTCGAGATCACGGAATTCGCCGATTACGAGTGCCCGTTCTGTCAGACCTTCGCCACCATGCAGATGCCGACGATCCAGGACCGGCTCATCAAGACCGGCCGGCTCCGCTTCCGCTATCGCGACTTCCCGCTCAACATCCACTCCCACTCGCGGCTCGCGGCCCACGCGGCGGCCTGCGCCAGTGACCAGGGCCCGGAGAAGTACTGGGCCATGCACGACCGGATCTACGAAGGCCAGGGCGACTGGTCTCCGGCGGGCGATGCCGGCGGGTACTTTCAGACGTACGCCAAGGCGGTCGGGCTGGACATGTCGGCCTACGACAACTGCATGAAGACGACCAAGTACGCCGGCCGGATCCAGGCCAGCTACGACCTCGGCGTTCGCTACGGCGTGCCATCCACTCCGACGATCATGGTCGGGAGTACGTTGTGGACCGGCCGGCTCGACTCGGACGCGATCCTCCACCTGGTGGATTCTCTGTCGCCGCCCGCGCCCGTTCCCCCCGCCGATTCCGCCACGGCGCGCCCGTGAAGTACCGGATGGCGGCGGCCCTCCTCAGTCTCGTGGGGGTCTTCGTCGCGCTGTACCTCTTTCTGTACAAGATCGGGAAGATCGGCGCGCTGGTCTGCGGGACGGGCTCGTGCGAGGCCGTGCAGCAGAGCCGCTGGGCGCGGTTCGCCGGCGTGGACGTCTCGCTCATCGGGCTGATCGGCTATCTGACCCTCCTCGCGCTCGCCGTCGCGTCGCTCCAGCCGGGGCGGCGGTCGCTGGCATCCGCGCTGACCGTCCTCAGCGGCCTCGGGGTGCTCTTCAGTGCCTACCTCACGTACATCGAGCTCTTCGTGCTTCACGCCATCTGCCGGTGGTGTGTGGGCTCGGCGCTGATCGTCACCTCCGTCTTTCTCGCGGCGCTCCTCGACCACCGCCATTCGCGCGCGCGGGCAGGCAGCTGACCGATGCACAACACCGGATACGCGGAGCGGGTCCCGCCGCGCGGCCGCGCGCTGGCGGCACTATCGCTCGGTGCGCTCGGCGTCGTGTACGGTGACATCGGCACCAGCCCGCTCTACGCGCTCCGGGAGTGCTTCAAGGGCGTCCACAGCGTTCCGCCGACGCCGGCGAACATCCTGGGCGTGCTCTCGCTCGTCTTCTGGGCGATCAACTTCGTCGTGTCGTTCAAGTACATCAGCTTCGTCATGCGGGCCGACAACCGCGGTGAGGGCGGCATCCTGGCACTGCTGGCACTGGTGCGCCCGCGCGGCGGGATCACCGGCCGCCACTGGGGCATCATCGGACTCGGGCTCTTCGGGGCGGCCCTGCTGTATGGTGACGGGATCATCACGCCTGCCGTATCGGTGCTGGGCGCGCTCGAGGGCATCAGCGTCGCCACGCCGGCGTTCGAGCGGTATGTGCCCTACATCGCGGCCGTGATTCTCGCGGCGCTGTTCTGGGTGCAGCGCCGGGGAACCGCCGGGATCGGCCGGGTCTTCGGCCCGATCATGGTGATCTGGTTTCTCTGTATCGCCGCGCTCGGCGTTCGCGGCATCGCGCTCAATCCATCGGTGCTCAAGGCGGCCAATCCGTGGTACGCGATGGAATTCTTCATGCATGACGGGCTCGCCGGGTTCCTCATTCTTGGCTCGGTCGTGCTTGTAATCACCGGCGCGGAGGCTTTGTACGCCGACATGGGGCACTTCGGCAAGCGGCCGATCCGGCTGGCCTGGTTCTGTTTCGCACTGCCGGCGCTGTTGCTCAACTATTTCGGCCAGTCGGCGCTGCTGCTTACCGATCCGCTGGCGGCCGACAATCCGTTCTATTCCCTGGTGCCGCCGTGGGCGCTCTATCCCATGGTCGGGATCGCCACGCTGGCGGCGATCGTCGCCTCGCAGGCCCTCATTTCGGGCGCGTTCTCGCTGACGCGCCAGGCCGTGCAACTCGGCTACAGCCCCCGGGTGACGGTGGTCCATACCTCACGCACCGAAATGGGCCAGATCTACATCCCCGAAGTGAACGGCGCGATCGGCATCGCCTGCATCATTCTGGTGCTCACGTTCCAGCGCTCGACCAATCTCGCGGCCGCGTACGGCATCGCCGTCACCGGCACGATGATCATCACCACCATCCTGTTTCATCGCGTCGCCCGGCGGCACTGGGGATGGGGCAGGCTCCCGGCGGGGCTCCTCACCGGCCTGTTCCTCGTGGTGGACGTCGCCTTCTTCGCTGCGAACATGGTGAAGGTGAAGGAAGGCGGATGGTTCCCGCTGGCGGTTGCCGCAGTGGTCTTCACGCTCATGACCACCTGGAAGCGCGGCCGGGACATGCTGTCACGAACCGTGAAGGAGAACAGCCTCCCGATCGATCTCTTCCTCGCGAGCGTGGCACGGGACAAGCCGCACCGCGTGTCGGGGACGGCAGTGTTCCTGACCTCCGTGATGGACGGGGCGCCGCCGGTGCTGCTCCATCATCTCAAGCACAACAAGGTCCTGCACGAGATCGTCATCCTGCTCTCGATCGTGACCGAGGAGATCCCGCAGGTGTCCGACGCGGACCGGGTCGACTGCAAGGAGCTGGGGGAGGGGTTCTACCAGGTGATCGGCCACTACGGCTTCATGGAGTCACCCGATGTGCCTGCCATGCTGTCCGCGGCCGGGCTCGCGACGAACGCCGAGGGCCGGTCCATGATGGCGGGCAAGATCAACGTCATGCAGATGACGTTCTATCTGGGCCGGGAGACGCTGATCGCGACGCGGCGGCCGCCCGGGATGGTGCTGGCCGCCCCGGCTGACGCGGGCGAGGGCCCACTGACGATGTCGCACTGGCGCAAGAAGATCTTCATTCTCATGACGCGCAATGCCCGCTCGGCGACCGCGTTCTTCAATCTGCCGCCGAACCGCGTCGTCGAGCTGGGCGCGCAGATCCAGATCTGACCTAGCTCTCCTCCGCCTCGTACTTCTCCTTCAGCCGGTTCACCACGTTCGGATCCGCCAGCGTGGTGGTGTCGCCGAGGGCGCGTCCGTCGGCGATGTCCTTGAGCAGCCGGCGCATGATCTTGCCGCTCCGGGTCTTGGGAAGGTCAGCGGAGAAGAAGATCTCGTCCGGCCGGGCGATCGCGCCGATCTTGCGGGCCACGTGCTCCTTGAGGTCGTCCTTGAGACTCGTGGTCGGCGCGATGCCCTCCTTCAGCGTCACGAACGCCGCGATGGCCTGCCCCTTGAGCTCGTGGGTCCGGCCGACGACCGCCGCCTCCGCGACCGACGGGTGATCCACCAGCGCGCTCTCCACCTCCATCGTGCCGATCCGGTGCCCGGCCACGTTGAGCACGTCGTCCACCCGCCCGAGAATCCACCAGTAGCCATCCTCGTCGAGCTTGGCCCCGTCCCCCGCGAAATAGCGCCCGGGAAACCGGCTCCAGTACGTCTCCCGATAGCGCTCGTCGTCGCCGTAGATGGTGCGCAGCATGCCCGGCCAGGGCTCGGTCAGCGTGAGGAAGCCGCCGCCCTGTTCCACCCGCTTGCCGGTGGTGTCCACCAGCTCGGCCGCGATGCCGGGGAAAGGAAACGTCGCGGAGCCGGGTTTCGTGGTGGTGATGCCGGGAAGCGGCGTGATCATGATGCCGCCGGTCTCGGTCTGCCACCACGTATCCACCACGGGGCAGCGCCCGCCGCCGATCTGCTCCTGATACCAGATCCACGCTTCCGGGTTGATCGGCTCGCCGACGGAGCCGAGCAGCCGGAGCGTTGAGAGGTCGTGCCGGGCGGGATGCTCGGCGCCCCACTTCATGAAGGCGCGGATCGCCGTCGGCGCGGTGTAGAACACCGTGACGCCGTACCGCTCGATGATGGACCAGAAGCGGTCGCGCTCCGGCCAGTCGGGCGCGCCCTCATACATCATGACGGTGGCGCCGTTGGCGAGCGGTCCGTAGACGACGTAGGAGTGACCGGTCACCCAGCCGATGTCGGCGGTGCACCAGAAGACATCCTCTTCCCGCAGATCGAAGACGTAGCGGGTCGTCGCGGCGACCTGGGTGAGATAGCCCCCCGTCGTATGCACGATGCCCTTGGGCTTCCCCGTGGTGCCCGAGGTGTAGAGGATGAAGAGCAGATCCTCCGCGTCCATCGGCTCGGGCGCGCACTGCGCCGACGCCGCATCGAGCAGCCGGTGCCACCAGTGGTCCCGTCCCTCCTTCATGGTCGCGAACGCTTCATCCCCTTCGCCGCCGGCCCGGCGGCGCACCACGAGCACATGCCTGATGGAGGGACATCCCGCGATCGCCTCGTCGGCGAACCGCTTGAGCGGAACGACCTGGCCGCGGCGGTAACCGCCGTCGGCCGTGATCAGCGCCACCGCTTCCGCATCGTTGATGCGGTCGCGCAGCGACTCGGCCGAGAAGCCGCCGAAAACGACCGAATGCACCGCACCGATCCGGGCACAGGCGAGCATCGCGATGGCCGCTTCGGGAATCAGGGGCAGGTAGATTGCCACCCGGTCGCCTTTGCGCACGCCGAGGGTCCGGAGCGCATTGGCGCAACGACTGACCTCCCGGGCCAGGTCCCAGTAGGTAAGTACGCGCCGGTCGCCGGGCTCGCCTTCCCAGATGATCGCCGCCTTGTTGCGCCGTGGCCCGTCGAGATGGCGGTCCAGGCAGTTGGCGGCGGCGTTCAGCTGGCCGCCGACGAACCATTGGGCGTGCGGCGGCTGCCAGTCGAGCACGGTGGTCCAGGGCCGGATCCACTCCAGTGTGCGCGCTTCGTCGGCCCAGAAGGCCTCGTGATCGCGGCTGGCACGTTCGTAGATCTCGGGCTGTGCCTGGGCGGCAGCGGAGAATGGCGCCGCCGGCACGAACCGACGCGTTTCGGAGAGCAGGGTGTCGAGCTGGTCGGTCATTGCGCCCACGGGTGAGGGGGGGTCAGGCAGCATCGTGCAGGACGTGCAGTCGAAGGTATGTCGGCGAGTGCAAAGTGTGAATTGCAGTTGTCCCGCCGCTGTCGCGGAGTGCGGTGTGGCGGGGGTCGGGGACCGATTTGGGCTGACCGGTTAAATTGCTTTGGTTTATCGGGTTACCACGCGTGGCACCGGTCTCGCCTTGTGCCATGCCGCGACCGCAAGGTTCGCAGCGGATACCCATTCCGCCCGATAAGAGCACACCCGGAGCGATCCGGGGCCGCAAAACTAGAGGTCTCACGCGCGGGCACATCGGCCGGCAGTGAGATAGCTCGGTGCCGAAGGTGGAGAGGTAGTGGAGCGGCTCTCGCGCTCCGCTCCCGGCTTATCGGGTGTTCGGAGGACGCAGTGAAGGCCACACACTCACCGGGGCGCGAGCTAGCTGCACCGGAAAACCTCGGACTGGAAACGCGGGTCGAGTTTCGCAAGGCGGCCATCGCGCTGCTCGATGCGCTGCCGGAGGGATCCGGCTCGCTGCTGGTGGACCTGACCCGAACTCGCACCGTGGACTCGGCGGGACTCGGCGCCCTGATGCTGGTTCAGCGCCGGGCGGCTGAGCGGCGCCAGACCGTCGTGCTCCGCAACGCGAACGAGGAGCTCCGCTTTCTCCTGGCCCTGACGCGGCTGGATGATCTCTTTCGCATCGAGTCGTCATTCGACTGAGCCTGCCGCCGGCGCCTTCGGCCCGGATTCGGGTAGACGCCTCATCCCCGATCGATTAACGTACTCGCCGCTGGCCTGCACCAGCCTTTCGCCGTCAATGGCGGACGCTGCGGTTTTCCGGGACCAATGATGACTGAACTGAAGCCCCGTCGTCGCGTTCTCATCGTCGAGGACGAGCCGGCGCTTCGTCTGAATTACGAACGATTTTTTGCCCCCCGCTACGACCTCGTTTTCGCCGCCACCGGCGCGGAAGCGATGGCGCGGCTCGAAGAAATGACACCCGATGTGGCCGTGCTGGACATGCGGCTTCCCGACACGGACGGTGTCGCGCTGCTCCGGCGCATTCGTACCAACCAGCCGACCCTGCCGGTGATCATCACGACGGCCTACATGAGCATCGAGCCGCAGCTGCAGTTCCTCGACCTTCCCTACTCCGACTACATCGTAAAGCCGTTCCGTCTCGACGAGCTCGGCGCACGGATCGATGCAGCCGTATGACGCGCCGCTTTTAGCCGCTGCCGCCCTGGCCCGCTCGTACGGGCCGCTCAAGGTGCTGCGGGGAGTGGACCTGTCGCTCCACGCCGGAGAGACGCTCGTCGTGGCCGGACCGAACGGTGCGGGGAAGACGACGCTGCTCCGCCTCCTCGCCGGCCTCATGCGTCCGACCGCTGGTGAGGTCCGCGTCATGGGCCGCCGGCTCACCCGCTCCGATGCCGATGCCCGCCGTCCGCTCGGCCTCGTCTCCCATCACTCCCTGCTCTACGACGATCTCACGCTGCTGGAGAATCTCACGTTCGCCGCCCGGCTGTACGACATGCCGGCGCCGCGCGATGCCGCGCGCGCCGCGCTGGCCGATGTGGGCCTGGGCGATCGGGAGGCATCGGTGCCGCGCCAGCTCAGCCGCGGGATGCTGCAGCGCGCCGCGATCGCCCGCGCGCTGATTCACCAGCCTGCGGTCCTGCTGCTCGACGAGCCGTTCACCGGGCTCGACGCGCGCGCCTCGGATCGGTTCCGCGCGCTGCTCGCCGAACGAAGCGCGGGCGGGCGCGCGGTGCTCATCGTGACCCATCAGCTGGCCGAGGCGTGGGATCTGGCCACGCGCGTCGCGGTGCTGGTCGGTGGACGCTGGGCGCTGGAAGAGCCGCGTGCTGGAGACGTGGCGTCGTTTCTCCCGCAATACCACGCGCTGACCGGTGCGTAGCGCGCTCCGCCTCGCGCTCGTGGTTGCCGGCAAGGACATCCGCGCCGAGCTGCGGAGCCGCACGGCCATTCTGTCGGCGCTGGTCTTCGCCGCGCTGGTCCTGGTGGTGTTCAACTTCGCCCGCGACCCCACCGCCCTCTCGGCCGCCGACCTCGCGCCGAGCGCGTTGTGGGTCACCTTCGCGTTCGGCGCGATCGTGGCGTTGAACCGCGCGTTCGCGATGGAGCGCGAGCATGCCGCGCTGGACGGCCTGCTGCTCGCGCCCCTGCCGCGGGAGTCGCTCTATCTCGGGAAGCTGCTCGCCAATCTGGCCTTCGTCGGCGTGGTGGAGGCGGTGACGCTTCCGCTGTTCGTGCTCTTCTTCGACGTGGATCTGGGCCACGCGCTGGGGGGGCTGATCGCCGTCATCGTCCTCGCCACGGTCGGCTTCGTCGCCGTCGGTACGGTGTTCAGCGCGATGGCGGTCCGGACGCGGTTCGCCGAGCTCCTCCTGCCGGTGCTGCTGCTGCCGTTCATGGTCCCGCCGCTCATCGGGGCGGCGGCGCTGACGGCGCGCCTGCTGGCGGGACGGCCTTTCAGCGAAATGGCCGGCCTGCTAAGGTTACTTGCCGTCTACGATATCGTCTTCGTGACGCTCTGCACCCTCCTCTTTCCAGCGGTGGTGGACGAATGACAGCCTCGCTCGCCGCGGCTCGAGCCACCATGCGCCGGGGGCGCGCCATCACCCTGGTCGCGCTGCTGGGACTCGCCGGCGTCTTCCTGCTGGCGCTACGCTACGCGCCGGTCGAGATCCACCAGGGGCTGGCCCAGAAGATCTTTTACGTGCACGTGCCGGCGGCGTGGACGGCCCTGCTCGTCTTCTCGATCGTCGGGATCGTCAGCATCCTGTATCTCTGGCTGCAGGATCCGCGGCTCGACCAGTTCGCGGAGTCCTCGGCCGAGGTGGGGCTGGTCTTCAGCAGCATCATGCTGACGACCGGACCGATCTGGGCCAAGCCGATCTGGGGCACGTGGTGGACCTGGGATGCCCGGCTGACCCTGACGCTGTTCCTCTTCTTTCTCTACGTCGGCTATCTCGCGCTTCGCGCGGCCATCCATGATCCAGCCGAGCGCGGCCGCTTCAGCGCGGTCGTCGCAATCCTCGGGCTGATCCTGGTGCCGTTCATCCATCTCAGCGTCTACCTCTTCCGCACGCTGCATCCGAGGCCGATCGTGCTCAAGCCGAGTGCGCCGTCACTGCCGCCCGAGATGCTGCGCACGCTGCTCAGCTCGTTTGCGGTCTGCCTCCTGCTCTATGTCGGGCTGGTCACGATGCGTTATGGACTCGGCCTGGCCGAGCGGATCCGCGAGGCAGGGGAGGCCACCGATGCCGGCTGAGACACCGCTCAACGGCGGCTACATGACCGCGGCCTACATCGTGGCGGCGGCGATCTACGCCGGTTACACCCTTCGGCTCTGGCTGAGAACGGCGCGCGCCCTCCGCGACTGACGCCAGTGCGGCGCCGCGCCACGAAAAAACGCCCACCCGAACCGGGTGGGCGTTTGGTTGTCCTGCCGCCGAACCGTCAGCTCGCCGGCGGCGTGTCCCGCGGCGGCATCAGTACCCGGTCCCAGAGTACCGCCGCCAGGGCGGCGCCGAGGATTGGACCGATCCAGTAGGCGGCGTGGCCGGTCCAGACGCCGCCGACGAGGGCCGGACCGAACGCGCGGGCGGGATTGATCGCAGGGCCGGTGAGCGGTGCCGCCACCATGATGCACACGAACACCGTCAGCCCGATGGCAAATCCGCCGACTCGCGGTGCCGAGGCCGACACCGCGGTCCCGAACACCGCGGACATCAGGAAAAAGGTAAGCAGCGCTTCGATGCCGATGGCCTGCTGCATGGTGACCGTCGCGGATATCAGCGGGGTGCCGAGCGAGACCAGCCGGGCGATGCCGCTGGGGAAGACCAGCTGTACCGCGAGCGCGGCAAGCACCGCGCCGACCAGCTGGGCGGCGATGTACGCTCCGGCCGACCGGGCGTCGAGCCGCCGCGCGACCACCATGCCGATCGTGAGGGCCGGATTCAGCAGGCCACCCGAGATCGCCATCGTGGCGGTGACCATGATCGCGAGCGCGACGCCGTGGACCAGTGCGATGCCCTGGATGCCCAGCAGGCCGCCGCCGCTGCCCGGATATGCATTGACGACGACCGACGCGCACCCGAGAAACACGAAGGCAAACGTCCCGAACAGTTCGGCGACCACGCGGCGCGAAAGAGAGGGCATCCCGTATCCTCGATGTGTTGGGGGTTGGGAGGCGAATCTACGCGCGCCACGGAGGCCGGACAAGCCGCGCTAATGGCTCCGCCGGAAGAGGAGGGCGGCGTTGATGCCGCCGAAGCCGAAGGAGTTGCTCATGAGGTAGTCGGGCGACGCATCGCGCCCCTCACCGGTGAGGTAGGGGAGATCACACGCCGGGTCGGCATGCTCGAGGTTGACCGTCGGCGGCAGCCAGCCGCGGTGGCTGGCCAGCGAGCAGATCGCGGCTTCGATGGCGCCGCTCGCGCCGAGCGCGTGTCCGTAATAGCCCTTGGTGCCGCTGATGTCCATCCGGTCGGCGTGGGCGCCGAAGACCTGGCGGATCGACCCGGTCTCGGTGGGATCGTTGAGCGGCGTGGACGAGCCGTGGGCATTGACGTATCCCACCTCGCCGGGATTGACCGACTGATCGGCGAGCGCGTTCCGCATCGCGCGGGCCGCCTGGGTCCCGTCGGGACGAGGCGCGGTCATGTGATGCGCGTCGTTGGTGAGCCCGTAGCCGCAGATCTCGGCGTAGATCTTCGCTCCCCGCGCCAGTGCGCGCTGCCGCTCCTCCAGCACCAGCACCGCCGCTCCCTCGGCCATGACGAAGCCATCGCGGTCCTCGTCGAACGGCCGGCTGGCGCGGGCCGGATCATCGTTCC
Source organism: Gemmatimonadales bacterium (assembly GCA_038321865.1). Classification (GTDB taxonomy): domain Bacteria; phylum Gemmatimonadota; class Gemmatimonadetes; order Gemmatimonadales; family GWC2-71-9; genus JAICUF01. Next base: position 65,830 of record JBBQFH010000004.1, read on the forward strand.
GGGTGGACATGGCGCGGATGATGGAGAACGCGCCGTAGCAGAGCGGCGACAGCGGGGCTTCCGAGCCGCCGGCCATCATCACGTCGGCCTCGCCGCGCGCGATCACCCGATAGGCATCGCCGATGGCGATGGTGCCCGAGGCGCAGCTCATGCCGTTGGTCGAGTTGGGACCGGAGAAGCCGAACTCGATCGCGATGTTGCAGCTCCCCGCGCCGGCGAACACCGACAGCGCCAGCGACGGGTCCACCGCGCGGATCCCGCCTTCGACGAAATGACGGTACTCGGCTTCGCCGCGCGAGACGCCGCCGAGCGCCGTCCCCATCATCGCGCCCACGCGTTCCCCGTCCTCCCGTGCCGGATCGATCTCCGCATCGGCCAGCGCCAGCCGGGTCGCCGCGATGCTGAACTGGGAGAAGCGGTCCAGCCGGCGGACCTTGCGCTCCTCGAGGTGATCGGTGGCGTGGAAATCCGTCACCTCCGCCGCCATCCGGGAACGGAACATGGACGGGTCGAAGCGCGTGATGCACCCGACCGCCGATGTCCGCCGGCGGAGCCCGTTCCAGAGGGCCTCGACGCCGGTTCCGATCGGCGTGATCGCGCCGATGCCGGTGACGACCACGCGGCGCGGCTCAGCCATGAGATGCCTCCACGGCCGACTTGAGTCCCGCGAGCGTGCGTGAAGCAATGCCATGTATGAATATCGGACCGATCACCCACTCCGCCGCGGGGCGGCGGATGAGGGGCCAGTCTGGCCCGGTCCACTGATGTACGATCGTCACGTCCGTCCCTTCCTTGGTTGAGAACAGCTTCCACTCCACGTCCATTCCTGCCGTGATACCCCGGACATGCCGATACCGCACCGTCGAAGCGGCCGGGTCCACCCACATCTCCGACACCCACCAGGTCGGGTAGCGGACGGCGCCGAACGGCCGCCACGCCGCCATCTCCACCAGCGTGCCCCCAGTCGGACCGCCCGGGAGCAGGCGGACCCAGCGGTAATGCGCGAGCAGCGCCGGCCATTGTTCGACGTCCGATGCGGCCGCAAACGCACGTTCGAGCGGGGCGTGCATGACGATATGGTCCACGGTGTGCATCATCGGCCGGGCCGCCAGGTGGCCAGCAGGCGCCAGCCGGGCCGTCGTTCGACCCGGGCGGCCAGCCCGGCGCCGCTCAGAATGGCGCGCAGCTCGGCCGTGGTGAAGCCGCGGCGGATCGAGGTGATGCCATCGAGCCGCGTGACGCGATCGAAGCCGAGCAGCCGGGCACCGATCCAGAAGCCGGCGGCGGCAATGGCGGACCGGTGCAGGTCGGCGATCACCACGCCGCGGCGGGCGAGCCCGTCACACGTTCGGGCCAGGCGTGCCACGGATTCGGGCGCGAAGTGATGCGCCACCTGACTCACGAGGACGACATCCACCGAGCGCGGGCGGACCGGCGGCGCGGCGGCGTCAGCCAAAATCGTGGGCACCCCGCCCGCGCTCGCCAGCATCGCCGCGACAGGGCTCCGCTCGAGCCCGAGCGGAACGATCTCGAGTCCTCTGGTCCGGCCCCAGCGGACCGCGGCCGCCGGGAGGTCCCCCCGCCCGGTGCCGATGTCGAGCAGCGTAATGCGGGAGCCGCGTGGTACGTCGGCCAGCACGCGCCCAAGGCCGAACAGGGCTGCCGCGGTACCGCCGAACCAGCGGTTGGCGACCGCGATGTTCCGGAGCGATTCCGCGACGACACCGGCGTCGGCCGACGGATCGTCGAGCAGTTCGCCCCCCACCGGACTGATCAGCAGATCCGGGGCGCTCATCCGAACACCGTGTAGCCGCCGCGGTAGTAGAGCAGCGGCCGCCCATCACCGGGGGCGCCGCCGATCACGCGTCCGATCACGATGGTGTGATCGCCGGCTTCGACGAGGGCGTGCCGCTCACACTCGATGTGGGCGTGGGCACCGTCGAGCAACACGAGCCCGCTTTCGCTGAGCCGATAGCCGATCCCATCGAACCGGCCGGCGTTCTCCGCGGCGAATCGGCGGGATACCGCCTCCTGCGAGTCACAGAGGATGTTGACCATGAACGTCGGAGCGGCGACGAGCGCCCCATGGATCGTGGCGGCGTGGTCGATCGCCAGCGAGAGGAGGGGCGGGTCGAGCGAGATGGAGGCGAGGCTGTTGGCGGTCATGCCGACCGCGCGCCCGTCGGCCTCGCGCGTGGTCAGGACCGCCACGCCGGTGGCGAACCGCCCCAGCAGCTGGCGAAACCGCGCCGCGTCGATGTCGGGGGCGCTCATAGCACCATCTTCGCGAGGAAGAGCGGGTTGAGCACCTCACGGGCGGGGACGAAGTCGCCGGTGACGCCAATCAGGGTGTCGGCGAGGCCCCGCCGCTCGAGCCGGCCGACGGCGCGGTCGAACAGGCGGGGAAACCACATCCCGTATCCGATGAGGCGCTCGACCGCCCATTTGCCGGCGAACGCGCGCCGCCGGGCCGCCAGGTACGGCGCCAGCCGGCGGGCCCGCACCGTTCCCGGTGCCTCCAGCGCAAGCGGAATGGCGGCGGCCGCCAGCTCCGCGCCGCGGAGCGCGCTGCAGATGCCCTCGCCGGTGAACGGATCGAAGAAGTCCGCGGCATCGCCAAGCAGGAGGGCGCCGTCGGCGACGACCCGCGATGCGCGCGCGGCGAATGGGCCGGTGACCATGATCGGACGGATCATCCGGTCCCGTGCGACCCGGCCACGGACGCCCGCAAACGTGTCGAGCGCCTCGAAAAAGAACTCGTCGAGGCGTCCGCGCGCCTCGCGCGCGCGCGCCGCAGGGACGACGAGCGCGACATTGGTGACGCCGCTCCCGATCGGATTGAGCCCCACGTAGCCGTCCGTCCCCACGTACATCTCGGCCGAGCGTCCCAGTCCGGGCACGTCCGTCACATGGGCGACGAACGCGACCCGGCGCGGCCGTCCGTACCGCTGCTGTCCCAGCCGGCGTGCGACGACGGAGCGCAGTCCATCGGCGCCGATCGTCAGCCGGGCGTGAATCACCCTGCGGTCCCCATTGGCGCCGCGCACCACGGCGCCGGCGACCGCGCCGGCGTCGTACACCAGATCCTCCACCGTGGTGCGCTCCAGCACCGTGGCGCCCGCCGCGCGGGCGCCGGCCAGGAGCCGGGCATCGAGCACCCGCCGCGAGATCGAGAGCCCGGTTGCACGGAAGGGCGGGTGACTGGCCCGGGCAAAGGCGCCGGCGAGCCGGGCCCCATGGGCGGCGGTGACGATCGTGCCTTCGAGGGCGGTTCCGCCCGCCGCATCGAGATCGGCGAGCGCGCCCAGCCGGTCGAGCACGCGAGCCGCCTCGGGGCTCATGTATTCGGAACAGGGCTTGTCCCGGGGGAATGCCGCCCGGTCCACCACCGTCACCGCGACACCGGCCGCGGCGAGCAGCGTGGCGGCGGCACTCCCGCCGGGCCCGCCGCCGACGATCAGGACGTCAGCCGACACGCCGGTACTCGAGTCCGTCCAGCACCAGCCGGTCGCGCGAGAAGGCGGCAAAGGCGACGGAGAAGGTGGCGGGAAGCGTGCCGGGCACGCTGACGGTCACGGTGCCGGGGTTTTCAGCGTACGTGCAGTCGCGCGCCGTGGTGCGGGGAATGCCTTCAGAGACGAGCAGCGTGGTGACGGACTGGCGGCAGGAGCCATCTGCGGCAAAGCGCCAGGCCACCGTCGTGGTCTGGAGATCGGCGGAGATCAGGATGATGGTTTCCACCGTCCAGTCGCCGATGAGGGCGCTGGCCGAGGTCTGTCCGCCGATCGCCGGTGGGGTGATCGTGCCGAGTGTGCCGCCGCTCGAGCTGGGGCCGGTCTGCTCCGGGGCGCAGCCGCTCAGGGCCAGCGCGACAGCCAGCCCCACGCCGCCCATCCGGCCAGCGCGGCGGCGCTGGTGGCGGCCGCGTTCACTCCATCGTTCGTCAGCCAGCGCCAGCCTCTTTCATGTCGCGTCAGGGTGCCGCATGCGTGCCGGGGCGATTCGCACGGCGTGCCGCACATCGGGCAGCGGAACCGAGCCTGGAATCTCGCGCCAAGGACCGAATCGACCAGCATGCCGCCGACACCTATGATAGCGCCGACGGGCAGCAGGACGGTGTGACCGGTGAACGCCGCTGGAAGTGATATAAGTAGCGCGCCGACCGCGGCGCCCAGCGTTCCTGCCCAGGTGATGCCGCCGCTGGTGCCGGCGGGCACCGGAATCCCGGTGAGCACGTCGCGAGGGAGGCCAGGGCTGAACGCCCCGACCGAGGTGGCCCAGGTATCGGCACCGGCCGCGGCCATGGCGGCGGTGGCGATCCAGAGGGCGAGCCGGGGATCGGCCGATGCGGCCAGCGCGCCGGCCGCGGCCGCACCTCCGTTGGCGTATACCTGGCGGAGGTCTCTGCGGTTCCCGCGGTGGTCCTGAGGAGGGGCCCGAAGATCCGCCAGGCGGGAGATGGCGGTACTGGAGAGGAAGAAGACGAGGACGACCGCCCCACCGGGCCAGCCCGCGGCGACGAGGATCGCAGTGCCGACAGTGGCAGCGGCGGCGGCACCGTCACCCGTGAGTGCGTGGGCCCGCCAGCCGGCGATCGCAACCGAGCCCGCCACCGCCGCCGCGAGCGCCGGCCCCACGCTCAGCGGCCGGCGGCCTCACCGCGGAGCGCGTCGGCGATCCGCGCCCGGAGTGAATCGGGGCAGCGCACCCCGCCGGCCGGTGTCCGCACGAGATCGAGAAAGCGCTCGCCATACCGCAGCTCACCGAAGCAGTGGTGGCACCGCTCGAGGTGGGCCTTCACTTTCCGTTCGAGCTCGGGTGTCAGCTCCCGCTTCAAGTAGTCCTGCAGCTGCTGGATTGCCGCATCGCAGTCCAGCTCGTCCGCCGCACCGACCTGCCCGTCGTGCTCGATATTCACGGAGTGCCTCGCGCCTTGATGTAACCCATTTCCACCGCATGCTCGTACAGCGCCTTCTGGAGCAGCCGCCGCGCGCGAAAGAGCCGCGACTTCACCGTGCCGATCGGCACTTCCAGCGACTGGCGACCTCGGCGTAACTGAGTCCTTCCATATCGCTCAGCACCAGGGCCTCGCGAAATTCAGGGGGCAGCGCGTCGACGGCGGCGAGCACCCGGGCGTCCACGATCTTGCTGAAGAAGGCGCCCTCGGGGTCCGCGTCGGGCCCCTCGCGCCGGGCCACGTAGGGCTCGACAAGATCGATGTCCACCGGAATCGGCTCCCGGCGCTGCTTGCGGTACTCGTTGATGAACGTGTTCCGCAAAATGGTAAGCAGCCAGGCGCGAGCGTTGGTTCCCGGGCGGAACTGGGCCCAGGCGCGGAATGCCTTCAGCATCGTGTCCTGCACCAGATCCTCGGCGCGGCTCTCGTCGCCCCCCAGTCTGAGCGCCACGCGGTAGAGCGTGTCGAGGTGGGGCAGCGCTTCGCGCTCGAATGAGGTCGGGTCCCGGGCGACGTCCGTCATGGGGCGGAATGTCCGCGAGGCCGACAGCGCGCGCAAGTCGCCACTGGCTCGCGCGCGCGGCGCCCGCTATGTTCCGCGCCGTTCCGCCGAGGCCACCAACGCGTGTGAACGCCCAACGCCGTGACCGCCGTCGACATTCCCGCTTTCATTCCGCTGAGCCTGCTCGAAGCGATCCGCAATCTGGATACGCCGATCGAGGACGGGCTCGACGAACTATCACCCGAGATCGTCACCAAGCGGCTCGGGCTCAGCTCGACCGTGGCGGCGCAGATCGAGCGGTATCGCGGCAGCACGGAACGCGATCTCTCGGTTTCCGCCGACGAGGCGGTCTCCGTCTTCCGGCTGGTCGGCCGGCGTCCCGACGCCGCGCTGGTGTTCGCGGATGCCGGGCGCCGGGCGGCCCGGTATGCCCTCAGGGGGGTGGCCACGCATACCCTGCTGAAGGTCGCGCCCAGTGGGGTGGGTCGCCGCCTGGTCAACCGCTCGGCCAGCCGCGTCGCCCGCGATGCGTTCGGCGCCGAGATGCGGCATCCGGCGGGCGGCGCCGAGGCGACCCTCGACGCACCGCTGTCCATTTCGGCCTGGCCGGCCGGCGAGGCGTGCGGGTTCTACAGCGCGGCGTTCACCGAACTGCTGCGGACGCTGACCGGACTGGAGGGCACGGTACGCCACGCCTCCTGCCGCGGGCGGGGTGACGCCGACTGCATCTGGCGCGCGGTGCGCGCGGAGGTCTATCAATGAAGCCGCTCGAGGGAATGGACCGCGAGGCCCTGCGGCAGGGTCTGGACGCCGCCGGTGCCGACGCCTGGCTCCTCTTCGACTTTCACGGCCTCAACCCGGTCGCGGGACGGGTGCTCGGACTTGGCGGCATGGGGTCGCGCCGGATCTTCGTACTGCTCCCCCGGGACGGGGAGCCGGTGGCGGTCGCCCACAAGATCGAGCTGCAGCCGCTCGACGAGTTCCCGGGACGGGTCATTCCCTATGCGCGCTGGGAGGAGCTGCACGCGGCGCTGGGACCGCTCGTGGCCGGCCGGACACTGGCGATGGAGATCTCGCCGGACGACGCCGTGCCCTATCTCGATCGCGTCCCCTACGGGGTGGTGCAGCTGCTGACCCGGCTGGGCGCGACGGTGGTGCCGTCCGCCGCGCTGGTCACCGGTTTCGCGGCGCGGTGGAGCGAGGCCGAACGGGCGGACCACGTGTGGGCGGCAGAAGCCGTGGCGGCGGTGGCGCGGGCGGCGCTTGAGACGGCGGTCACCGAAGGCGGCAGCGGCCTCACCGAGACCGCGCTGCAGCGCCGGGTGGTCGCCGCGCTGGAATCGCGCGGCCTGGTGCTGGATACGCCGCCGATCGTCGGTTTCGGCGCCAACGCGGCCAACCCGCATTACGAGCCGAAGGCCGGCCGGGACGCGGTGCTGGCTCCGGACCAGGTCGTGCTGCTGGATCTGTGGGCCGGCCGCTCGCGGCAGACGGTGTTCGCCGATCAGACCTGGATGGGGTTCAGCGGCGCCCACCCGCCCAGCCGCGTGGCGGAGGTCTGGCGCGTGGTCCGGGACGCTCGGGACGCCGCCGTCTCCGCGATACGGAGCGCGGTGGAGGCCGGGCGGCCGATCGCCGGCTACGAGGGCGATCGCGCAGCCCGCGCGGTGATCGAGGGGGCCGGGTATGGTGATTACTTCGTGCACCGGACGGGACACTCGATCGATCGCGACCTGCACGGCTCCGGTCCCCATCTCGACGACTATGAAACGCACGACGATCGCCGGCTGGTGCCCGGCGTCGGCTTCTCGATCGAGCCCGGCGTGTACCTTCCCGGGGAGTTCGGCGTGCGGAGCGAGGTGAACATGTACTGGGGGCCGGCCGGCCCCGTCGTGACGCCGGCCGAGCCGCAGCGCGAGCTGATTCTGCCGTGACCCCTTTGCAAACCGCCGAATCGGCTTTAGTATATCGGCTCCGGACTCTACTCACAGTCCATATTCTTGCCGTCACGCATTCATTCGATCATTGCCGGACCCGCCGTGCGGCCGGATTGCGTTCCATCGGGCAACTTTCAAGGTTTCAGGGAGTTACAGCACGAGAGCGGATTCAAGTCGGTTCCTTGACACCGGTTTTTGCGCGCCACATATTACGCGCGTCAACCGGGCCGCGGTCGACTCCCGTGCTACTCGAGCGTTGCATCACCAGTTCGGTTTTTCCTTCATCATGCAACAGAGACTCCGCGCAGTCGCATCCCGTAGCAGGGTGTTGTAACCCCGGGGAGGCGTGTGCTCCCCCCGCTCCAAGCTGGCAGTACTGGTAGTTTCACGCCTTTGGAGGACGTTTCCATGAAGCAAAGCTGTGTCAGCGCCTTCGCTCGCGTGGCGCGCTTTTGCGCGCTCGTGGCAGTCGCGCTGGGCCTCGGAGCGGGTTCGCTCCTCGCCCAAGCATCGACTGGTAAGATCGAGGGCAGGGTCCGCGACCAGAATGGCGCGCCCATCAACAACGCTCAAGTTTCGCTCAGCGGCACCGCGTTCAGCGCGCTTTCGAACGCACAGGGCTACTACTTCATGAACAACGTGCCGGCCGGCACGGTGACGGTCCATGCGGCCTTCATCGGGTACCGGGCGGTCAACGTGACCGGCGTGAAGGTCCTGGGCGGTCAGACCATCACGACCGACGTCACGATGGAAGCGACGACGGTCGTCCTCGAGGCGATCAACGTCGTCTCCACCCAGCCGTTGGTTCCCCGCGACGAAGTCACGACCAAGCAGCGGGTGGACGGTGACTTCACCAGCAAGCTCCCGGTCGACCGGATCGCCAACGTCCTGGCGCTGCAGCCGGGCGTGGTCGCCAATTCGGCGGGTGGCGGCCTTTCGATCCGCGGTGGCCGTACCGACGAGAACGTGACCTACGTCGACGGCGTGCCGGTTCAGGCCGGAAACCGCGGCACGGCCGTGAGCGGTGGTAATGAGATCGGCATCGCTACGAACGCGTTCGAGGAAGCCTCGGTCACCACCGGCGCGAGCTCAGCCGAGTTCGGCAACGCGCAGTCGGGCGTCATCTCGATCTCGACCAGGGCCGGCAACTCCCAGCGCTGGGCCGGTAATTTGGGTTACGAGTCTGACGCCATGATGCCGGCGTCGTCGAGCCTCGGCCTGACCCGGGTGCAGGCGTCCATCGGCGGCCCCCTGATGCGGGGACTGACGTTCTTCGTCTCCGGCGGACTCCAGGGGCAGAAGTCGCCCGCCTTCGGTGTCGGGGCCAACAAGTACCCGAACTTCGTTCCGGTGGGGATCGACACGACCGTCAAGGTGCCGTCCGCGCCGAACAGCCCAACCTCGGACACGACGCTGGTCGATGTGCTCAAGTACGCGGAGTTCCGCGGCAACTGCGATCAGTTTGCCAGCAGCGCGAACGCCGGCATCGCCAGCAACTACGGCGTCAGCTGCCAGGGCAGTCGCACAGCATGGCAGCCGGCCTCCGACTACACGCTGCAGAGCAAGCTGCAGTACACGTATGGCACCGGTTCGCGCTTCTCGCTCAGCGCGCTGGGAAGCCAGGCCCAGAATCGCGGCGCCAACTTCCAGAATCCGATCAACACCTTCGGGACGCGGAGCTGGAACCGGGCGTACATCATGAACTGGACGCAGAACCTGTCCAAGTCGGCTGAGCGCGCGCTTGCGCTCGACGTGTACGGGTCCCTGCAGCGCGACCGGTCGATGACCTCGCCGCTGACGCAGGCCAGCGAGCTCAGCACCCGTGATCCGTTCGGCGGGTTCCTGATCAAGCCGCTGAAGTTCCTGTTCGACTTCCAGTCGTTCCCGCTGGATTCGCAGCTCATCGCGAACTACCGGGACAATACGCCGGGCTCGCGGCGGTCGCCGTACGACCTCGAGAACACGACGCAATACCAGACCAACTCGCAGTACCGCAGCAACGCCTTCGGACTGACCGGCACGCAGGAGAGCGGCGGCCCGACCGGCGGGCTGAACATGAACCGGGAAAACCGGGCGATCGGCAAGGCCAATCTCGACTGGCAGTTCGACCGCTACAACCGGCTCAAGATCGGCGGCGAATACACCAAGTATTCGATCGACAACTACAGTCACGGCCTGACCAGCCAGGCCTTCTCGTCGATCTTCAGCGAGAAGCCGGTCCGCTGGGACGGCTTCATGGAAGATCGTCTCGACCTCGGTGACGTGGTCGTCGTCGGCGGCCTCCGCTACGACTACTACGACACCCGTGCGAGCCGCCCGTACTCGCTCGACACCGTCGCGGCGAGCCCGACGTTCAACACCTACCAGCCGTTCCCGCGCATCTCGAGCTATGCCGGGACGTTCAACGGACAGCCACTGGTGTCGTTCATCCGGGACCAGCACCACACCTACGTGAGCCCGCACATCCAGGTCTCGTTCCCGGTCACCGACCGGACGAACTTCCGGCTGTCGTACGCGCACCAGGTGCAGGCGCCTGACTTCGGCCTGCTGCTCGGCGGCATCAACACCGACCTGTCGATCACGAACACCAACAACACGTATGGGACCGACATCGGGTTTGGCAAGACGATCACCTTCGAGTTCGGCATCCGGCACGCGTTCAGCGACGACATGGTGCTGGACGTCGCGGCGTACAACAAGGACAAGCTGGCCGACGCCGCCGACCGCCTGATCTCGCTGCAGGATCCGACCCGCCACAACAGCCGCGTGGATATTCGCGAGCTGACGACGGCGGACTTCGGCAACACCCGCGGCGTGGACGTCCGGCTCGATCGCCGCTTCGGCAACATCTTCAACGGCACCCTGGCCTACACCTACCAGCAGGCCAAGAACACGGGTTCCGATCCGTTCACCTACATCAACTTCGGCTCGCGCGTCATCAACCAGCTCTCCGGCGGCAATCAGGCGCCGCCGCAGGCGATCGCGCCGACGGCAAACAGCCGTCCGCACAACCTCGCGGCGGCGGCCTCGCTCGCGTTCCCGCGCGACTGGAAGCAGGGCTCGATGCTCGGGTCACTGCTGCGCAACGTCGGCATCTTCGCGACGTTCCGCTACGCCAGCGGCACGGCGTACACCAGCTGCGAGACGCTGGGCAACGAGACGGTCATCTCGGGTGCCGTCTGCGCCAAGGGTCAGCTCATCAACGGCCTCAACGACGCGCGGCTGCCGAACTTCAAGCAGTTCGACCTGCGGGCGTCCAAGGGTCTCCGGCTCGGCGGGCTGGATCTCTCGGCCTACGTTGACGCCCGGAACGTGCTCAATTTCCGCAACGTGCTCGCCGTCTTCGTCACCTCCGGTGACATCGTGAGCCCGCTGGAGCACACGACGCGGTTCGCCGGCGACAGCTCAGTGTACGCCCAGGAAGCGAAGGCGAACAGTATCTACAACGCAAATACCGGCGATATCAACCTCACGTTCGGCGGCGCCGGCAACTCCGGCTGCGCCAACTACGTGACGGCGGGTGGTGCGGGCGCGCAGCCGAGCTGCATTCAGCTCATCCGGGCGGAACAGCGCTTCGGGAACGGCGACGGCGTCTTCAGCCTCGCTGAGCAGCATAAGGCGTCGGACGCCAGCTACTACGGCGGCCGTGGCGACTTCGCCTTCCTCGGCGCCGGCCGTCGCGTTCGCCTCGGACTCGAGCTCAACTTCTAGTGTCACCGGTGCGCCTGCGGGTGCCGCGGCAGGATCGCGACACCCGTCGGGCTCGCCACCGTTATTCCATCTGGAGAGGACGCAATGCACTCACTTTTTGGTAAGAGAGGCGTAATGCTGGCGGGCCTCCTTGCCGTGGCACTGGCGGCGATGACGCCGACGGCCGCCTCGGCAAAGCCCGAGCCGGGCGCGCGCGGGCGGGGTTTCCGCCTGTTCGCCCGCAGTCTCGGCGCCCTCACCGTCAACCGCGTCTATTGCGGCCTGGCGACGACGGGCGAGGTCTGCGTCGATTCGTCGAACTCGTCAACCATCGGCGGCGGGTATTGGCCCAAGGGCACCGCTGACCAGTACATCTTCAATTCCGGCCTGCAGCTGGCCGGCGTCATCGGCGGCACCAAGCCGAGCAACCCGTGGGGCGGCGACACCACGGGCGCGTTCTTCTTCGACCCGAAGGGCACCACGCAGCACGGTCAGGAAGTGCAGCCGATCTACAACTCACAGAATCCGGACGACGTCGCCAACTGGCCCGCCGCGGCGTTCGTGCCGCAGGGCGATGCCACCGGCGCGCTGTTCGATCCCCTGCTGCAGGGGCGGGTCAATGCCTCGCAGGGCGACGTCTGGTTCCTGAGCTGGGAAGGCAACCCGACCCAGAACGCCGGCCGTCTGCACCCGCTCGGCGTCATGGTCGAGACTCGCGGCATGGGCTGGAACTTCCCGACTGGCAACCAGGACATCATCTACTTCGTCTACACCTTCTATAACATCACGTCGACGAGTGCGGCGGACTACGCGGCCGCCCGTCCCGCGATCCAGCCGATCCTCCTGCAGCAGGCCCAGGCATTCCAGGCCCAGAACAACGCGGCTTTCGGGATCACGCTGCCGGCCGGCGGCTACACCATCAACAACCTGTTCGCGGCCTTTGCGCGTGACGACGATGTCGGCAACGCCGGCACCAACTTCTCGTCGGTGAATCTGCCGTTCGCGCTCGGGTATACCTACGACCAGGACTTCGGCCGGCCGGCCGGCTGGACCTTCGATCCGGCGATCTTCTCCTCGCCGTTCTTCGCGGGCGTCGGCTTTACCGCGGCCAAGTACCTCAAGAGCCCGTCCGGCCCCGGCCAGATTCAGCTCTTTTCGAACACCGTCAACGGTACGCCGTTCGCCGGCGCGCTGAACGACTCCCGCGACACCAAGCAGCTGTTCCGCTACCTCTCCGGCACGCTCTCGCCGGCGTCGGGCGACCAGCAGTGCAACGTGAGCGGCAGCCCGGCCATCACCCGTGTCTGCTTCGTCAACAACACGTCGGCGGCGGACATGCGGTTCTTCGAGTCATCCACGCCGCTGACGCTCGCTCCGGGTCAGTTCAGCTCGATCGTCGTGGCGTACATCTTCGCGGCGCCGGTCATTACGGCCAGTGTCACGCCGAGCAGCTCGCTCCACCTGCAGCCGGGCAACCCGCTGGTGCTCGATCCGAAGACGCCGGCGGCCGCCACCGCGCTGGCCACCACCGGCGCCAACAAGGTCGACTCGCTGATGGGCTTCCGCGGCTGGACCGACATCAGCGGTGATTGCGCCACGGTCGTGGCGACGTCGCCGGTCGGCTGCGCCCAGCAGAACGAGTTCCGGGTGGTTCCGGGCTCGATGCTCGGCAAGGCCAACGTCGCTCAGGCGGTGTTCAACAACAAGTTCCTGCTCCCGTTCGCCCCCGACAGCCCGGACTTCTTCCTGGTGCCGGGCGACAACCAGGTCACCGTCCTCTGGCGCCCGTCGGCCAGCGAGGCCTCGGGCGATCCGTTCTTTGCCGTGGCCAAGCAGGCCACCGTGATCGACCCGGTGACCAGCACCGTGGTGGCGAACCCGCTCTACGACCCGAACTATCGCCAGTTCGACGTCGAGGGCTACCGCATCTATCGCGGGCGGGTGGACGCGCCGAATGCGCTGACGCTGATCGCCCAGTTTGACTATGCCGGCACCAGCATCAAGGACTTCGCCGGGCAGATCAATCCGGTCATCAACTGCGCGCCGGAACTCAATATCTTCGGCCCGCCGGCGTCAGCATGTCCGTTCGACAATCCGTTCCCCACCCCGGGCACGCTCACGCAGACGCGCATCAAAAACGTCTCGATTCCGCTCACCGGCGGCATCGTACAGGTTGCCCTGGGCCAGCGTTCCGCGCTCGCCACGTCGCCGCAGACGGCGATCGTGCTCGCGGCGGATACGGCGGTTACGGGTGGCGGTGCCAACGGCCCCTGCGCTCCGAGCCTCTGCCCGGAGCTCCGCGACAACGGCGTGCCGTTCGTCTACGTCGACAACACCGTGCGGAACAATTTCCGCTACTTCTATTCGGTGACGGCGTTCGACATCAACTCGTTCCAGTCAGGCCCGACCAGCCTCGAGTCGCCGCGGCTCACCAAGTCGGTGACGCCGAGCGCGCTGGCGGCCAATTTCCAGAACACGGCCAGCACGTCGAACGCCATTTTCGGCCGTAACGTCGCGTTGACCGACAATGCGGTGCCGGCGCTTGATCCGACGACCGGCATCTTCAGCAAGCCGTTCCCGCCGGCCGACGGCTGGTCCCTTTCGCTCGCGGCCTTCGTGAAGGAGCTGATCGCAGCTCCGGGCGCGGTTGCCGTGCGGCTTGACAGCCTGCAGCTCGGCTCGGCCTACGACAACGCGGTCAACAAGTATTTCGTCACGATCAACCCGGGTGCATCGCAGAGCAACGCGGTTCTGTCGCTGCTTCAGGCGCAGACGACCGGGATTACGACGTCGAGCGTCGGATTCACCGGCGTGAACGTGGATCAGTCACTCGCCGCCCGGTTCGGCGGCAGCAGCGCCTTCTCGATTCCGGCGTCGCTGACGGCGAAGATCGACGGCAACTACTACACGAACTCGTTCGGCCGCGGCTGTATCAACAGCGCCACCGGGTTCGGGAGCAACACGGCAAAGTGCGACTATAACGGTGCCCGCTGGTTCATGGGCCCGTCGCCGGCCAACAACGAGACCAAAGCCAACCCGACCGCCCCGGGCAACCAGGCGAATAGCGGTGGGCCGACGGTTCCGACCAACTTCAACAACGCCGGCCAGCTCACCGGTGTGACGACGATTTACGAGGGCCGGTCGTACCAGACGCTTGAGAACACGTACCGTAACGTCGAGGGCGCGCTGGGTGGCGCCGTACGCGCCGCGGACTTCAACGTGTACTGGGGCGCTGCGGGCAAGGTCGACTCGGTCATCGACGTGACGCACAATGTGGTGGTGCCGTTCTATGGCGATCACATCGCCGGCGGCTGGGGCATCCTGAACCAGTCGGCCACCACGGCCGTGGGCTCGGCGGACACCCGCCCCACCGTGCTCACCATCGGCGACTGGGGCTGCGTGCCTCCGCTCAAGACCTACACCGCAGTGCAGAGTAAGCTGCCGTGCTCCGCTGGCACCACGTACGCGCTGAGCAACACGGCGGTCCCGGGCAACATCGCCCTCGTCGGTGGATCGACGAGTGTGGGCACGGCGACGATGATCAACGCGCCGGTGGCGGGGCAGGGCTTCATGATGTACCTGCCCGGTCACATCTTCTCCTTCGTTCTCGCGGCGGGCGTGCCCGCTTCGGGCACGGTCTGGTCGATGCGCAGCTACACGGGCGCGATCCAGGGCGGTCAGGGTGGCCCAGGCGGGAACGAGGGTCCGTACGTCTTCACCCCGACGATCCGGACATTCTCGGCGCTGAATGCGGAGCTTCGGTTCAGCTTCGACGTCGTGAATCAGCTGGTCTCGACGAGCAGTGCTGATCTCAGCAAAGTGCACACCGTGCCGGACCCGTACTACGTCACCAGTGAGTTCGAGCAGACGACGGATACCAAGATCGTCAAGTTCGTCAACCTGCCGAACGACGCTGTCATCCGGATCTACTCCTCAAGCGGGGTGCTGGTCGACCTCCTCGAGCACCACTCCACCCAGTTCGGGGGGGCGGAAGACTGGAACGTGCGGAACCGGAACAATCAGGTGGTGGCGAGCGGTGTGTACTTCTATCACATCGAGTCCGGCGATGCACGACGGGTCGGACGCTTCACGATCGTGAATTTCGCCCAGTAGCCCACAGCAGGGGGACCGGGGGGAACAACCCCCGGCCCTCTCATCCAGGAGAGCGGAAATGAGTCAGTTCACTGCACGACGGTTTGCCCTGGTAGCGGCGCTGCTGAGCGGAGTTCCCGCCGGGTTGGCGGCGCAGAGCACGACCCAGGACAATACCGGCTACGGCACCACATCGGCGGAGTTCCTGCTGCTGGGTGCCGGCGCGCGCGGTGCCGCCCTTGGCGGCGCCTTTGCCTCCATCGCGAGCGACGTCAGCGCGCTCTACTACAACCCGGCAGGCACGGCGCTGATGGCCCGCCCCGGCGCGATGCTCAGCAGCTATCGCTACGTCGCCGGCACCAAGTACAGCTGGGGTGGCTTCGCCATTCCGACCTCGGGTGGGTCCCGGGCCTTCGGAGTGCAGATCGGCACCTTCGGCTTCAGTAACCAGCCGGTCTACACCGCCGATCAGCCCGACGGCACCGGCGCGAACTACTCGGTCAACGAGACGTTCGTCGGCCTCACCATGGCGCAGAACTTCTCGGATCGCTTCTCGGCCGGCATCACGCCGAAGTTCATTTTCGACAACCTCGGTGACGCCAGCGGCACCGCGTTCGCCGTGGACTTCGGCACGAACTTCCACGCCATGCTCAGCGGCCATCCGATCAAGTTCTCGTTCGTGCTGGCCAACCTCGGCAGCAACATCAAGTACGGCGGCACGGCCCTCAACAGCTCCACGCCGCGCGAGCCGCTTCCGGGTGAAGACCCGGTCCCGGGCCTCAATCAGCCGTCGCAGCTCCGTACGAAGGACTTCCCACTCCCGACGCTGTTCCGCGTCGGCCTGGCGTACGATCTCATGGGCGGCGAGTCCAGCCACCTCACGCTGTTGTCCGACTTCAATCAGTCGACCAGCAACAAGGCCGGCTTCTCCGTCGGCAGCGAGTTTGCGTCCACCCGGCTCGGCGGCAGCGGCTTCGGCTTCGCGCTCCGCGGCAGCTACAGCTATCAGCCCGCGAACAACCTGAAGGTCGTCGATCCGGTGAGCACCGCGCTCACCGATGAGGAGAACCTGCAGGGGCTCGCTGTAGGCGGCGGTCTCAACTACGCCAGCGGGAATTTCAATCTCGGCTTCGACTACGCGTATCGGTACCAGGGCATTCTCGGCGGCACCAACTTCTTTACCTTCAGCGTTGGTTGGTAGCACCGGGTGAGGCTCGACAGGCCGCTGTGGTCATGAAGGACCACGGCGACCTGCGGGGCCTGTCCAACGAAGGACGGGTTGGGCGTCTCTAGGGATGCCGGCGCTGGATGCCGGCCCCAGGCCATTGTTTCTTCCCATCCCGAGGCAGGCGCATGTCGCGTTCATATTTGCTGTTGCTGGCTGCTGCAGTCTGGGCGGGTCCCGTACTAGCCGCTCAGGCGACCGATCCTCTGACGGTTCGCGCCGTGCGTTTCTACCGCGCGGACGGGCAAAAGACGACGGTCAAGGCGTTCGTCGAGGTCCCCGCCGCGCTGGGCGAGCCGATGGCCGCCGGCCGGACCGATTCGGTCCGCTATCAGGTGCAGCTCAAGGTGATCGATGCGGCCGGCGTCACGCTCCACAGCGAGACCTGGGGCAAGAATCTGCTCAACGAGCCGGGTGCCGCCGGTGTCGACATCGTTGAGTTCATCGTTTCGCCGGGCAAGTACCGCCTGGATGCCGCTGTGCTGAACGCGGCCGGACAGCGAAAGGCGGAAAGCAGCGTCAGTATCGAGGGGTACGCCACGCCTCCTCAGGCGTCGGATCTGCTCCTTGCGCCGATGATGCGGATCGCCGACAACGCCAGCGACACGGTTCCGAAGGGCGGCGAAATGCGCCGCGGCAATACGCTGATCGCCGCGACGGCAACATTGCACCTGACACCGCTCCGGTCGCGGGCGTTCTACCTGCTCGAGGCCTACAACCCGGGCGAGCTGGACCAGACGGGCAGCATGCAGGTGTCGGTGCTGGACACGGCAGGACGGACGCTGACGCAGACACCCCCGGTCGCGGTGCGCATCGGCCCGGGTGGCGGGCTCCTCAAGGGGCAGATCGACCTCGAGGGTCTTCCGGAGGGCCGCTACAGCATGAAGGTGGCGGTTGACCTCGGCGGCAGGACGGTGGAGCGGACGGCCGATCTGACCATGGCCCCCCTGGCGACCACCGTAGCGAAGAACGCCGCGCTGACCCGGGTCGCGCTGACGACGGACGAGGGGTTCTTCGCGGCAATGACGGACGCCCAGCTGGACACGGCCGCGGCGCCGCTGATGTACCTCGCCAATGGCAGTGAGCGGTCGCTCCTGAGATCGTTCGACAAGCTGTCTCCGCTGGCCAAGCGGAGGATGCTGACCGAATTCTGGCAGAAGCGGGCGCCGGACAAGACGCTGCAGCAGAACGCGGCGCGCGAGCGGTTCTACGAGGCGATCGAATTCGCCAACCGGGCGTTCACCGAGGGAACCCGCCGGGCACAGGCGGGCTGGCGTACCGATCGGGGCCGCATTTATGCCAAGAACGGCGCCCCTGACGACGTGCTGAGACGGCCGAGCGGCGGGACGGTGCCGTACGAGGTGTGGCGTTACACGCGGGGCCGTAATCGTTATTATGTATTTGCCGACCGGACCGGGATCGGGGCATACAATCTCCTGCAGAGCAACGACCTGCAGGAGGCGACCTTCCCCGGCTGGCGCGAGATCTTGAAGGAAGACGCGGTGATCGACATCGGCCGCTACGTCGGGGTCGACTTCTACAGCGGCAACCAGCAGAGCGGAAACTGAACGTGACCGCCCGGCCGGAGCGCCCTGGAGACGCCGTCATCGCATGAGAGCGCGGCACAATTCAGGTGCCGACACAGGGCGGCTTCGGCCGTGCGGGTATCACTGGGGATTCCGGTCCCTCGTTTCCAGTCCCAACTCGAGGTGCTCGTTATGAAGCAATGGCTACGTCCTATTATGCTGCTCGCGATCCCGATTGCCGCCTGGGGATGCAAGAGCGATCCGACCGTCACCAACGACATCGGTACCCCGTCGAAACTGGTCGCCAGCCCATCGACGGTCTTTGTGGCGCAAGGCGCCTCGGAGGCCACGTCAGTCACGCTGGTAGATGCCAACGGCAACCCGGTCCCCGGCACGTTCACCCTGACCCCGCCGAGCGACGCCAATTTTACGGTGGTGCAGGACACGAGCCAGCTGCTGATTTATGACGCGGCAGGCAACTCGGTGCAGCGGAGCAGCCAGTCTTCGGCCCGGTACACCATCACGGCGAACGGGTTCGGAGCGACGTCGTTCCAGGTGACGTCGGGCAGTCTCACCACCACGATCAACGTGTCTTCGTACCCGGCAACGCTGCCGGCGACGTTCAACACGGGTACGCCAGCCGTCGGGCAGACGGTGACCGTCACTGCTCCGGCCGGCACGTTCTTCCGGCCCACGTCGACGATTGCGTTTGCCGGCGTTGCCGACGCGAGGATCATATCGCGTGCGGCCGACAGCTCGTCGATCACGTTCCTCGTACAGCCGGGCACGAACGGCGTCGCCACCATCTCGAATGTAGGAGTTCGGTCCAGCCCGACGCTCTCATTCACGGTCCCGACCATTGCCACCGTCAAGCTGCCGGCGCCGACGACGTTCATCGGCACGATCAACACGACGACTCCCGCCGCCGGACAGACCGTTATCCTGACCGGCACGGGCTTCAAGGTTTCGCCGGCCGCGACAGTCACCGTCGGGGGTACCCCGGCCATTTCCATTACTACGGCGGCGGACAGCTCGACTCTGAGCTTCATCCCGGCGCCCGGAAGCTCGGGAATCATCAATGTGACCGGTGCGGCGGCGAACGGTTTCGCGCTCGGCCTGCTGCCGACCACGTTGTCGCTCACGGCTGGCTCGGGTGCCGTCACCAAGATCGCCGGAACCGATGCGCTGGGCACGGCCCCGACGCTTAATGTTGCGGCGGGTCGCGCCACGGGCTTCATCGACGCGCCGCCGTTCGGCTACCTCGGGACCGGCTGCACCACGTCGCTGGGCGATCCCTGCAATGTGTACAAGATCGTCACCACAACGGCGAACCAGAAGTTTACGGTGACGCTCGACTGGAATAACACCTCCGATCTGGGCCTGTACGTGCTCAACTCCGCCGGCGCGCTGGTTGCTGGCGCGGGCAACGCTGACGCAGGCGGCACCGGAGCCAGCGGACACCCGGAAAATGCTACGCTCACCTTCGCTACTCCGGGGACGTACTATCTCGCGGTCCTGCGCTTTACCTACGCGGGCTCCACGGTCGATCCGACATACTACACCGTCCAGATTACGGGCCTGTAGTCGGTAGTTGCTCAGCAGTACGCGGAAGCCCCCGGCAGGTTGCCGGGGGCTTCTGTTTTTCCTGCCCGGCTTCAGGGCGCGATCGTTGGACCGCCGGTCTCGTCATTGCGGAACTGCGTCTGGTACAGCCGCGCGTACAGCCCGCCGCGTTCCAGCAGCTCCCCGTGGGTTCCTTCCTCCACGATCCGCCCGCGGTCCACCACCAGCAACCGGTCCGCCCGGCGGACGGTGCTGAGCCGGTGGGCTATGATCAGCGTCGTGCGGCCCACCAGAAGCTTTCCCAGCGCATCCTCGATCAGCCGCTCGCTCTCGGTGTCGAGGCTGCTGGTGGCCTCGTCCAGGATCAGCACGGCGGGGTCCTTGAGGATGGCGCGGGCGATGGCGATCCGTTGCCGCTGCCCGCCGGAGAGCTTGACGCCCCGCTCGCCGACCAGCGTCTCGTACCCTTGCGGCAGCTGTTGCACGAACTCATGCGCGTGCGCCGCCCGGGCCGCCACCTCGATGTCGGCCCGCGTGGCCGAGGGGCGGGCGTAGGAGATGTTGTCCGCCACCGAGCCGCTGAAGAGGGCGGGCTCCTGCGGCACGATGCCGACCGCGCCACGCAGGTCCGCTAGCCGGAGTGAGCGGATATCCACGCCGTCGAGAAGGATGCGGCCCTCGTCCACGTCCCAGAAGCGGGGCAGCAGCGAGACCAGCGTCGTCTTGCCGCCTCCCGAGGGGCCGACGAGCGCGACGACCTCGCCGGGGCGGGCCGTCAGCGCGATGTTCCGCAGCGTCCACGGGGCGTCGGCATCGTGCAGGTAGCGGAACGACACGTTATCGTACGTGACCTCGCCGCGGACCCGCGCCGCGAGCGGGCGCGCGTCGGGGGCATCGGCGATGGCGGGGGTGGTCTCGATGATTTCGAATACCCGGTGTACCGCGCCCACCGCCTCCTGGTAGGCGCTGTAGAATGAGGCCAGGCCCCCGATGGACGCCGCGATGAAGATCGTGTAGAGCAGAAACTCGACCAGCGAGCCGGGGGTGAGCCGCCCATCGAGCACCAGGCGTCCCCCCTGCCAGAGCACCACCACGATCCCGCTGAAGCTGGCGAAGGTGATGATGCCCACGAACACACCGCGGAGCTGCGCCCGCCGAAGCGCCTGCACCACACCCTCCCGGACCCGCTCCCCGTACCGGGCCCGCTCGGCGCCTTCCTGCACGAAGCTCTGGACCGTCCGGATCTGGCTCAGCGCCTCCTCGGCCACCGCGTTGGCGTCCGCCACCCGGTCCTGGACGCCGGTGGTGATCCGGCGGAGCTTCCGGCCAAAGTAGAAGATCGACAGCACCACGAGCGGAGCGACGCTCAGCGCCGTGAACGTCAGGCGGGGCTGCCGGAGTGTGAGCAGAATGATGGCGCCCACCAGCTGAATCACCTGGCGGGAAAACTCGGCCAGCTGATGGCTCATGACTCCCTGCACCAGGGCCACGTCGGCCGTGAGGCGGCTGGTGAGCTCGCCGGTCCGGCGCTCGGCGAAGAACCCTGGCGGCATGTCGAGCAGCCGCGAGAACAGCTCGCGGCGGAGACCCGCAACCGCCCGCTCACCGGTCGCGCTCAGCAGGTAGGCCTGGGCATAGTTGAGCACGGCCTGAATAACGAAAAGTATGATCAGGCCGAGCGCGATCCGGTCGAGCAGCCGCCGGTCGCGGTGCACGAAGGCCGAGTCGAGCAGGTAGCGCACGACGCCGGGGAAGGCGAGACCGATGGCGCTGCTGAGCAGGAGGGTGACGACGGCCAGGCCGAGCGCGCCCCGGTAGGGACGGACTCGCGGCCACAGCCGGTTCAGTTCACGCGGAGACGGGAGCCGGCGCTTGGGCAGCGCGCCGGGCACTGGCGCGGCGGTCAATGGTGCGGGGCGTCGGCGGGGTTGGCCAGCGCCTGGTCGGGGCGGTCGAGAATGATGAGCTCACCGGCCGGGGGGTGTCGGCTGGACGGCAACGCGCGGTCGATCCCCATGGCGACGAAGAGGAGCGCGAGGTAGAGCAGCGAAAACCGATACATCTTCCAGGCGGTCGGCGTGACGGTGGGCTCACGCAGGAGCTGGACGCAGTACCACAGGAGCCTCCCGCCGAGCAGCAACGCGGCAGCAAGGTAGAACGGGCCCAGCGCCCCGAACAGGGAAGGCATGACCGTCAGCGGCACCAGCAGAATGGTGTAGATCAGCATCTCCACCTTGGTGCGGCGCTCGCCCCGCACGACGGGCATCATGGGGATGCCGGCCTTGGCGTATTCGCCCTGCTTGATCAGCGCCAGCGCCCAGAAGTGCGGCGGCGTCCAGTAGAAGATGATGGCAAAGAGGTAAAGCGCGGCCAGATCGAGCCGGCCGGTGACAGCCGCCCATCCGACCAGCGGGGGGAATGCGCCCGCCGCGCCGCCCACGACGATGTTCTGCGTCGTGGTCCGCTTGAGCCAGATGGTGTAGATGAAGACGTAGAACAGCAGCCCGCTCACGGCGAGCCAGGCGCTCAGCGGGTTGACGAACCGCCAGAAGATGGCGAACGAGAGCGCGCCGAGTCCCACGCCGAAGGCCAGCCCCGCCCCCGGCGATATCCGCCCCGACGGAATCGGCCGGAGCCGCGTCCGGGTCATCCTGGTATCGATGTCCCGGTCGAACCACATGTTGATCGCGTTCGCACCCCCGGCCATCAGGTAACCGGCGAGTGCCACCCAGAGCACCAGTGCGAAAGGGGGCATCCCGCGGTCGGTGATGAACATCGGCGCGATGGTCGTCACCAGCAGCAGCGAGATGATTCGCGGCTTGGTGAGGGTCACGTAGTCCGCCATCCGGGACGGAGTGCGCAACGTCCCGGCGGGAGCCACCGCCCGAGCCCCCGTCCGCGAGGACACGAACATCAGGACGACCAGCGCCCCCCACACCGCGGTGCCGACGAGCAGGTGCAGGACCCGCAGCGAAGGCGGCAGGAGCTGGAGCACCATCGCTGCCGCGACGGCCACCTGCAGCGCGGTGAGCGCCGCCGTGGCGGCTGCGGCACGCCGGAGGGCCCGGAACTCGTCGCCGGCCATGCGCTGAGCCCGGTAGGCCAGATAGGCCGTCAGGCCGAGCAGGGTGAATGCCAGGAGGCGGTGGGTCCAGTGCACCGTCGCCAGCATGGACGCGGGCGGCTCGAGCCGGCCGTTGCAGAGCGGAAATCCCTGGCAGAGCAGGCCCGCGCCGAAGTTGGCGACCTGGGCGCCGAAGAGAATCACCCCGAAGCCGAGAAGGGCGACGGCGTGCCCCAGCCCGTGGTGCCGGTGCCGCTCCGCCGGCCGCGCCGGCCACCCACCGGCCCTCGAGCGGAGGGCGACGACGAGAAGTGTGGCCAGCAAGAGCATGGCGTTGGCCAGGTGAGTGATGATCACCCAGGGAGGCAGCATCAGCTTGACCGTCACCGCCCCGAGGAGCACCTGGATCACGAGGAGCGCGAGCGCGGCGGTGGCAGGCCCCGTGAGCGCCCGGTCGGCTCGATGCCGCGTCCACGCCACGCCGGCGACCGCCAGCACCACGACGCTGACCAGCGACGCCACCCAGCGGTGGCTGAATTCGATGAGGGTGCGGATGTCGGAGAGGGGCGGAAGCCAGTAGCCATTGCAGCGGGGCCAGTGGTCGCCGCAGCCGAGGCCTGAGCCCGAGATGCGGACGACGCCGCCGAGAACGATCAGGGCGAAGGCGAGCAGGGCACCGGTCCAGGCCAGCCATCGCAGCAGCCGGGTCCTGTCGCGCACGACCTCTTGCATTAGTATCAATCCCGGGCAGATGATCGTCGGCCGCGCGGCGGCGGCGAAACGAGCGGAAAGAACGGCCTCCCTCGCCCCCTTGTCAAGGAAATTGCCCTCATGTCAGAACCCCGCGATGCCTGGGGCGAACGGCTCCCGCGCCACCTCGGCTTGTGGAGCGCGGTCGCCGTGCTGGTGGGGTCGACCATCGGCAGCGGCATCTTCCGGGTACCGGCCGGAGTGGCGGCCACCCTGGGCCAGCCGGGACCCGTCATCCTGGCCTGGGTGCTGGGCGGGGCGATCGCGCTCTTCGGGGCGCTGACCTACGCCGAGCTGGCGGCGGCGCTGCCGCGCTCCGGCGGAGTCTTCGCGTACATCCTCGAGGCGTTCGGGCCGTTGCCCGCCTTTCTGTTCGGCTGGTCGGAGCTGGCGGTCATCCGCGCCTCCGCGCTCGGTGCCATCGCGACGATCTTCGCCGAGTACCTCGGGTTCTTCATCCGGCTGTCGCCGATGGAAGTGCGCTGGGTGGCCGCCGGCGCCGTGATCCTGGTGGGGATCTTCAACTACGTCGGCGTGAGCCTCGCCGCTGTCGTGATGAACCTGACGACGGTCGGCAAGTACGGCGCCCTGACCGCGCTCTGCCTGCTCGCCTTTGCCGCGGGGGACGGCAGCGCCACCCACTTCACACCGGCCTGGAGTGCCGGCCTCAATCTCTCGCTTTTGGCCACCGCGCTCATTCCGATCATGTGGACGTACGACGGCTGGGCCGACCTCGCCTTCATGGGCGGGGAGGTGAAGGATCCGCAGCGCACCCTCCCCCTCGCGCTCATCATCGGCACGGCGGCGATCGTGGTCGTGTACCTGGTGCTCAACCTGGCTTACATCTACCTGCTGCCGCTGCCCGAGATGGCGGGTGCCAAGCTGATCGCCTCGACGGCGGCCGAGCGGATTCCGCTGCTCGGAAGCCGCGGGGCGGCGGTGATCGCCGGCGTGGTCATGCTTTCGTGCTTCGGCTCGCTGAACGGATCGATGATGACCGGGCCACGGATCTTCTTCGCGATGGCCGACCGCGGGCTGTTCTTCAAGGGAATCGCCCGGGTCTCGCCCCGATTCAAGAGCCCTTCGGTGGCCATCCTGCTGGCCACGACGCTCGGCGTCGTCTACGTCCTGCTGAACGATTTCGCGCAGCTGGCGGACAAGTTCATTCTCGGGATCTGGCCCTTCTATGCCCTCGCCGTCGGGGCGGTCTTCGTGTTCCGGCGTACCCGGCCCGACCTCGTTCGCCCCTACCGGACGTGGGGCTATCCGGTGGTGCCGATCCTGTTCCTGGTGGCGTCCGTCGGCATGGTGGTGAACGCGCTGGTCACCGACCCGCGCAACACCGGGATCACCTTCGCCATTATCCTGGCCGGCGTGCCTGCTTACTATGCGTGGCGGGCCTGGTCCGGGCGGGCCCGGACCGATTCCGTCGCGGGCGGCGACACTGCTTGACCTCGCCCGACCGCGGCGTATACTTCCCGCCGAAGGTCAGGCCCATCACCTAATCGCCGCAGTGCAAATCTCCCGCGTCTCCAGCCGCAGCTGGCCACGCCGGGGCATGTTTTCGGAGCGCAGCTCTCCACCTCTCGCTGGTGAGGACATCGGGACTATGCCGTCATGGATCCGTAAGGTCGGGCTCGGAATCGCGGCTCTCGTGCTTGCGGCCGTCACCGGCCAGCGCGCCGAGGCTCAGGGCACCACGTTCTCGGCGGTCCAGGGGACGATCACTCAGGCCGGTGCCGCTGCCCGGCCGCTGGAAGGCGCGACCGTCAACGTGACCAACGGCTCCACCGGCCAGCGGTACTCCGCGACGTCGCGCTCAAGCGGGCGGTACAGCGTCGAGAACGTGGCGGTCGGCGGACCCTACACGATCGAGGTTCGCGCCATCGGCTACCAGCCGGTGCGCCAGGCGGGTGTCACCCTGATCCTCGGCCAGCGCCTCGAGGCGAGTTTTGCACTGACCCCGGCCGTCGTGCAGCTGAGCGACGTCGTCGTGGCGAGTCAGGCCAATCCACTCATCAACGCCAACAAGACGGGCGCGGAGCAGAGCATCAGCTCCGACGTCATCGCCAGCCTGCCCCTCCTCGGCCGCAACTTCACCGACCTGGTGCGCACCAGCCCGCAGGTCGTCGGCACCTCGGTGAGTGGCCAGAACAACCGGTTCAACAACATCCAGATCGATGGCGGCGTGAACAACGACCTGTTCGGCCTCGGCAGCTCCGGCGCGCCGGGCGGACAGGTGGGCGCGTCGGCGATCTCGGTGGAAGCGATCAAGGAGTTCCAGATCCTGATCGCGCCGTTCGACGTGCGCCAGGGCGGATTTACCGGCGGCCTCATCAATGCCATCACCAAGTCGGGTACCAACGAGTTCCACGGCTCGGCGTTCGGCTACCTGCAGAGCCAGCAGCTGGTGGGTCACGATACCGCAGGCGTGGTGTCGGGCAAGTTCAACACCAAGCAGTACGGCTTCACCGTCAGCGGCCCGGTCATCCGTGACCGGATGCACTTCTTCGTAGCGGCGGACCTGCAGGCCAAGACGACGCCGTGGGCCGGCCAGCAGATCGGACTCGACGCGGCGGGCGGCGCCGACTCCGTGGGCATCGGCATCACCCAGGCGACAGCCGAGCGGGTGCAGACCTACCTCCAGGGGCTGGGCTTCGATCCGGGTGACTGGCGCGCACCCAACCTGCGGACGCCGGACAACAACGTGTTCGCCAAGCTCGACTTCCAGCTCGGCACCAACAGCACGCTCGAGGTCACCAACAATTATGTGAAGGCCTCGGACGACAAGCTCACCCGCAATTCGACGCAGACCGGCAACCGCGACGGCTACCAGCTGTCGCTCAGCGGCTATGCCCAGAAAAACAAGACCAACACTACCCGTGCCAAGTGGGCCGCGGTGTTCGGTCAGCGCTTCAGCAACGAGCTGCTCCTCAGCCGCTCCACGATTCGGGATATCCGCGGGCTGCTCAACCGCATCCCGCTGCTGCTCATCGGCGGCGATCGTCCGGGCGGTGCCACCAACATCGCCGCCGGTGCCGACCGCTTCTCGCAGGGCAATCAGCTGGACCAGGATATCTACGAGATCACCGACAACATGACCTTCGACATGGGCGCCCACCGGCTCACCTTCGGCACCCACAACGAGTTCTTCAAGTTTTACAACGTCTTCACCGCGGGCTCGTACGGCATCTACAGCTTCACCAACGTCGATTCGCTCATCGCACAGCACCCGAACCGGTACGAGATTCTCTACGGCACCACCGCGCGTCCCGAAGGCGCCGTCGCGAATTTCCATGTGAAGCAGTATGGATTCTACGCGCAGGATGCGTGGACGCCGAACGACCGTTTCACCCTGACGCTCGGCCTCCGCGCCGACCTGCCCCACGTCGACAAACCGAACACCAACCCCGGGCTGCTCGACACGCTCGCCATCAACACCGCCATCACGCCCAGCGGCAAGCTCTGGTCGCCGCGACTCGGCTTCAACTGGGATGCCACCGGCAAGGGCGAGATGATCGTCCGCGGCGGCGTCGGCGTCTTCAGCGGGCGGCCGCCCTACGTGTGGGTCTCCAACGCCTTCGTGAATACCGGCCTCGAACAGCTTGACCTGGTCTGCAGCGGCGCACAGGTGCCCGCGTTCACGCTCGATACCGCGCTCACGCCGCGTGCCTGCGCCTCGGGCACCGGCGCATCACCGGCGGCGTCGACGATCAACTATTTCGATCCCAACTTCAAGTACCCACAGACCCTCAAGGTCGCGATGGGCGTGGACCGCGAGCTGCCGTGGAACGTCGTGGCCACGGTAGACTTCCTGCACACCCGCTCGCTCAACCAGTTCTTCCTGCAGGACGTGAACCTGATCGAGCGCGGCGTCAACAACGAAGGCCGGAAGCTGTACGGGGCGATCACGCCCGCCGGCACGGTGACGCCGGCCCGCTTCTCCAGCAACTACCGCCAGGTAATCCGCCACACCAACGAGAGCGGCGATTTCTCGACCTCGATCACCGGCCAGCTGCAGAAGCGCTTCAGCAATGGCATCGCCTTCAACATCGGCTACACCTACTCGCGCACCCGCGACCTGATGTCGCTGACTTCCAGCATCGCCAGCTCGAATCTCAACTTCGCGCCGCTCGCCGGCGACATGGATCAGCGCCTGCGCCGGATCTCGGCGTTCGACCGCCCACACAAGGTCGCGATCAGCGGCTCGATCGCGGCGCCGTTCCAGACCCGCTTCGCCCTGTTCTACACCGGGACGTCCGGCTCTCCGTACACCTACGTGGTGTCCGGCGACGCCAACGCCGACGGCATCGCGTCCAACGATATCGCCTATATCCCGCGGAACGCGAGCGACATCACGATGACCGGCACCACGCCCGACGATCGCGCCGGACGCTATGCGACGCTGGACGCCTATATCAACGGCGAGGCCTGTCTCCGGAGCAATCGCGGCCGCATCATGGAACGCAACACCTGCCGCAACCCGTGGGAGAGCTTCGTGGACGCCCGGCTGGGGAAAGTCATTCCGACGGTCTCCGGCCAGGCGCTCGAGCTGACGCTCGACGTCTTCAACCTCATGAGCCTGCTGGGCAGCGATTGGGGCACCTTTCGATCCACCAGCGGCTTCGAGACGACGAACCTGCTGCGGCTCTCAGGGTACGACGCCGCCAACAACCGCGGCATCTACGACCTGTCGCTGCCGCAGCGGAACCGCGCATCGACCAACGCGTCCCGCTGGAAGATGCAACTGGGGGCCAAGTACACGTTCTGATGGGCGTCGGTCGTAGAGGCAGGC
This sequence comes from Gemmatimonadales bacterium, assembly GCA_038321865.1. Lineage (GTDB taxonomy): Bacteria > Gemmatimonadota > Gemmatimonadetes > Gemmatimonadales > GWC2-71-9 > JAICUF01. The sequence continues at coordinate 93,931 of JBBQFH010000004.1, forward strand.
ATTACATGCAGGCGGCCCTCCGGTAGTGACCGGAGGGCCGCTCTGCGCTCGGGCGCGCGGCGCGGGCGCTAGGTCCGCACCCGGTCGAGCAGAATCAGCGCGGCCAGCAGGAACAGCGCGTTGGGCAGCCAGGCCGCGACGACGGGGCTCACCACCCCGCCGGCCCCGACCGCCTTGGCGATCTGGGTGAGCAGGAGAAAGACGATGGTCGTCGCCAGGCTGAGGGCGATGCCGGCGGCCGGGCCGGACCGGGGGCTGGTGACGGCCAGCGGCGCGCCGAACAGCGCCACGATGAAGCAGGTGACCGGAATCGCGAGCTTGAGCGCCCGCTCGACCTGCAGCTTGTTGGTGTCGTTGCCGGAGCGCCGAAGGGCTTCGATGTAGTGCCCCAGCTCGGCGTACCGCATCTCGTCCGGCGCCTTGGGCGGCGCCAGCAGCTCGGCCGGGCTCTGCGTCAGTGCCCGGAGCCGCATCGAGCGGTAGCGGAACGTCGCCTGGTGCTCGCCATCGGTCACGATGCGGCTGGCGCCGTTCCAGAGCTGCCAGGAGTCCAGGCTGTCCACGTAGCCGGCGCTATCGGCGGTGACGACGAGCGTGGGATACTGGGCCCCCTGGCCGGCCCGCTCCAGGATCACGTCCTTCAGCTGGTTGCGGGTGACGTCGAGCGCCCGGATGGCGTAGACCCATCCCGCGTCGCCCCGGTAGACGAAGTTGAAGCGGCCCGCGGTCGGATTCGACTCGCGGTCCCGCTGCAGCACCTTCTGCCGCGCGGTGGCCGTGACGGCGAGCTCCCCGATCAGCAGCGCCAGCACCGAGGCGACGGCACCGGCCCAGAAGAGCGGCTGCACCAGCCGGTGAAAGCTGCGTCCGCTCGCCTTTGCCGCCGTGAGCTCGGAATGGCGGCCCATCCCCCCGACGGTGAACACGGTCGCCACCAGCACGGCCGCCGGCATGACCTGTGAGATGTTTTCCGGCAGCGCGTACATGTAGCTGACCGCGATCTGCTTCACCGTCAGGCCGCGGTCGAGCAGCTTGTTCAGGTCGTCGATCATGGCGATCAGCACGGCAACGAACGGAAAGCCCAGCGCCGTCAGCGCGAACAGCCGCAGCCAGGTGCCGAGCACGTAGCGGTCGAGAATCCGTGCGCCGGGCAGTCTCACCGGGAGTGCCGGAGCCGCCGGAGCCGGCCGCGCACCTGCTCGACGACCTCCTGCCAGTCACCGCCGCGGGTCGAACCCGTCTCCCGGTTGACCAGGATCAGGCCGACCACGCCGGCAATGGTGAACAGGACGTTCGGTCCCCACATGGACAGCGCCGGCGACACGATTCCGCGGTCGGACAGCGCCTCGCCCGCCGTGAGGAAGACGTAGAACACGGCGAACACCCCGAACCCCCCGCCGACGACCAGGCCCATGCCGCCGCGCGGGAAGCGGAGGGCGAGCGTCACGCCCATCAGCACGAACGTGATGCAGGCGACGCTGATCGACCACTTCTTGTGGACCTCCACCAGATATCGGTCCGACCGCCGGTCGGCCTCCACCCGCCGGTCGCCCGCCGAGCTGATTTCCGACCAGCTGGCGAGGGCGGCCGGGGTGGGCTGCACGACCGGCCTCTGGGGTCCCGGAGGTCCGGGAACCGCCTGCCGGGCACCGGGCGCCTGCGGCTGTGCTCCGGCCGGGTTGCCCACCGTCCCCCTTGCGCTGTCCCGGCGCATCAGCGGCAGCGTACAGTACCGGGGCAGCGGCTGCAGCAGGGCCGCCGGCGGCACGCTGGCGGGCGGCAGGCGGAGCAGGCTCCGGAGATCGCGGTTGAGCATCGTGGCGGCGTCGAGCTCGGCCTGCGCACGGTCACGGTCGGCGGTGCGGACCACGCCGTACATCTCGCAGGTGCTCATCTCGCGGTCGCCGCGCGTGGCATTGGCGCTGTTGCGCTCGAGCTGGTCGAAGACGTTCTTGACGCGAATGCTGTTGGTCTGGAAATAGGTGAGCCGGAACTCCGCCGGGTCGGTGGACTTGAGCTCGTGCACCGCGCCATGGTAGAGCACCAGGCTCAGATCGGTTTGCCCGGGGGCATAGCCCATGATGCCGCTGTCGGCGTAGATGATGCGGCGGCCGCGCTGGTCGCCGACGTCGTAGATCACGACGTCCCGCAGGCGCCCGTTCCCCGGGTCGATCCGGCCGGCCCGGAGAAAGTACTGCGACGGGGGGATCTCGTTGATGACCTGTTCGCGCAGCTCGAAGGTGGGTTTCTTCCGTCCGATGTCCACCAGCAGCGCGCGGAGCCGGGCATTGCTGCGGGGCAGCACCTGGTCCACGAAGATGAAATTCGCGGCCGCCATCAGGACGCCCCAGAGGACGACCGGCGCCATGATCTGGTGGACGCTCAGGCCGCCGGCCCGCATCGCGGTGACCTCGTTGTCCGCGGCCAGGTGGCTGAACGTGAAGAGGACGGCGACCAGCACCGCCATGGGCAGCGTCATGGCCACGATGAACGGAATGCTCAGCGCGAACACCTCGGCGATCACGCTCCACTCCAGCCCCTTGCCCACGAGCTGGCCGAAGCGGCGCGCGACCTGATTCAGCAGCATGAACCCGGTCAGCCCGGCCAGGGCGAACACGAAGGGTCCGGTGAGCTGGCGCAGCAGGTACCTGCGGATCAGTCGCACGGGCTAACTGTTCTGGTTGTAAGGGTTTCGCACGGCCATTATATTTCTCCGACCATCTACCCATCAGCCCGAATCGGACCGATTTGCCAAGCTCGGCGCGTCGCTACGTCGCCCTCCTGATCCTGCTTGCGCTGCCCCGCCTGCTGACGGCACAAACGTCGGATAGCACGGCTGTCGGCTTCCGGCTGCATTTTCCGACGCCGCCGATCCGCCTGCGCATCCCGCTGGTCCTGCGTGGTCGGTGGTTCGGCGCGCGGTTCGACAGCGCCGTCGGCTCCGTCCTCGACACGAGCCGGTTGAGCAGTGAATCCGCCCGGCGTCAGGCGCTGATCTACGGCCGTCCGCTGGTCGGCCTGGCCGGCGAGCGCACCGACGTCCGGCGGGGGGCGCTGGGGCTGCCCGAGAAGTATGCCGATCTCTCCATCGATGGCAATGCCACCCTCGAGATCCGCACCGAACGATTCCGCAACCTCCGGTGCACCGGGGCCCAGCTGCAGGATCCCACGTCGGGCTGCCGCGGTGGCATCAAGGCGCCGCATCTGGACAACCAGATCAATGCCCGCGCCGGTGGCGTCATCGGCGAGCGCGTCCACGTCAACGTGGACTACAACTCCGAGCGCGACTTCACCGCGAACAACGCGATCCAGGTCTACTACCAGGGGCTGGATGACGAGATCATCCGCCGGATCGAGGTCGGCACGGTCACCTTCCGCCCGCCGCCATCCCGCTTCCTGACCGCGGCGATTCCGTCCAACAACTTCGGCATCAACGCGAGCTTCGAGCTCGGCGCCATGCAGTTCCAGGCCCTGGCCGCGACCCAGAAAGGGAGCGCCCTCGCCACCCGCACGTACACGATCGGCGGCAGCCAGTCGAGCCAGCCCCAGGACCGGCAGGTCCGCGATCTCGATTTCGAGAGCGGGCGCTTCTTCTGGGTCGTCGATCCGCGCCGGCTCCCCGCCTACCCGCAGCTCGACATCCTCAACATTGACGCGGCACAGGTGCCCGCCGCGTTCCGGCCGGCGCAGGTGCGGATCTATCTCTACCGGTCGGGAGGCGCCACAGGGCTCGATCCGAACCTGGGCGGGCTCGGCGCCTTCGCCCGGAACCATGACAATCCTGCCGACACGTCGCAGGTCGTCGGCGTGCGGGCGGCGAACGAAGGCGCTCGCTGGCAGCTGCTGGTGCAGGGGACCGACTACTACATCGACCAGTCCGGCCTCTGGTTTGCGCTCGCGACCAAGCTGGATCCGCGGAATTATCTGGCCGTCAGCTATGTGACCGCGGCCGGGACGACGGTCGGCACCTTCCCGAGCCAGGACAATCCGCAGGCCATCGACACGCTCGAGCTGATCACGCGGCCGGCCCAGGATCCGACCATCGGCACCTTCTATCACGAGATGCGCCAGGTCTATCGCGTGGCCGGCACCGACCTGCTCCCGTCGTCGCTCGGCGTCAAGGTCACCCTCAACCGGTCGGAGCGGCCGGCCTCGGGTGCCCCGACTTTCCTGTCGCTCCTCGGGCTCGCGATCCCGACCGACCCGCAGCTGTTCGATCGTGAGAACCGGCTCTTTCCCCGGCCGCGTGACCCCACCGCGGCGCAGACGCTGCGCGAATCCTATGTGGTCTTTCCCACGCTGCGTCCGTTCGCCGACACTCCGGGGCTCTCGCCCGCCGAACGCTCCGACTCGCTCTATCAAACCCCGCAGTACCTGCTGCTGAACCAGGGCCCACCGTCCCGGTTCCAGCTGCAGCTGCATTACGACGCCACCGGCGGCGGCGATCGGTCCACGCTGGTGCTCAATGCCCTGCAGGTGAAGGACAGCAGCGAGCAGCTGCAGGTCTCCGGCCGCAATCTCATCCGCGGCGTGGACTATACGATCGACTACGCGACCGGCCGAGTGACGTTTCTCAATCCCGATGCGCTGTTCGGTAGCGGCGGCGCCGTCATCACGGCCCGCTTCGAGCAGCAGGACGCCTTTGCCGTCGCCCCCACGACCATCCTGGGCTTCACCTCCCGCTATTCGCTGGGCGAGCGCGGCGCGATCAACTTCATCGGGATGCTTCAGCGGGAAGCCAGTGCCTTCAACCGCCCGCATCTGGGCTTCGAGGCCAAGGCCAACCTCATCGCGGGCGTCAACACCGAGCTGCACTTTCGACCAACCTGGCTCACCCGTCTGCTGAACGGCCTGACCTCGACCCGGTCGGTCGCGCCCTCCCTGTTCGACCTGAACGCGGAGCTCGCCTTTTCCCGCCCGGACCCCAACCGCTCGGGATCTGCCTATCTGGAGGAGTTCGAAAGCGACGTCAGCTCGCAGGTGTCCATGCGGGAGCAGAACTGGGAGTTCGGCAGCGTGCCCCAGCGAACCGACGGTGTCGCCGACATCTTCGGGGGGAACTTCGACCCGTCGGACGCGGTGCAGCTCACCTGGCAGAATCTGATCGTCGGATCCGATGGCAAGGCGATCGAGATCCGTCCGCAGGACATCGACACCACCTTTCAGTTCGTCGGCACCGGCACGCAGTTCGAGACGCCGCTCTGGATGACGCTGCAGTCGGACACCGCGGGCGGGCTGGTAGACAATCAGAACCGGCTGCACTGGCGCCTGCCTGAGCGTCCCAACCGCCCGCGCTGGCGCTCGATGGTCACCACCCTCAGCACCACCGGGCTCGACCTTTCGAAATCGGAGTATCTGGAGTTCTGGGTGTACCAGTCGGACGTCCACTCGGCCGATTCGGCCGGGGTCAAGCTGATCTTCGACCTCGGCACGGTGAACGAGGACGCCCTGGCCATCGCCCCGGAATCGCTCAGCGTGGTCAGCGGTGACAGCGTGTTCACCGGACGGCAGTACGTCGGGCTCGGCCGGCTCGATACGGAGCGATCCGCCACCGGCATTTTCAACGCCGAGACCGACGACGTCGGCATCCTGCAGGATCGGCCTGACTCGCTCGTCGTGGGGGAGGTGGCGATCCCGTTTCCCGCGCTGTGCGTGCGGCAGCTCAGCGGCGTGGTCCCGGTCTTCCCCTGGGGTGACCTCGGCGCCCGCTGCACCAACGGCAACGGCTTTCTCGATACCGAGGATCTCGACGGCGACCTCCAGCTCAACGCCACCGGGCCGAATGACAACGTCTACCGGTTCGTGGTGCCGCTGGTATCGGATTCCTTCCGGGTTCCCAACCGGGGCATCAAGACGATCGGTCCCAACGGGGAGGCCGGCTGGTCACTCTACCGGGTGCCGCTCGCCCTGGCCAACGCGCTCACCCTGGGCACGCCCAACATCCGGCTGGTGAAGGAGCTTCGCATCACGGTCGTGGCCCCGGGCAACCGGCCCGGGCCTGACCTGGCGGCTCGCTTCGCCTTCGCCCGCATGCGCTTCGTCGGTGCGCCCTGGGTCCGCCGCACCGACACCCCGATCCTGGGGCTGGCCGGATCCGTCGGGGAAGGGCACGGCGACGTGGTGGCCTCCATCATCTCCACCGAGAACAAGGGTGACCTCGGCTACACCTCTCCGCCCAACGTCGTCGGCGCCACCGCCCGGCGCGACGTGGGGCAGCAGAGTCTCGGGACGCAGATCAACGAGAAGTCGCTTCGCGTGCTGGCGCACGACCTTCGCATCGGCGAGCGGGCGGAGGCGTATCTGCGGTTTCCGAGCGGACCCCAGACGCTGCTCAACTACAACGAGCTTCGCGTGTGGATGCGCGGGCGCGGCGCGGGCTGGGAGAGCGGCGATCTCGAGGCGTTCATCAAGATCGGCAGCGACGTCAACAATTTCTACCTCTACCACGCCCCGGCCCGGACGACGTCGTGGGAGCCGGAGATGGTGGTGGATCTGTCCGTCTGGCGTCGGCTTCGCGCGCAGATCGAGGTGCAGTGGCTGCAGGGGGCACCGCCGTCGGGGGGCGCGGCGTGCGGGAGCGTGGATCCCCGCGCCTACGTCGCATGCGAGGGCCCCTACGTCGTCCACATGGCCGACCCGGGGGTGAACCCGCCCAACCTGGCGGCGGTGCAGGAGGCCGCCGGGGGGATTTACCGGATCGCGAACCACGGGTCGGTCGGCGAGGCCGAGCTCTGGATCGACGACATCCGGCTGGCCAGCCCGGTCTCCCAGACCGGCAAGGCGATTGCCATCGACGGGCGCCTTACCGCGTCCGACGTCGGCGACATGGCCGTGTCATACGTCCGCCGGGACGGTCAGTTCCGGCAAATCGGCGAAACGCCGAGCTATCTGACGGACAATACGCTCGCCATGCAAAGCACGTGGCGACTCGACCGGTTCTTGCCGGTGAAGCTGGGTTTCGCGATTCCGGCGACCGTCTCCTATTCGCGATCGAGCATCGACCCGCAGCTGCTCTCCGGCACGGACCTTCGCGGCGCGGACCTCATCGGCTTGCGCCGCCCGCAGAGCTGGTCCGCGACCTACACCGTGCAGATTCGCCGGAACCGCCGCAGCAACACCTGGCTCGCCAAGGGCTTCCTCGATCCGCTGACGCTGGCCGGCTCGGTCACCCGCGGGCGCAACCGGACCGAGCTCAGCGATGCGACCGGTTCCAATTCGGCCTACCTCGCCAATTACAATCTGCAGCTGCAGCGAACCGGGCCGAGGATTCCGACGGAGGGACTGGTCAACGGCCTGCCGAAGTGGCTGCGCGAAAGCGAGATCGGGAAGGCACTGCGCAATCCGCGCATCAGCCTAGCGCCGACCAGCATCCGGCTGAGCAGCGGCATCACCAACGACCGCGCGGGGACCACGAGCTACCTCGTCCCGGTGGCGCGCGCCGACGATGCGCTGCTCGCTCCGACGCTGTCGCTGTCGCAGCTCTGGCGCAACGCGGCCGGGCTGACCTGGCAGCCGCTCGGCATGCTCACGATCAACGGCGACCTCACGAGCACGCGCGACCTGCGCCATTACGCCGACTCGACCCCGCTCGGCCGCCTGGCGGGGTTCTCGCGGCGGTCGTTTCTCGGCGTCGACGCCGGGGTCGAGCGCGACCGCACCCTGGGTACCAGTCTCAATCTCACGCCGCGCGTGTCGACCTGGATCCAGCCCCGCTACCTCATGGGCGGCAATTTCGTATTGTCGCGCAGCCTGACCAGCCGCCCGCTCGTCCGCCTGGGCGACGACAGCGCGGGGGCGTTCATCCTCCCGCAGACACTCAACAACTCCCAGAGCCGGGAACTGGGAGCATCGGTGGATCTGACTCGGCTCGCCCGCGTGCTGTTCGGGGACAGCAGCGGGACGGTGAGGAAGCTTGGCCGGGTGCGGCCCCTCGACCTGAGCTCCCGCAGCGTGCGGTCGTCCACCTTCGATCTCGCGTCGTTCGAGCCGGGGCTGGGGTACCAGCTCGGGCTCGGCGGGCTGGATCGTTTCCTGTCCCAGGAAGGCACCACGGCGATCGGCGCCTCCGACCAGCACTCCCGCTCGCTCGGGACCGGAGCCGACTTTCCCTTCGGCGTCAACTTCTCCCTGCAGTACACGCTCAGCGACGTCTCCTATTTCCAGGCCGTCAGCGGACAGCTGATCGAGACCCAGACCCACCAGCGCGAGTGGCCGGTCGGCAATATCCGGTGGAGCCAGACCTTCCGTCACGGCCCGATCGCCCTCATCGGAGTCGGCACGTCGTATCGCAAGCGCGAAGGCACGTCCACGCAGCCCGGTGCCGAGGGCAGCGATCCGGTGACCAGCGCCCTCAATTCGAGCTCCTTCGCGCCCGATCTCCAGGTCAACCTGCGGAACGGCGTCAGCATTTCCGCCCGCCTGAGCAACGCACACCAGCAGCAGACGGACAACGGCACCGACCGGAACACCGACCAGAACAACTTCTCCGGCCAGGTGAACTACAGCTTCCGCATGCCCGCCGCCTTCAGCCGGGCCCGCAAGCAGGTGCAATCGCAGCTGCTCGTCAGCACGACGACGTCGCTCAGCTGCCTGCAGCGGTTCGCCGACTCCACCTGCCAGGCGCTCTCCGACGTGCGCACGCAGGAGGTCCGCGCGAGTCTTCGCACCGACGTACTCCGGACCCTGACCGGAAACTTCGAGATCGGCTATGCGATCAACGACGCGCGGCATCTGGACCGGAAGACGCAGAACATCTACCTGTTGGTGACGTTCTCGCTGTCGCTGTTCTCCAACGACTATCGCTAGCATGCGCCCATCGCGCCAAGGAATGCCCATGTCGTGGACTCTGACGCTCGCCGCCCTCGCCGGCGCCGCCCTCGCCGCCTGCCGCGATGCGCCGGCGCCTCCGCCGCGCGAATTCGACAGCGGGCGCGCCCTCCAGTACGCCGCGACCCAGGTCGGCTTCGGACCGCGGGTGCCGGGAAAGGAGGGACACCGCCGGGAGGTGGCCTGGCTCGACAGCCTGCTGCGCGCGCGGGCCGACACGCTGATCGTGCAGCAGTGGACCCACGTGACGGCCAGGGGCGATTCGTTGCCGCTCACCAATTTCATTGCCCGGTTCCGGCCGTCGGCCGGCGAGCGGATTCTGTTCCTGGCCCACTGGGATACGCGCCCCTACTCGGACGGACCGGGCTCAGCCGACCGCGCCGCGCCGGTGCCCGGCGCCAACGACGGTGCCTCCGGTGTCGCCGTGCTCCTCGGCATCGCCGATGCGCTCAAGCGGCTGCCCCCGGCCGTCGGCGTGGACCTGCTCTTCGTGGACGGGGAGGACTACGCCGACTTCGGTAACGAGCCGAACGATGTGCTGATCGGGAGCCGCTACTACGCGAGGCACCCGGCACCCGGCGCCAAGCCGGGCTACGCCGTGCTGTTCGATATGATCGGTGACAAGGACCTGCGGATCGCCCCCGAAGGCAATTCGGTCGTGGCGGCTCCGGAGGTCATGACCATGATCTGGAAGACCGCGAAGTCACTCGGCTACGACAGCGTGTTCGTCGATGGGCAGGGCACGCCGCTCACCGACGACCATGTCGAGCTGCAGAAGGCGGGAATCCGCGCGGTCGACGTTGTCGACTTCAACTACGGACCAGGCAACAGTTACTGGCACACGCCGAACGACACGATGGACAAGATCAGCGCCGCCAGCCTCGGCGTGATCGGCGACGTTGCACTGGCACTGATCCGGATCAACCCCTCGCGCTGAACCGGGCCGGAGGCGGGCCGGGCGTAGTGAAGTTCGCTGCGCCCGGCCGCATCGTTTGGGTTCGGCCCGGTCTGCCCCCGGCGATACCGTTCGACATGTCGGCCGAACACCGCGCCATCCTGCTGCTGCTCGCCCTCGCCGCGGGAGGGCAGGGTGTGCGCTTCCTGCTCAGCCGGCCCGGCGAGGCGCCGGGATCGGTGCGGATCCTGCCCGATTCCCGCACCGGTTCTCCCTTGGCGCACCGCGACAGTGCCGTGCACCTTGCCCGGCCTCTCGCACCTGGCGAGCGTCTGGATCTCGACCGGGCCTCCGCCGCGGAGCTCGCCCGCCTGCCGGGGGTGGGCCCGGCACTGGGGCGCGCCCTGGTGGCGTACCGGGAATTGCACGGACCTTTCGGGCAACTTTCGGCCGTCGACTCGGTGCCGGGTGTGGGCGCCGTCATGCTGCAGAAGCTCGGCGAGCACGCCCGGTTCTCCGGCTCGCCGCGGACTGCCCCGGGGCACCCCCTGGGGGCGCCTCAGGCGACGCTGACCCCATCGCAGCGTCTCGATCTCAACCGCGCGACCGCCGCCGAGTTCGACCGGTTGCCCGGCATCGGCCCCTCCAAGGCCCAAGCGATTGTGGCGTACCGTGATGCGCATGGGCCCTTCGGGTCCGTGGCCGATCTCGGCCGGGTGCCGGGGATCGGACGATCGATCGTGGCGCGACTGCAGGATCTGGCGGTGGTGCGCTAAAGGTTGCGCCCGCTGGCCCGATTCTGGCTTCCCGGAACCGCACTGATCCACCTCCTCACGCCCAAACTGACGAGCACATGGCGACTGTTGCAGCTCCGGCCACCGGCGACCGGCTTGGCCAGATCCTCGTTCAGGAGAGCCTCATCACGCGCGAGCAGCTCGCGCAGGCTGTCGCTGAACAGAAGGCCAGCAAGCAACGGCTGGGCTACGTCCTCGTGCGTCTCGGCCTGGTCCAGGAGCTCGACGTCACCAAGGTGCTGGCCCGGCAGTATCGCATGCCGGCGGTGGATCTGTCCCGGTTCGAGGTCGACCCGAAGATCATCAAGCTGATCCCGGCGGAGATGGCGACGAAGCACGTGGTCCTGCCGCTCAAGCGCGAGGGGCGCACGCTCACCGTCGCCCTGGCCGATCCAACCGATCTGGGCCTGCTCGACGATCTCAAGTTCATCACGCGCTACGATCTGTTTCCGGTCATCGCGGGCGAGTTCACCCTGCGGGCGCTGATCGAAAAGCACTATGCCGGAGGCGCCGCGGAGCAGGAACAGCTCTCGAACATCCTCCGCGACATGGAGGAGATGGACGAGGGCGATGTCGAGGTCGTGGAGGAAACAGACGACGAAGCCAACCAGGCGCAGATCGACGACGCGCCGGTCGTCAAGCTGATCAACGGCGTGCTCACCGACGCCGTCCGTCGCGGGGCCAGCGACATCCACATCGAGCCGTTCGAGCAGGAGATGCGGATTCGGTACCGGATCGACGGCGCGCTGGTCGAGATCATGAAGCCCCCGATGAAGATGAAGGCCGCGCTCACCTCGCGCATCAAGATTCTCTCGCAGCTGAACATCGCCGAGCGTCGCGTGCCACAGGACGGCCGCCTCAAGCTCAAGATGGGCGACCGGGTGATCGACTTCCGCGTCTCGACGCTGCCGGTGCTGTTCGGCGAAAAGATCGTGCTCCGAATTCTCGACAAGGGCAACCTGACCCTGGACCTGCAGAAGTTCGGCTTCGAGCCCAAGGCCGAGGCGGACCTCATGAAGGCGATCCTGAACCCGTATGGCATGGTGCTGGTCACCGGGCCGACCGGTTCGGGCAAGACGACGACCCTCTACTCCGCGCTGAGCCGGATCAACACGACCGAAGTCAACATCATGACGGCGGAAGACCCGGTCGAGTACAACCTGATGGGGATCAACCAGGTGCTCGTGCGGAACGAGATCGGGATGACCTTCGCCGCGGCGCTGAAGGCCTTCCTGCGCCAGGACCCGAACATCATCATGGTCGGCGAAATCCGGGATCTGGAAACCGGCGGCATCGCGATCAAGGCGGCGCTCACCGGCCACCTGGTGCTCTCGACCCTGCACACGAATGACGCGCCCAGCACCATCACCCGCATGATCGACATGGGGATCGAGGCCTTCAACGTGGCCAGCGCCGTGAACCTGGTGGTGGCCCAGCGGCTGGTCCGGCGCATCTGCAAGAATTGTAAGGCCCCGGCCAGGTACACCGACGAGGAATTGGCCTCGCTGGGCACGGATCTTGACTCCGTACGTCACATTCCGTTCATGAAGGGCACCGGCTGCGACACCTGCGGCGGCCTCGGATACAAGGGCCGGGCGGGATTGTACGAAGTCATGGCCATGTCGCCCGAGCTCCGGCGGATGATTCTGCGCGGGGCCTCAGTCGCCGAATTGCGTGATCAGGCGGTCGCGGAGGGGATGCTGACCCTCCGCATGGACGGCATCGTCAAGGTCAGCAAGGGCGTCACCACCCTCGAGGAAGTCGTGAAGGAGACTGCCGAATGAGCTTCAACCTGCGCGCCCTGCTCGAGGAAATGATCGAGAAGGACGCCTCCGACCTCCATATCACCGCCGGCGAGCGCCCCAAGCTCCGCGTCGATGGCGATATCGTGAACAGCTCGGTCGAGGAGCTGCTGACGCCCAAGGACACGCTTCAGCTGGCCTACTCGGTCCTCACCGAGAACCAGAAAAAGCGGTTCGAGACCGAGGATGAGCTCGATTTCAGCTTCGGCATCCAGAATCTGGCCCGATTCCGCGGCAACTGCTTCAAGCAGCGCGGCTGCGTCGCCATGGTAATCCGCATGATTCCCTTCAATGTGCGGACCTTCCAGGACCTGGGCCTGCCCCCGGTCGTCGCCAAGCTGGCCGAGCGGCCGCGGGGGCTCATTCTGGTGACCGGCCCGACGGGATCCGGCAAGTCGACGACGCTGGCCGCGATCATCGACAAGATCAACAAGGAGCGGAAGGGTCACATCATCACGGTGGAGGACCCGATCGAGTTCATCCACCGCCACCACTCCTGCATCGTCAACCAGCGCGAAGTGGGCACCGATACCAAGAGCTTCAGCAGCGCCCTCAAGTACGCGCTGCGCGAGGACCCGGACGTGATCCTGGTCGGCGAGATGCGGGACCTGGACACGATTTCGTCGGCGCTCACGATCGCCGAGACCGGCCACCTCGCCCTGGCGACGCTGCATACGAATTCGGCGGCGGAGTCGATCAACCGCATCATCGACGTGTTCCCGTCGAATCAGCAGGCGCAGGTACGGGCGCAGCTCGCGTTCGTGCTCGAAGGGGTGCTGACCCAGACGCTGCTGCAGAAGGCCCGCGGCCGGGGGCGCTGCATGGCGTCGGAAATCATGGTCGCGACTCCCGCGATCCGGGCGCTCATCCGTGACGACAAGATTCACCAGATCTATTCCTCGATGCAGTCGGGCAAGAAGTTCGGCATGCAGACGATGAACGACTCGCTCTACCAGCTGTACATCAGCCGGGAAGTGACCCAGGACGAGTGTCTCCGGGTTTCCTCCGATCCCAACGAGTTTCTGCGGATGATCGGCGAGAAGCCGCAGGACGACATCGGCATGGTCGCGGCGGACGTAAACGGCAAGCAGGCGATGGCGGGCAAGCGCTAGGACTGAAGGCCGTGTAGGGCGGGCGAGGGCGCACATTCAAGGAGTTACAGCCATGCCGATGTTCGAGTACACCGCACGCAACGCGACGAGCGGCCAGATCCAGAAGGGTCAGGTCGACCTCGCCGAGCGCGATGACGTGACCGCGTACCTGCGCAAGAACCGCATGATCCTGGTGAGCGTGCGGGAAGCGCCCAAGGCGATCAAGCTCAGCTTCGGGGGCGGCAAGCGCATCAAGACCCGCGACATCGTGATCTTCACCCGGCAGTTCGCGACCATGATCAACGCCGGCCTTCCGCTGGTGCAGTCTCTGACGATCCTGGCGCAGCAGACCGAGAACAAGGCGCTGCAGGACGTGACCCGTGCCGTCGTCTATGACGTCGAGAGCGGCAACACGCTCGCCGACGCCTTTCAGAAGCACCCGAAGGCGTTTCCCCAGCTGTACGTGAACATGGTCGCGGCGGGTGAGGCCGGCGGCATTCTCGACACCATCCTGCTCCGACTGGCCACGTTCCTCGAAAAGACCGACGCCCTGGTCCGCAAGGTCAAGAGCGCCATGGTCTATCCGGCCGTCATCATCAGCGTCGCCGCGATCGCGGTGACGGTGCTGCTGATCTTCGTGATCCCGACCTTCCAGGCGATGTTCGCCTCGGTCAACATGGAGCTGCCGCTGCCGACCCGCGTCGTCATCGGCGCCTCGAAGCTGCTGACCGGCTACTGGTGGGCGTTCATCGTCGCGGCCGTCGGCCTCGTCTTCCTGTTCAAGCGCTACCGTGCCACGGCCGTCGGCCGGAAGAACATCGACACCATGATGCTGAAGGCGCCGGTGCTGGGCGACCTGCTCCGGAAGTCGGCCGTCTCCCGTTTCACCCGGACGCTGGGCACGCTGATCAGCTCCGGCGTGTCGATTCTCGACGGCCTCGAGATCACCGCCAAGACGTCAGGCAATCGCGTCATTCACGATGCGGTGATGGAATCCCGCCAGTCCATCGCCGGCGGCGAGACGATCGCGGCGCCGCTCGAGCGGTCCAAGGTGTTTCCGCCGATGGTCATTTCGATGATCGCGGTCGGCGAATCCACCGGCGGCCTGGACGAAATGCTGACCAAGATCGCGGACTTCTACGACGAGGAAGTGGACGTCGCCGTGGGCGCGCTGCTCTCCCTCATGGAGCCGGTGATGATCGTGGTCCTCGGCGTGATCGTCGGCGGCATGGTGGTGGCGATGTACCTGCCGATCTTCGACATGATGAACGCCGTGCAGTAGGCTCGGCCGGACACACCGGTAGGGGAAGCGGGGTCCGGCTGTGCCGGGCCCCGCTTCATTTTGCGCCCGCCGCCCGCCAGGTCGTCAGGTTCTGGGTCGCGATGGACGTGGTGTCCTGCAGCGAGAGCAGGTACGCGACCAGGTATCGCGTTCCCTGGCCGGCGATGGCCCGGTAGGAGGGCATGCCGAGGGGGCGCCCTTCGAGGATCGATTGGGAGATTTCGGCCGGTGACCCGCCGTAGCGCCAGCGGCCGTCTGCCAGCGAAGGCCCTACCGCTCCCGCCGCGCCGTCGGAGTGGCACCCGTCGCAGTTGTAGCTGTTGAACAGCGCCAGCCCCATCCGGATCGCCTGGGTATCGGGAGGCGCGGGGGGCGAGCTGTCCGGACTGAGGCGCGCCCCGGCCTGAATGTGACGCGGATGGATCACGATGCCGGCAGGCGTTGCCGAAGTGGCCGGGGTGCGGGCAGCCGGCCGCTGCTGAGACTCAGGGCGGCAGCCGACGAGCGCGACGAAGGCCAGCAGGAAAGCGGGGCGTGTGATCACGGCGCCGGCTCCGGCGCCGTGAGCGCGAAGACCCACACCATTCCTCCCCAACTCGTGTGTCGCGCCAGGTCGGCCACGACCTCGGCCGGGACGCGCGTGTCGTACGGTGCGTCGGCCCTCACATCGCCGGCGATCAGCGCGCCCATGTCACCGCCGATGCCGGCGTAGATCGCCACGTACTGGCGGCCGTCCGGGCCGAGGTAGGTGATGGGATTCCCGACGATGCCGGAGCCGATCTTCAGCTTCCAGAGCACGGCGCCGGTGCGCGCGTTGACCACCTTGAACCAGCCATCCAGCGTGCCGTAGAAGACCAGGTCGCCGGCGGTCGCGAGCGTGCCGCTCCAGACCGGGTAGGGCTCGCGGATCCCCCAGACCTTTCGCCGCGCGACCGCATCCCAGGCCATGAACTCGCCGCGATACCCGCCGGGGCCGGCGTGATACGGCGCGCTCGCGCCGATGTATGGCGTGCCGGCGATGTAGCTGACATCCCGGACCTTCCAGTCCATGCACATGTTGTTGCTCGGCACGTAGAACAGGCCGGTCCGCGGGGAGTAGGCCGCTGGCCCCTGGTCCTTGCCTCCCTCGAGCGATGGGCAGATGTCGCGCGTCCAGCCCGCCCCGCCCGTCATCTTCGCCGGGTCCACCCGCGGCCGGCCGGTGGCGAGATCCACTCCGCGCGCCCAGTTCAGGAAGACGTACGGATCGGCCGACAGCACCTCTCCCGTGGCGCGATCCTGCACGTACGCGAAGCCGTTCCGGTCGAAGCGCACCAGCACCCGGCGCTCGCGTCCGGCGATCCGAAGATTCACCAGAATATTTTCATTCACGCCGTCGTAGTCCCATCCATCGTGCGGTGTCTGCTGGTAGGCCCAGCGCAGCGCACCGGTGGCGGGGTCGCGCGCGAGGGTGCTGGTCGCCCACTTGTTGTCGCCGGGCCGCTGCGTCGGGTTCCACGGACCGGGATTGCTGGTGCCGTGATACAGGAGCCGCAGCTCGGGATCGTATGAGATCCATCCCCACGCGGTGGCGCCGCCGATCTTCCAGGCATCGTGCGGCCATGAGGTGGCGGCCTGCTCGGGGGCTCGATCGGCCGGGTAGAATGGATGGAAGCCGGAGTCGGCGAGGACGTCACGATCGGGGCCGGCATTGTAGGCGCGCCAGACCTGGCGGCCGGTCCGGACGTCCAACGCGGCGATCCAGCCGCGCACGCCGTATTCCCCGCCGCTCACGCCGACGATGAGCCGGTCGCCGATCACCAGCGGCGCCATCGTCATCGATTCGCCGCGGTTGATGTCGCCCAGCTGCGTCCGCCACATCAGCCGGCCGGTTTCCGCATCGAGCGCCACCGTCTCCACGTCGAGGAGATTGTAGATGATCTTGCCGTCGGCGAATGCGGGCCCCCGGTTGACGACGTCACAGCACGCGACGCCCTGCGCGGCAGGGTTGACGTCGGGGCGGTATTTCCACTTGAGCGGATAGCCTTCGCGCGTGAGGTCGAAGGCGTAGGCCACGTTCGGGAAGGGCGTGACGACGTACATCGTATTATGAACGACCAGCGGCTGGCCTTCGTGACCGCGCAGCGTCCCGGTCGCGAAAGTCCAGGCGACCCGCAGGTCCTTCACGTTGGCGACGGTGATCTGATTGAGCGGGCTGAACCGCGTGTTGGCGAAGTCGCGGGCGGGGAGGCGCCACTCGCCGTCGGCCGAAGGGTCAACGCCGGAGGGGACGACCGCGCCGCTGACCGCACGGTTCAGCGGGGCCGGGCGGGGCTCGCGATCGCGGCAGGCGCCGAGCATCATCGCGAGCAGCAGCCCATGAGTGGTCCAGCGGCAACACGGCATCCGGCCTCCGCGGATGACTGTTTGACCCGGCGACAAATGCACGTTAGCAAGACCCGCGGGTGGCGCAAGGTCCGCATGAAGAATTCTTCATGCGGACCCTGCCGCGGCTTCATGGGGCGCCCGTAGATTGGCGGCTGGGTCGAGCGCCACTTCTTCTCGGGAGCCGCACCGTGTCAGCTGAGTCAATCACCCCGGATGCCGGTCGTCGTGCCTTCCTCCGGAAGGGTGCCACCGTCGCCCTCGCGCTGCCCGCGTTCGCCGCGGTCGCCTCCTGCGAGCGGAAGGCCGGCGCCACCGGTCAGGCCCTGCCGTCGGCCCCCCCTCAGGCGACCAATGCCGCGGCACCGGCCGCGATGCCTGACCCCCGAGCGGCCAGCGACAAGATGGACGCGATGCACGAGGCGGGCGTGAAGGCGTTCCCGGCCAAGACCGAGGGCAAGGGCAACCAGCTGATGGAGCCGCGGATGGACGGGCGGGTCAAGGTGTACGAGCTGACCGCCGAAGAAATCGAGTGGGAGGTGTCACCCGGCCAGCGGAAGAAGGCGTGGACCTATAACCGACAGCTTCCGGGCCCGCAGATCCGGGTGACGGAAGGCGACCGCGTCCGGGTCATCCTGCACAACAGGCTGCCCGAATCCACGGTGATTCATTTCCACGGGCTCGAGGTCCCCAACGATCAGGACGGGGTGCCGTACATCACGCAGCCGCCGGTGAAGCCGGGGGCGACTTACACCTACGAGTTCACGGTGCCGAACGCCGGGTCGCACATGTATCACTCCCATCACAACGCGACCATCCAGGTCGGAATGGGTCTGCTGGGGGCCTTCGTCGTCGCGCCTCGGCGCCCGCTGCCGGCCCATCGCGCCGATCTCGACTACGTGATGATCCTGAACGACGCGGCCCACGGCTTCACGCTCAACGGAAAGGGCTTCCCCGCGACGGAGCCGCTCGTGGTCACGCGGGGCCAGACGGTCAGGATCCGTTTCATGAACGAGGGCGTCATGATCCACCCGATGCACCTTCACGGGATGCACATGACGGTCATCGCCAAGGATGGATGGGATCAGCCGGCGCCGTGGAAGTGTGACACGCTGAACATCGCGCCGGGAGAGCGGTGGGACGTCCTGGTAAAGGCGACCAACCCCGGGACCTGGGCCTTCCACTGCCATATTCTGGCGCACGCCGAATCCTCACACGGGATGTTCGGCATGGTCACCGCGCTGATCGTGCAGTAGGGCTCAGCCGGCGGCCAGGCGCAGCGCCTCGTCCAGGCTCCTCGCCCCCGCGTGCGCCACCAGATCGAGCACGCCTGACCGCGCCATCGCCGCCATCGGCTGGGCCTGTACCTCCGACAGGATCACGCGGGTGCCATCCCGCGCGCTCTGGCGGACCAGGTCCTTGAGCGCGTGCAGGCCGGTCGCGTCGATGGCGGGGACGTGGCGCATGCGAAGAATCAGGACGCGTGGGCGGGCGGCGACCTGGCCGACCGCGTTCCGGAATGCTTCCGCCGCGCCGAAGAAGAACGGGCCATTGATCTCGTAGACCTGCACGCCCGTGGGCACCTGCCGCCGGAACAGGGCGCCCGACTCATCCGTGCTCGCGACCCCCGGCTCGGTGAATTCCTGCGACACCATCTCCACGCTCGTGACATCCGCCATCCGCTTCATGAACAGGAATGCGGCCAGCACCATTCCCACTTCGATCGCGACGGTCAGGTCCACCAGCACCGTCAGCAGAAACGTCGCCAGCAGGACCAGCACGTCGCTGCGCGGGGCGCTGAGATTGCTGCGGAAGGCGCGCCACTCGCTCATGTGATAGGCGACGACGACGAGGATCGCGGCCAGCGCCGCGAGCGGGATGAGCGCCGCCCAGCGGCCGAACGCGACCGTGATCAGCAGCAGGGTGAGCGCGTGGATGATCCCGGCCACCGGCGTCCGGCCGCCGTTCTTCACGTTGGTCGCGGTCCGGGCGATCGCCCCGGTGGCCGGGATGCCCCCGAACAGCGGGCTGGCGATGTTCGCGATGCCCTGGGCCACGAGCTCCATGTTCGAGCGGTGACGCCCGCCGATCATGCCGTCCGCCACCACCGCAGACAACAGCGATTCGACGGCTGCGAGCAGCGCGATGGTAAATGCGGGTGCGACCAGCGTCGGCAGCACGCCGAGCGGCACGCGCGGGAGGTGCGGCATCGGCAGGCCGGCGTGGATGCCGCCGAATCGCGAGCCGATCGTCTCGACCGGAAGGTGCAGCAGCGCGACAGCGAGCGTCGTGACGATCAGCGCGACGAACGGTCCCGGCAGCCTCCGGCTCACTCTGGGCCATAGGGCGATGATCAGCAGCGCCGCCGCCGAGGTGGCGATCGCCCACGGGTTCACGGCGGAGAGGTGCGTCCCGTAGGCCGACCATTTGGCCAGAAAGTCGGCGGGGAGTGCCGCCATCTGGAGGCCGAGGAGGTCCTTGATCTGGCTCGAGAAGATGATGACCGCGATCCCGCTGGTGAATCCGATCACGACCGGGTGGGGGATGAACTTGATGGCGGCGCCGAACCGGGCCAGCCCGAAGGCGATCAGGATCACGCCTGCCATGATCGTTGCGACGAGCAGGCCGTCGAGTCCGTGGCGCTGGATCACGCCGTAGACGATCACGACGAACGCGCCGGTGGGCCCGCCGATCTGCACCCGCGACCCTCCGAGAGCGGAGATCAGGAATCCGGCGATGATCGCGGTGTAGAGCCCTCGCTCCGGCGTGACTCCGCTCGCGATGCCGAACGCGATCGCCAGTGGCAGGGCCACGATACCGACGATGAGGCCGGCGGTCAGATCGGCGACGAACTGGGCGCGGCTGTAGCTGCGGAGGGATGTGACGAGCTTGGGGACGAGCAACTCAGTCGATGCCCACGCGGCCCTTGACCACCGCGATGAGCTTCGCCGAGTCATAGCCCACCCCATCCTTGAACACGGTCACCACCCGGCGGATCGCCGCGGGCTCGGAGACGAGATTGCCGTCGATCACCACCAGATCGGCCAGCTTGCCGCGCTCGACCGTGCCGAGGCGGTCGGAGACGCCGAGGATCCTGGCGCCGTTCAAGGTCATGATCTGGATGGTCCGCTGCGGGGTGAACCCAGCCTCGACCAGCAGCTCGTAGTTGCGCTGGTCGCCGAAGCCCGGCAGCGCTCCGCCCACCCCGGTGGGATCCACCCCGGCACCCAGCAACCCGCCCGCGTCGGCGAACGCCTTCTCGAACGCCATGGCGTTGGCGAGCATCGCCGCCGTCAGTGCCGGATGCGACAAGGTGTCCAGCCCGGCGCGAAACTGCGTGTAGGCATCGCGCACCGCGGGCGACATCATGTCGAGGACGCGCGCGTCGGTCACGGGGCGGTGCGGGAAGAACGTCTCGTAAACGGCCAGCGTCGAAGTCATGCCGACGTGATGGTCCACCATTTTCCGGATGGTTGCGTTCCAGGAGGCGTTCGCCGGAGTGGCCGAGGCGGTGCGGACGGTGCTGTTGTCGGGGCAGGCGTCCGGGGTCTTGAGCGAATCGAAGTCGGTGGCGGTGAACAGGCCATGCTCGAGATTGTCGATCCCCAGATCCACCGCTTCCTGGAAGCTCACCGAGCAGAGGTGGCCGGTGACCTTCATCCCGCGCTTGTGCGCCTCGTCGATCGCGGCCTGCAGATCGGCCCGGCGAATGCTGGTATAGGCCTTGATCCAGGTCACCCCCTCCTGCGACCAGTACGCCACGAACCGCCGCGCCGCTTCGGGCGACGTGATCTCGGCCATGCTCCCGCCTGTGCCGCCTGAGCCGCCGGTGATGTAGGGTGCCGTCAGGTGGATTCTCGGCCCGGGCACCCGCCCCGAATCGACCGCCTCCTTGGTGTTGATCTCCGCGTAGGGCGAGCGCCCGCCTGTGGTCCGGATCGTCGTCACGCCGCTGGCGAGATACAGGCGGGGCCCGGTGAACGACATCTGGGCCGCGCGGCCGCCGGCGGCGGTGTAGAACAGATGATCGTGGACCCCGACGATACCCGGAATCACGGTGTGTCCGGTGAGGTCGATGACCCGTGCCCCCGCCGGCGCCTTCACTCGGCCGGCCGGCCCGACGTCGGCGATCCGGCCGCCCCGAAGGACGATCGTCTGTCCGGTTCTGGGCGCGGTCCCGGTTCCGTCGATCAGGGTCGCGTTCGACAGCACGACCACGCTGTCCGCCACCGATACGAACATCTCGCGGATACGAGGGCTCAGGCGGTCCGCCGACTGTGCGGTCAGCGCCGAGGCGGCGGCGAGCGGCAGCAGCGGGAGGAGCAGGGACGCCGGGCGCATGGGCAGGCTCCTGGAACGGGGCGGGACGTCAGTCGACGGTGAAGGCCATCATCATGTCGGCCGCGAGATGCTCGGCGATGTGACAGTGTAGCATCCAGCGGCCCGGGTTGGATAGATCCACCAGCAGATCCACCACCGAGCCGGCCGGCACCAGCACGGTATCCTTCCAGACGAGGTTGTCACTCGGCACGCCGTTCACGTCGAGGACCAGGAAGCGCTGGCCATGCACGTGAATCGGGTGCTGCATGGCGTGGAGCGTCCGTCGCTCGTTCACCAGGCGCAGCTTCACCACGTCTCCCCGGCGGAAACGCCAGTCGATGTCCATGTTCTCGCGGCCGGTCGCGGCGTCGCGGAGCACCCACCGCACTTGTCGCGTCGTCGCCGACCAATTCATCGTCGGCATCGTCCCGCTCCATTCGACCGGCGCGAACCAGATCGAATCGAGCTGCATCAGCTGGCGGGTGATGAAGGGCAGGTCCTGCGATGCCATGGCGAGCACCAGGGTCCGGTCCACCGGGCGGGCAAACTCCTTCCGAAAGCGGGCGATGTCCGCCGCCGCGGCGGTGTCGGGCCGCGCGACGTCAAAGGTGCGCGAGATCGCCGGTGCGCCGGCCGGGCCCGCCACAGTCACGGTGCCAAGCGTGTCCCACTGCGGAAAGAACCTGCCGTACAGATGATCGAGCGCCTGGACGCGATTGACGAACGGCGTCATTCCGGGATGGTCGAAGCGCACATGGACGATGTAGCGCTCGGCGGGGGCGATGACGACGCTCTCGACCCACTCCTCCCGCTCGAAGTTCCCCGCGTCGCCGCCCACCACCTTCATTCGGCTGCCCGGAAACGACAGGTTCAGGGTGCGGGTGTTGGACACGTTGGTGAGCAGGAAGCGGACGACCTCTCCACGCCGGACGTTCAAGTGGTAGTCTGGCTCACCGTTGACGAGAAACTGGTTGCCGAACCGGCCCGTCAGCGCATGCGTCGAAGCCGTTCTGCCGTAGGGAACGAGGCCGTCAGCGCCGAGCAGCAGGTCGTCGAGGATGAGGACCTCTTCGCGATGCGCCGGACTGAAATAGTCTGGGCGCGGCGAGCGGACGACAATGTTGCCGTACAGCCCGAGATCCTGCTGGGCCTCCTCGCGCACGTGGGGATGGTACCAGTACAACCCGGCGTCGGGAAAACGGATCCGGTAGGTGAACCGACCGCCGGGCGGCACCGCTTTCTGGGTGAGCCCGGGGACGCCGTCGAAGCGATTGTCCAGCCGGATGCCGTGCCAGTGCACGGTCGTGGGTTGATCGAGGTCGTTGCGGAACTGTACCGTGATCGCCGCGCCGCGCGTGACCTCAACGAGGGGGCCAGAAAACTGCCCGTTGAAGCCGTACATCGTGATCGCGCGCCCCTTGATCGTCCGGCGGACGAGTCCGGAGACCAGCCGAAGGGTATCGCCGTCTCGCAGGCGGACGAGTTCGCGCCGACGTGCCCACGGCGTGCCGGCTCCGGCGCGCGGCAGGTAGGGCGGTTCGAGCGGGCGGAGCGCCATCTCGCCCGGCAGCATCGGGAGGCCGGGGGGCATCGGCACCGATGCCCAGCTCAGCGTATCGGGGTGCGACACGAAAGCACCGTCCGCCTGATGATGCATCGGGCTCGCATCGGCCGGTGTGGCACCAAGCACGAATTGTGAGAGGTCCGGCGGCTGCAGCCGCATGCTGGGAGAGGTGCCGCGCAGGATCAGGCGCCGCGACGGCTCGGCCGGCCGGGCCGATCGTTCCGCTGTCACGAGGATGACGAACTTGTCCAGCTCGATCACCGCGAGCCGCGTGCGTCCGTTGCCGACCTCCCCGAGGCGTACCACGGGATACATCAGCGGCGTGGCCGCCCAGGCCACGTAGGTCGTGTAGCCGCCAAGGGATGCCGGTGCCGGCAACCCGGCCAGCGAGATCGTCGGCGCGTAGCGGGCGATGCCGTCCGCGGTGACGCCGACGGTGAATGGGCCGGGGGTGCGTCCGAGTTCGACGGTGCCGGTTACACCGCCGTTTCCCGGTGTCGCGATCAGCTCGAGGCAGTAGAGGTCCTGGCTGGGGCCGAAATCGGATTGCGGGCCCACGCATGGTCCCTCGGGCGCGCCGGCAGACACTCCAAGCATCGCGACGAGCGCGGCGCCGGCGAGGCCACGCCGTACCGACGTCATCGTGCCAGGTTGGTGCGGGGCATGACGCAGAGATAGAGCCCCGGCTGCATATCGCGCAAGGATCGGGTTTCGCGCTAGCTTTCGCGCATGCGATTCATCGACAACACCGCCATCACGGACGCTCGCCGGAATCTCGCGCTCGAGGAGCACATCCTCCGCCGGCGCATGGGCGAGGAGGATCTGCTGCTGTTCTACGTGAACGCCCCCGCGATCATCATCGGGCGCAACCAGAATACCATCGAGGAGATCGATCCCGACGTCGTGGCCGCGCGTGACATTCGCGTCGTTCGGCGGATCTCCGGTGGCGGCGCGGTCTACCACGACCTGGGCAATTTGAATTTCAGCTTCATGACCCGCGACGTTCAGGGCCGCTTCAACCGGTACGAGGCATTCAACGGACCAGTGGTCGAGGTGCTCCGCGAGCTGGGCGTCCCGGCCGAGCTCGGCGGCCGAAACGACATCCTGGTCGCGGGGCGCAAGATTTCGGGGAACGCGCAGTTCGCGACCCCCGACCGCATGCTGAGCCATGGCACGCTGCTGGTCGACTCGAGTCTCGACGACGTCTCGGCGGCGCTCCGGCCGAAGCCGGGGAAGGTGGAGTCCAAAGGCGTGAAGTCGGTGCGCAGCCGGGTCGCCAACATCAGTGAATTCCTGCCGGCGCCGCTCGCCGTGGACGAGCTCCGCGACCGGATTCTGGAGCGCATCTTCGGGACGCGTGACCGCCGAAAAATCCCGACCGTCGAGCTGGCCGCCGAGGACTGGCGGGCGGTGGACGCACTGGTCGAGGAACGCTACGGCGCCTGGGACTGGAACTACGGCAAGGATCCGGAGAGTAACATCCAGCGGGCGGAGCGATTCCCCGCCGGTGAAATCGATATACGACTCAATGTGCGCCAGGGGCGCATCGCCGGTGTACGGTTCTTCGGGGATTACATGGGGCGGGTGGATGTGACCGAACTGGAGCGGTGCCTGGCCGGGGTGGCGTACGAGCGCTCAGCCGTGTCGGCTGCGCTCGGTGTCGTGAAGCTGGAGGACTATTTCGGTGCGATCGGTCCGGACGAGGTGCTCAGGGTGATTTGCCCCTGAGCCACCCCGCAGGCCACGGGCTACTTGACCTTGAAGCTCTTGGTCTGAACCGATGCGCCGTTCAGCATGACTTCCACCTTGTAATCGCCCTTGGGCCATCCGCTCGGCTTGGAGACGTGGAATTCGGTGACGGCTGGTCCCGTCGGCGCGATGCTGCGCGCGCTCGAGTCCACCACCTGCCCGTCCTGATAGGTCCAGCGCGCCGTCAGGGTGGCATTGGGCGACGTGCCATCGGTCGAGACCGCGGCGTAAACGGTCTGATTTGGCTGGAACGTGTCCGTCGAGCCGGTGACGTGGTTGTCGGCCCCGACTGCCGGACCGAGATCCACGCTGGTGACCTGCACCGCAGGCGCCGCCGTGGTGGTGGCGGCGGTGTCGGCCGCCGTATCGGCCTTCTTGGAGCAGGCGGAGGCGGCCAGCAGACCGGCGAATGCCGGGATCAGCCAGAGGCGGCGATGCATCGTGGGCCTCCTCATGAGACGTCGGGGATGGTGAACACCTGGCCCGGATGGATCAGGTCGGGATTCTTGATCTTGTCGCGATTGGCCTCGTAGATCGCGTGCCACTTGTTGGCGTCGCCGTACTGATGCTTGGCGATCTTGGACAGACTGTCACCCTCGACGACCGTGTACGTCCGCCCGCTGTTCGCTCCCATCGAGCTGGTCTGCGCCGGAGCCGGAGCGGTGGACGAGCTGCCGCTCTGCACATCCGAGAAGTCCGCCTTTTTTGTCGGCTCATCGTTGCCGAGGATCTTGTCGAGCAATCCCATGATCACCTCCGTTTTGCGTGGGAAATCAGCCGTGCAACCCGAATGATGGGGCGCCGTGGCCCCGCCGGCGGTGATATGGCGCACAATCGGCGGGCCCGATGACCAGGGTCATCCTCGCGACCTGCCGCCATCTCCCCGGGCTCACCTCCAGCGACGCCGTGCTCGCCCGGGCACTCGTGCGGCATGGTGCCGACGTCAGCGCCGTCCCGTGGGATCTGGTCGACCCCGCCCGGCCCGAAGGACTGGTGTGCCTGCGCTCCACCTGGGACTACTTCAGGCGCTGGACTGAATCCAGCCAGTGGGTAACCACATTCGCCGCCGGCCCCGGACGGCTGCTCAACCCGGCCCCCACCGTCCTCTGGAACGCCGACAAGACCTACCTGCGGGAGCTCGCCGCCGCCGGCATCGCACTCCCGCGCACCCGGTGGTTCGATCCCGGCACCAGGCCGGACATTCGTCGGTTTCTCGACGAGGCCGGACTCGATCGTGCCGTGATCAAGCCGCGAATCTCCGGCGCCGCCTACGGTACCCACGTCGTCACGCACGCGAGCACGCTGACCGAGGCGGAATGGGCGCCGCTGGAGCAGGCGGGTTCGCTGCTCCAGGCGTTCGTGCCGGAGATCGCGGCCGGGGAGCTGTCACTGGTCTTTCTCGACGGCCGCTTCTCCCACGCCGTGCGCAAGATCGCCGCGCCGGGAGACTTTCGCGTGCAGTCCGATTTCGGGGGTCGAGTCGAGCCGGTGGATCCGTCCGCGGGCACGCTCGGGTTCGCCCGGGCGGTGCTGACCGCGACTCCCCGGCCGTGGCTGTACGCGCGGGTCGACATCGTCGAGACGCCGGCCGGCCCATTGCTGATGGAGCTCGAGATTCTGGAACCCGACCTGTTCCTGGGTTCGGCGAGCGGGGGCGCGGATCGCCTGGCGGCCGCGCTGCTTCGTGAAGCGGACGATCCCCCGCGCGGCTTGCCGGGCCGCTGATGCCCGAGCTGCCGGACGTCACCGTCTACGTCGAGGCGCTGCGCCGGCGCGTGGTCGGATCGGTGCTGGAGCGGATCAGGGTCGGCAGCCCCTTCGTGCTTCGCACATTCGACCCGCCCATTACGGCGATTGATGGATGCCGCGTCCGTGGCGTGGAACGGCTGGGCAAGCGCATCGTCCTGGAGCTGGAGGACGAGCGCTTCGTCGTGATTCACCTCATGATCGCCGGCCGGCTCCGCTGGCGCCCGCACGGCGCGGTGGTTCCCCGTGGGCGCGGGCTCGCGGCGCTCGACTTTCCCGGTGGGACCGTGCTGTATACCGAGGAAGGCAAGAAGCATCGCGCGGGTCTCTGGCTGCTGCGTGGCCGAGCCGCGCTCGCCGATCACGACCGCGGGGGCCTTGAGCCGCTGGCCGCGAGCCTGGACGATTTCCGCTCGGCGCTCACCAGGGAGCGCCACACCCTCAAGCGCTCGCTCACCGATCCGCGCATCCTTTCCGGAATCGGCAATGCGTATTCCGACGAGATTCTGCACGCGGCGCGGCTCTCCCCGATGCAGCTGACCACCAATCTCGATGCCGCGGAGCTCGCGCGGCTCTACGAGTCGGTCCGCCGCGTCCTGCGCGAATGGACCGACCGGCTCCGCGCGGAAGTCGGCGATGGGTTTCCCGACAAGGTGACGGCGTTTCGCGACGGCATGGCGGTGCACGGGCGGTTTCGGCAGCCCTGTCCCGACTGCGGGGCGCCGGTCCAGCGCATCCGGTATGCGGAGAACGAAGTGAACTACTGCGTGAACTGCCAGACCGGCGGCCGGCTCCTCGCCGACCGGGCCCTCTCCCGGCTGCTGCGCCAGGACTGGCCGCGGTCGCTCGACGAATGGGATGCCGTGGCGGGCAGCGTGCTCCCGCCCGCAAAGGGTTGAGCCACAGCAGGCGACTGTTGCAGTCCGTCATGGCGTGCGCCATGTTGGTCCGATGCCGAGCAAACGCATGGTTCCGACGGTGGGCGCCGAGGCACCCGCCCGTCTCCGGTATGGACTGGCGATCGCCGCGGCCGCTGCGGCGGTCGCGGTTCGGCTTGCGCTCTCCCCCATCCTGCAGGATCGGTCTGCGTACACACTGAGTTTGATCGGAGTCATCGCCGCTGCGTGGTACGCCGGGACGCGGCCCGCCGTCCTCTCGGTGGTGGTGGGCGCCTTCGGGGTCTGGCTGTTCATTGTTCCTCACGGGCAGGGGGCGCAGCACCTGCATACGCTGGACTGGGCGCAGCTCGGCGTGTTCCTCGTCGCCAGTGGGGTCGCGGTGGCCTTCGGCCAGCGCGCCCGCCGCATCCGGCTCGAGGCCGAGGCCGGACGGGCGCGGCTGGGTGCGGTGCTGCAGCAGATGCCGGCCGGAGTCATCCTTCGCGATGCCGCCGGCCAGCTGGTCATCGCCAATGCGGAGGCGGAGCGGCTGCTCGGGACCGTGCTGCGGGATGGCTTGGCCCCCTCGGCCGCGCCCTACCGCATGCGAACCCCCGAAGGCCGTCCCTATGCCCCGGACGAGGTGCCGAATCGCCGCTCGCTGGCCACCGGCGAGATCATTCGGGACGAAGAGTTGATCGTCGAGGACGCAATGGGCCGGCCCCGTCTCCTCAGCGTGAATTCGGGGCCCGTTCGCGGCCCGGACGGCAGGATCGCAGGTGTCGTCGTCAGCTTCACTGACCTGAGCGACCGGAAACGCACGGAGACCGAGCTGGCGGAACACCGCGAGCGCCTGGGCATCGCGCTCGACGCCGGGCGAATGGGAGCCTTTGATTGGCTGGTGCCGGAGAACCGGGTGATCTGGTCACGCTCCCTGGAGCGCATGCATGGGTACGAGCCGGGGGAATTTGCCGGGACCTCCGAAGCGTATTTCGCCGAGATCCACCCGGAGGACCGGGAGCGCGTCGGCGGGCAGGTGCAGGAGATCTTCGAGAACCGCCGGGAACATCTGCTCGAATATCGCATCGTGCGGCGGGACGGCGGGGTCCTGTGGGTCGAGGGCCGCGGCAAGGTGTTCCGGGACGATGATGGGCGGCCGCTCCGGCTGGTCGGCGTGTGCACCGACATCACCGACCGCAAGCAGGCCGAAGAGGCGGCGCGGCGATCCCAGCGGCTCGAGGCGGCCGGCCAGCTCGCGGCGGGCATGGCCCACGATACCAACAACATGATGGCCGCCGTGCTGGGGTACGCCCATCTCGTGCGCCGCGCGCCCGACCTGCCGGGCCGGCTGCAGCGCGATCTCGACGAGATCATCAAGGCCGCCGAGCGCACGGCGAATCTGACCAGGCAGTTGCTCACCTTCAGCCGGCGGCAGATCGTATCTCCCGAAGTGCTCGATCTCTCCTCCGCCGTTCGCGAGACGCAGGACATGCTCGGGCGGATGCTGGGCGCCGAGATCATCCTCGAGTTCCGGGAGGATCCGCGCCCGTGCTGGGTATCCATCGACCGGACCCAGCTGGTGCAGATCGTCCTCAACCTTTCACTGAACGCGCGGGACGCGATGCTTGACGGCGGGCGCCTGACCATCGTCACCCGGCGCGACGCCCATGGTGACGGTCCCGCGCGAGTGCTGCTGGAGGTTGCCGACACCGGGGCCGGGATGAGCAGTGAGATCCGCGCCCGGATCTTCGAGCCCTTCTTCACCACCAAGGCGGTAGGTCAGGGCACCGGACTCGGTCTCAGCACCGTTCACGGCATCGTCAGCCAGGCCGGAGGTACGGTCGAGGTGGAGAGTGAGCCAGGCCGGGGGGCCCTGTTCCGGATCGCATTTCCCGCGGCACCGGCATTTGCCGAACAGTCCCCGGCAACAACGACGCCGGCGCCGGCGCGGCAATCAGCGCGACTGCTGCTGGTGGATGACGAGGATGCGGTGCTCCGGCTCGCATCGCGCGCGCTCGAGGACGGCGGGTATCGGGTGGTGGCGGTGTCATCCGGTGAGGCGGCACTGCAGGCACTGCGGGCCGATGGTGCGTTCGACGCCCTCGTCACCGATCTGACCATGCCGGGGATGAACGGCCGCGAGCTCGCGTCACGCGCGATCAGCGCCCACCCGCGGATGCCGGTGCTCTTCGTCACCGGTCATCACGGCGCCGCGCCGAATATTCCGGGCCCGACCGTCAGCGCCGTGCTGCAGAAGCCGTTCAGCCCCGACTCACTCGCGGAAGCCGTGGAACGGCTGCTTGGTGAGGCGCGGACCGGGCACGCATCGGCGGGCGGCTGACGGCTCCAGCCCAAACGTAAAGTGCGTCATCCGGTCCCGTGTGCTTGCGGGGTCCGGTATCCGGGACAATGTTTGCCCGGTCCGGCCCACCCTCGGAGGCATGCCCCATGAATCGCAACGTCGTGTTGGCGGCGCTCACCCTGTCGGGTGCGTCGCTGTCCGCCCAGCAAAACCCCTTCAAACTCCCGCACAGCAGCGTCTCGGCCGTCCAGGTCGATTACGCCTTCACCGGCGACATGAAGGGCACCGGCCAGCGCGCGCTCTCCCATGACCGCATGATGGTGCGGGAAACCACCACGGGGAAGTTCTTCGGCAAGACGACGACCGTGGATTCCTGGTCGCTGATGACCCCGGACTCGAGCTACACGGCCGACCTCGGCAAGAAGACCGGGGTGCGCTCGCCCAACATGCTGCCGTTGATGGCGCACGCCTACGACGACCTCGATGGCACCGGCAAGCGCCGGCTCCGGCAGAACATGCAGGACATGGCCCAGATGATCAGCCGCGCATTCGGCAGTGTCGCCATGATGAGCGACGCGAAAGGCGCGGTCCGCACCATCGCCGGGGAGAAGTGCGACGAGCGCGCATTCGGCAGCTTCACGATCTGCAGCATGCAGGGCGCCCCCGGGCTCCCGCTCCACATGACCGGGAGTCTGCTCTGCGTGGATTTCGAGCAGACCGCGACTGCGGTGCACCGTGGCGAACCCGCCAGCTCCGCCTTCGACCCGCCGGCCGGCATCGCATTCCGGGACAATCTCATCCAAAACCCGGATTCGCTGGCGCGGGGGTACGTGAAGTACCTCGCCAGCCAGGAGCTGACCGACTCGCTCGCCAAGGCCCGGGACCAGATGGCTGCCGGTTCGGCCGGCGGCCCCGCACCGCCGGCAACCGCCCCTGCTCGCCAGCCGACCGCCGAGGAACGCGCGCAGCAGCGTCAGGCCTGCGAGGCGCTCAAGAATTTCGATCTGGGGAAGGAAATGCACGCCGCGGGTCAGCGCGTGGTCGGTGACGCCCTCCGGGAGGCGGCCAAGGACAAGCAGAACCAGGTGGAGCAGGGAGCCAAGAACAAGATCAAGGGCTTCATCCGACGCCCGCACCTCTGAGGATCTCGCGTGCCTCCGCGACGATGCGCTGCAGGTGCGCATCGTCGCGGAAGCTCTCGGCGTACAGCTTGTACACGTCTTCCGTTCCCGACGGCCGTGCGGCGAACCATCCATCGTCGGACGCGACCTTCAGGCCGCCGATCGGCGCGTCGTTGCCGGGCGCGCGCGTGAGCTTGGCCACGATCGGATCCCCGGCAAGCGTCGTGACCCTCACGGCCTCAGGGGTAAGGGTCCTGAAGGCGGCCTTGTCCGCCGGCGTGCACGGCGTATCGACCCGGGTATAAGCCGGCGCGCCGAGCCGCAGGCCCAGCGCCGCATAGTGTGCTCCCGGATCGTTTCCCGTCACTGCGGTGATCTCGGCCGCCAGCAGCCCGAGCAGCAGGCCGTCCTTGTCCGTGGTCCACACGCCGCCGTCACGCCGGAGGAAGCTCGCACCGGCGCTCTCCTCGCCGCCGAAGCAGCAGCTCCCGTCGAACAGACCGGGCGCGAACCACTTGAATCCCACCGGCACCTCGTACAGCTCCCGCCCGGCATCTCGTACGACCCGGTCGATCAGCGCGCTGGAGACCACCGTCTTGCCGATGCGGGCCGTCAGGGGCCACCGGGCACGATGTGAGAGCAGGTAGCCGATCGCCACGGCGAGATAGTGATTCGGATTGAGCAGCCCCGCTCCCGGCGTCACGATGCCATGGCGGTCGGCGTCGGGATCGTTGCCCCACGCGACGTCGAAACGATCCTTGAGCTGCACCAGGTTCGCCATGGCCCACGGGCTCGAACAGTCCATGCGGATCTTGCCGTCGTGGTCCACCGGCATGAAGGCAAAGCGGGGGTCCAGAGTGGTGTTCACGACCGTGAGGTCGAGCCCGTATCGTTGGGCGATGCGCGGCCAGTACGCCAGTGACGCGCCCCCCAGCGGGTCCACGCCGATCCGCACACCCGCCGCCCGGATCGCGTCCATGTCGATCGATTCGGCCAGGGCGTCGATGTACGGGCCGGCCAGATCCTCGGCCGCCGTGGTGGCCGCCGTCAGCGCCCGCTCCGCCGGTATCCGTCGGACGCCGTGGTTCCGGACCTGGAGGAGTGCGTTCGCCCGGTCCTGGATCCAGCCGGTGACGTCGGTGTCCGCCGGGCCACCATCGGGTGGGTTGTACTTGAATCCGCCGTCTGCCGGCGGATTGTGCGACGGCGTAATGACGATCCCGTCGGCCGGCGACGGCGGGTGAGCGGCGTTGAAGGCCAGGATAGCCCGGGAGATGACCGGCGTCGGCGTGTAGCCATCATCCCGCTGGATGATGGTGGCCACCTCATTGGCAGCGAGCACCTCGAGGGCCGTTCGTTCCGCCGGTCCGGACACGGCGTGCGTATCCTTGCCCAGATAGAGCGGCCCGGCGATTGCGTGGCCGTGCCGGTAATCACAGATGGCCTGGGTGATGGCGACGATGTGCGCTTCGGTGAAGCTGCCCTCGAGCGGCGAGCCGCGATGCCCGCTGGTTCCGAAGTGCACCCGCTCGGCCGGGTCAACGACATCCGGCCAGCGCGCGTAATAGGCGTGCTCGAGCGCTGGGACGTCGATCAGGATCTCGGCGGGAGCCGCCCGGCCGGCGAGAGGGTGCATGATCCAAGATAGATCCGCACCCTCGCGCGGCGCAGCCGCCCGGTCGATATTCCGCGGGCACGTTCATTCTCCACTCAGGGAGTACCCCAGGATGATCCGCAAGCTCATCGGTCTGGCCGTGGGAGCCGCCGTGATGGCGCTGCCGGTGCGAGCGGTGTCCGCGCAAACGTTCACGACCGACGACCCGGTGATCCGGCGGATCTGGGCGCTCGGCATGGACAGCTCCCAGACGATGCGCCTCTCCCAGCTGCTGTTCGATTCAATCGGCCCCCGTCTCACCGGCACGCCGGACGCAAAGCGTGGCAACGACTGGCTGGTGAAGACCTATCAGTCCTGGGGGGTGGACGCGAAGAATGAGCAGTTCGGTAGCTGGCGAAGCTGGCGGCGGGGCTATTCGCACATCGATCTGGTCGAGCCGCGCGTTCGCTCGCTCGAAGGCACGATGCTTGGCTACAGCCCGGGAACCGGCAAGCGGGATCTGACGGCGAGCACGGTCATTCTTCCCCGGTTTGCCGACAGCACCGAATTCGTGAAGTGGCTGCCGAGCGCGCGGGGCAAGTTTGTACTGGTGGCCGCGCCGCAGCCGACCTGCCGCCCACGGGATGACTGGCAGACCAACGCGACGCCGGAATCGAAGGTGCGGATGGACAGCCTCCGTGCCCAGGTGCAGCGCGAGTGGGGCGGCCGAAACGTCCGGGGCACCGGATACAGTCTCGCCATCGGCACCGGCGAGCTGGGCCTCCGGCTGGAGGAAGGCGGCGTGGCGGGGGTCATCACGTCACGGCCCAAGGATGCCTGGGGCACGATCGAAATCTTCGAGACCTACAACGGGAAGGCGCCGGCCGTTGCACTGAGCTGCGAGGATTACGGGCTTCTCATCCGCCTGACCGAGAACAACCAGGGTCCCAGGCTTCGGCTCAATCTCGACGCGGAGCTGCTGGGTGAACGGCCGGTCTTCAACACGGTGGCCAGCATGCGGGGCTCGGAGAAGCCCGATGAGTACGTGATGCTGTCGGCCCATTTCGACTCCTGGGACGGCTCGTCCGGCGCCACCGACAACGGCACCGGCACGATCACCATGCTCGAGGCGATGCGGATCCTGCGGCAGGTCTATCCGCACCCGAAGCGGACGATCCTCGTCGGGCACTGGGCCGGAGAGGAGGAGGGTGAAGTCGGCTCGAAGGCCTTCACGGAAGACCACCCCGAGGTCATGAAGGGCCTGCAGGCATTGTTCAATCAGGACAATGGTACCGGCCGGGTCGTCCGGATGGGCGGCGGCGGGCTTCCCAACGCGGCGGAGCATATCACCGGCTGGCTCGGAAAGATTCCTGCCGAGCTGAAGGCGCAGGTGAACTTCGGAGGCCCCGGCTTTCCGGCCGGCGGCGGCAGCGACGATTTCTCGTTCGCCTGTTCGGGCGCTCCCGCATTCGGTCTCGGTGCGCTCAACTGGGACTACGGCAGCTACACCTGGCATACCAACCGGGACACCTACGACAAGATCGTCTTCGACGATCTCAAGTCGAACGCGACGCTGACGGCGATGCTGGCCTATCTGGCCTCCGAGGATCCATCCCTGATTACGCGGGAGCGGGTCGACCTCGCCGCCCTTGCGGCGGCGCGGGCGGCCGCGGCTCCGCCCGCCAGTGCGACCGGTCCCGGTGCGGGGCGCCGCGGCGGCTTCCCGACCACATGGCCTGCCTGCGTGAAGGCCCCGCGCACGACCGAGCCGCGTCTCAAGTAGCCGGCTATTATTCGGCGCATTCACCGGAGGCGATGATGCGCGTCGCGTTGGCGGCCGATCATGCAGGGTTCGAGCTGAAGCAGCTGCTCCTCGGTGTCGTGCGCGGGCTCGGGCACGACGCCGACGATCTGGGGACCGATTCCACCGCCCCGGTTGACTACCCCGATTACGCGCTCGCCGTCGGCGAAGCGATCGTGACCGGGGCGGCCGACCGGGGCGTGCTCGTATGCGGCAGCGGAGTCGGCGTGTCCGTCGCGGCGAACAAGATTCCCGGCGTGCGCGCCGGGATCTGCCATGACACCTACACGGCCCACCAGGGTGTCGAGCACGACGACATGAACGTGCTCGTCCTGGGCGGGCGAGTGGTGGGTGAGGCGCTCGCCGCGGAGCTCGTCACCGCCTTCCTCGGCGCGACGTTCTCCGGCGAGCCGCGCCACGTGCGCCGGCTGGGGAAAGTCCGCGACATCGAACGCCTGTTCCAGCGGGACGCCGGTTGATCTGCGCGGTCCTGTTCGATCTGGACGGCACGCTCATTCAGACCGAAGAGCTCAAGGCGCGCTCCTACGCCGGTGCCGCGCGCAGTCTCGATCCGGCCGTAGCCGAATCCGACGTGATGGCGGCGTTCGACCAGCTCGCGGGGCACTCGCGGGACGAGGTCGCTCGCGGGCTCATGGAGCGCTTCCGGCTGCCCGGCACTCCGGAGGCGTTTATCTCGCTGCGCCTGGAGCGCTACGACGCGATGCTGGCCGACGCAGAGCTGCTGCGCCGCCAGGCATTGCCGCATGCGATCGAGCTCCTGTCCGGGCTTCGGCACGAGGGCCAGCGGCTCGGGCTGACCACCATGTCCGACTGTGCCCACGCGACCGTGATCCTCGGGGCGCTCGGGCTGCTCGATGCGTTCGAGGTCATCATCACTCCGGATGATGTGGCGGCCGGGAAGCCGGCGCCGGACATGTACCTGGCAGCGACCACCCGCCTCGGCTGCGAGCCCGCCCGCTGCCTCGCGCTGGAAGACTCGGTGGCGGGGATCACGGCGGCGGTCTCCGCCGGCGTGCCATGCATCGCAGTGCCGACGTATCTGACGGTGGACGCCGTCCATCGTGCGGCCCTGGTGCCGGAACGGTGGATCGTGGACGACCCGGCGCGGCTTGACGAGCTGTTCGCCGCGCGCGCCGCTGAAGTTTCCTGAGAGCGCTCTACGGAGCGGAAAGACGGACGCATGGACATCGGAATGATCGGTCTCGGCCGCATGGGCGCCAACATGACGACGCGCTTGCTCGCCGCGGGCCACCGCGTGGTTGCCTTCGACCGCAGCCCCGACGCCGTTGCGCTTGCGGTCAAGGGCGGCGCAACAGGCGCGGCATCGCTCGCCGAGCTGGTGAAGGAGCTGCCGGCGCCGCGCGCCGTCTGGGTCATGGTGCCCGCGGGTGATCCGACGGAAACCACTGTCGTCGCACTCCGCGATGCGATGGCCGGCGGTGACACCGTCATCGACGGTGGCAACAGCAACTACAAGGACTCGATGCGGCGCGGCGAGCTGCTGTCCGCCCGGGGGATTCACTTCGTGGACGCGGGTACCAGTGGCGGCGTCTGGGGGCTGAAGGAAGGCTACAGCCTGATGGTCGGCGGCGACGCCGGCGCGGTCGAGCGCCTCCGGCCGATTTTCGAAACGCTCGCGCCGGGGAAGGACCGGGGATGGGGCAGGGTGGGGCCCACCGGTTCGGGCCACTTCGTGAAGATGATTCACAACGGCATCGAATACGGGCTCATGCAGGCCTACGCCGAAGGATTCGAGGTGCTGCGCCGGAAGGAAGCGTTTAAGCTGGACGTGGCGCAGATCGCCGAGATCTGGCGGGATGGCAGCGTTGTGCGCTCCTGGCTGCTCGACCTCACCGCGGCGGCGCTCAAGGAGAACCCCGGGCTCGATGGCATCGCGCCCTACGTCGCCGACTCCGGCGAGGGGCGCTGGACCGTGGCCGAGGCGATCGATCTCGACGTGCCCGCACCGGTGATCACCCTCTCGCTGATCGCGCGGCTGCGCTCCCGCAGCGAGGATTCGTACTCCGATAAGCTGCTGGCGGCGATGCGCAATCAGTTCGGTGGCCACGCGATCAAGAAGGAAGGCTGATGCTGAAGCACAACGCCGAGCCCTGCGTCTTCGTCATCTTCGGGGGGACCGGCGATCTGGCCCGTCGAAAGATTCTGCCGGCGCTCTTCACCCTCAATGCGCAGGGCAAGACGCCGGGGTGCCTGGTGCTCGGCGTCACCCGTACAGCTGACGTCGACGACGCCCATTTTCGCAGCATGGCGGTCGAAGCGCTCGTCGGAGCCGGCCTGCCGGCTGACGCCGTGAAGGAATGGGCGGAGCAGTCGCTGTACTATCAGCCGATCAACGCCGGAACTCCCGACGATTTTCACGCGCTGGCCGACCGGATCGTGCAGCTGGAGCAGGCGCATGGGGTGCCCGGCAACCGCGCCTTCTACATCGCACTGCCACCGGAGGCCTTTCCCGACACCATCGCGGGTCTGGCGGCGGCCGGGCTGTCGCGCAGCGGCGGCTGGACCCGGCTCGTCGTCGAAAAGCCGTTCGGGCGCGACCTCGAGTCGGCCCAGCGTCTCAACGCCATCGTGCATGAATGCTTCGCCGAGCCGCAGGTGTACCGGATCGATCATTACCTGGGCAAGGAGACGGTGCAGAACCTGCTCGTGTTTCGCTTCGCCAATGCCTTCTTCGAGTCGCTGTGGAACCGGAGTCACGTGGAGAGCGTGCAGATCACCGTGGCGGAGGAGCTCGGCATCGAGCAGCGCGCCGGCTACTACGAGCACGCCGGCGCTTTCCGCGACATGATCCAGAGCCACCTCACCCAGCTGGTGAGCCTGGTCGCCATGGAAGTGCCGGCGGACATGGAGGCCGACGCCATCCGGTTCGAGAAGGTGAAGGCGGTCCGGTCCATTGCATCGATCGATCCCGACGAGATCGTGTTCGGACAGTACGGCCCCGGTGAGCTCGACGGCAAGCCGGCGTCGGGCTACCACGACGAGCCGGGCGTCGCTCCGGGCTCGTCGACCGAAACCTTCGTGGCGCTCCGGCTTGAGGTCGACACCTGGCGGTGGCAGGGCGTCCCGTTTTACGTCCGAACCGGCAAACGGCTGCCCCGCCGGCTCACCGAGATCGTCCTGAACTTGCGCCAGCCGCCGGTCAGCCTGTTCGAGCCGTTCGATGCCTGCCGCCTCAGCTCCAACACGCTGGTGCTGAGAGTGCAGCCGGACGAGGGCTTCGTGCTCACCTTCGACGTCAAGGCACCGGGCGATCCGTTTCGCCTCGCCACCGAGCCGCTCCATTTCGACTACCACGAAGCCTTCGGCGAGATACCCGAGGCGTACCAGACCCTGCTGCTGGACGTGATCGAGGGGGACCAGACGCTGTTCGTCCACGCCGACGAGGTCGAGGCCTCGTGGAAGCTGTACACGCCGGTGATCGAGTCGGGGCACCCGGTCTACCCCTACGCGGCCGGAACGTGGGGACCACCGCAGGCGGAGGGGCTCCTCAAGGGGCCGATACGGTGGCGCAACCCCTAGCCGCCGAGGTCGTCGCGGCGCCCGACCTCGACGCGCTGAGCCGGCTCGTCGCGGAGCGCGTGGCGGCGACCGTGACCGCCGCTGTCGCGACCCAGGGGCGCTGTACGGTGGCGCTTTCCGGCGGTCAGACCCCCCTTCATTTGTATCGCCTGCTGGCGGGCGAATACCGGCACACCGCCCCGTGGAACCGTGTGGAGTGGTTCTGGGGTGATGAGCGCTGCGTCCCCCCCGTGCATCCGGAAAGCAATTACGCTGCGGCGTGGGCCGCGCTGCTCGGGCCCCTGCGAGTCTCGTCCGGCATGGTGCACCGCATCGCCGGCGAGCAGGAGCCGGCGGTGGCCGCCGCGGCGTACGATCTCGTCCTGCGCGACCGCCTCACCGGCGGCCGCTTCGATCTCGTCCTGCTCGGCACCGGCACCGATGGGCACACCGCGTCGCTCTTTCCGGGCTCCGCGGCGCTCGATGAGCGGGAGCGTTGGGCCGTCGCGGTCACCGGCGGCGCCGACTTGGCCGTGCGCCAGCGGGTGACGCTCACCCTCCCGGTGCTCGATCGGGCGCGGGCCGTGTTCATCCTCGTTGCGGGTGGCGACAAGCGCGCGGTCCTGCGCCGGGTCTTCGAGGGCCACGCGACCGATCCCGTCGCGCGCGTGCACCCCGAGGGCGCGCTCGTCTGGTTCGTGGATGCCGAGGCCGACCCGCGGTTGGCCGGCGCGGGGTGACTGGGGTACAATTCGCTGTTCCCCGCTCCCGGGCTCGCCCCGGCCTCTCTCTTTCCTCCGCAGCAGCGATCATGACCACTGCGACCGGCCCCACCTACCTGCACCTTGCCCCGCCCACCGAGGGTGACACGATCACGCTCCGCGGCGGCAAACTCGACGTTCCGGCGCAGCCGATCATCCCCTTCATCGAAGGCGACGGGACCGGCCCCGACATCTGGCGCGCGTCACGCCGCGTCTTCGACGCCTCGGTGGCGAAGGCCTACGGGAGCGCACGGCGCATCGTCTGGTTCGAGGTGCTGGCCGGTGAGAAAGCGAAGAATCAGGTCGACAGCTGGCTGCCCGACGACACCCTCAAGGCGATCGACCATCACCTGGTCGCGATCAAGGGCCCGCTGACGACCCCGGTCG
Source organism: Gemmatimonadales bacterium (assembly GCA_038321865.1). Classification (GTDB taxonomy): domain Bacteria; phylum Gemmatimonadota; class Gemmatimonadetes; order Gemmatimonadales; family GWC2-71-9; genus JAICUF01. Next base: position 132,748 of record JBBQFH010000004.1, read on the forward strand.
GCGGCGGCATCCGCTCGCTCAACGTCGCCCTGCGGCAGCAGCTCGATCTGTACGCCTGTGTGCGTCCGGTCCGCTACTTCACCGGCGTTCCCTCGCCTGTGAAGGCGCCCGAGCAGGTCGACATGATCGTCTTCCGGGAGAATACGGAGGACATTTACGCCGGTATCGAGTACCGCGCCGGAACCCCGGAAGCCAGACGCGTGATCGAGTTCCTGCAGGGGCCGATGGGTGTGAAGACGATCCGCTTTCCGGACACCAGCGCCATCGGCATCAAGCCGATCTCCGAGGAAGGATCGAAGCGGCTCATACGCGCCGCCTTCGACCATGCCGTCGCCCGAAAGCTTCCCAGCGTCACGCTGGTGCACAAGGGCAACATCATGAAGTACACCGAGGGCGGGTTTCGCGACTGGGGCTATGAGCTGGCGAGGCAGGAATACGGCGCGGTCGAAATCGACGGCGGACCATGGGTCCGGATGGAGGGCGGCTGCGTGGTGAAGGACGTCATTGCCGATGCGTTCCTGCAGCAGATCCTCACCCGTCCGTCCGAATACGGTGTCCTGGCCACGATGAACCTCAACGGGGACTACATCTCCGACGCGCTCGCGGCGCAGGTGGGCGGGATCGGTATCGCGCCCGGCGCGAACATCAATTACCGGACCGGCCACGCGATCTTCGAGGCCACCCACGGCACCGCGCCGAAGTACGCCGGCCAGGACAAGGTGAATCCGGGGTCGGTGATTCTTTCCGGCGAGATGATGTTCCGGTATCTGGGCT
>JBBQFH010000005.1:0-132693 GCA_038321865.1 Gemmatimonadales bacterium
GCCGGCCAGCAGGCGGGCGGTCTCGACCGCCGCCTGGTAGTGCGGATCGGTCGGCGGGGTGCGCGCCGAGCCAAAGATGGAGACGCCGTCGCTGATGTCGGCCAGGTTGTCGAAACCCTCAACGAACTCGCCCATGATGCGGAACACGCGCCATGGATCGGTCTTGAGCAGGGCGTCAGGGCGGTAACGGGTCTGCGGCCCTTCGAGGAGACTCTCGTCCTCGGTGGGCCGCTTCTTGTCGCCGCCTTTGCGGTAGGGGCTGTTCGGCAGGCTCGAATCAGTCACGGGTCAGTCGCTCGATGGCGGCGCGGTGGTCATCCCGCACATTGTAGAAATAGGGCGAGATGCGGACGTGGCCGGGCCGAGCGTCGGTCACGATCCGGGCATCGGCGAGGCGCTTCACGTCCCGGTGAGGATCTTCGCTCGGCAGCATGACGATTGCGGTACGCTCGGCGGCGTCCGGTGCCACCTTCGGCCGCAGCCCGGCCGCACGGGCGCATTCGATCAGGTCCTCCGCCAGCTCCATCGTCCGCCGCCGGATCTCGACGCTGCCGAGCTCCTCCAGGATCTCGAGACCACCGAGCTGCGCGTAGACCGGCATCAGCGGCGGCGTGCCGGCCTCGAAGCGACGGGCGTCGTCGTGAAACTCGAGGGCGCGGGGATCGAAGCGGAACTGCTCCCGCTGCGAGAACCAGCCGGTCGCCTGCGGAAACGATGCCGGCGTGAGATGGGGCGCCGCGTAGAGAAAGGCGACGCCGGTGCCACCGAGCAGCCACTTGAGGCCGCCAGCGCAGTAGAAGTCCACGCCCAGCGCCTTGACGTCCACTGGAATCTGACCGGCCGCCTGATAGCCGTCGATCAGCGCCAGCGCGCCGCGCCGGTGCGCGATGTCGGCGATCGCCTTTGCGTCCTGAATGGCGCCGCTGGTGAAGAACACATGGCTCGTGGCGATGATCGCCGTCCGGTCGTCCACCGCGCGCTCGATCATCTCCAGCGGCACGCGCGTGCCGTCCGGGCTCTCGACCACCACGACTTCCACGCCGCGCGCGGCTTTCGCCATCCACTGGTACGCGATGGTCGGGAAGTCGAGGCTGGTGACGATCACCTTCGGCCGCTTCGCGTAATCGAGCGATTCCCCGACCGCCGTCAGTGCGGACGAGATGCTCGGATGCAACGCGATCTCGGCGCCGGACGCCCCGACGATCCGCCCGTATCGCTGCCGCAGCTCCTCCAGCGACGCCCACCAGACGTCGTACCAGGCCGCGGCGCCGCGGTTTTCCCAGAGGTCGAGGTACTCGTTCACCTTTGCGCGCGTCCGGCCGGACAACGCGCCAAGCGAACAGCTGTTCAGATAGGTCGAGTGCCGGAAGATGGGGAACTCGTCGCGGTAGTTCCCCACGGCGCCGACAGCCGGGGCGGTGATGGTCATAGGGCCGGAATATACCCGAGTTCGGGAGCGGTGAAACGGCGGCGGGTTGCTGTTAGCTTGGTGTACCCACCGACACCGGAGCCAGCATGGCCGAGCCGACGCCGACACCCGACCCGCGCTATGCGGGCTCGTGGCGCGCGCTTGCGCTCCGGCTCGCCGTGCGCGGCGCCGTGAACCCCCGGCTCGCCGTCGATCTGCTCAGGACCGGATGGGCCTTTCGCCGCCGCGGCTGGTGGCGCGCCGCACCATTCCTTCCGCTGCCGGACCGCACGTATCTCAGGTGGCGCATGTACACGGCGTACGCCAGCGAGGACGCGGTGCCGCCGCTCGACGACGTGATCCGCTTCGCCCGCTGGCGGCGGGAGACGATGGGCCTGTGACCGCACGCGTGGTGGTGCTGGGCGGCGGATTCGCGGGCCTCCACGTGGCCCGCGGGCTGGCCCGTGCCGACGCGAAGGTCACCGTCGTGGATCGCCACAATCACCACCTGTTCCAGCCGATGCTCTACCAGGTCGCGACCGCGGCGCTGTGCCCGGGCGACATTGCCTCGCCGATCCGCTCCATCCTCCGCCGGCAGCGGAACGCGGAAGTGCTGCTGGCGGAGGTGACCGGGGTGGACCTGGCCACCCGCCAGGTCACCCTCGCCATCGGCTCGCCGCTCGAGTACGACTACCTGGTGATCGCCACCGGGGCCAATCATTCCTACTTCGGCCGGGACGACTGGGCGCCGTACGCGCCGGGGCTCAAGACCCTCGAAGACGCGCTCGAGATGCGCCGGCGGATCCTGCTCGCCTTCGAGCGCGCCGAGATGGAGCCCGATCCCATCAGGCGCCAGGCCCATCTCAACTTCGTGATCGTCGGCGGCGGCCCGACCGGCGTGGAGCTGGCCGGCGCGCTGGCCGAGATCAAACGCTACGTCCTCCGCCGGGATTTCCGCCGGATCGATCCACGCGAGGCGATCGTCATCCTGATGGAAGGCGGGAAGCGGCTGCTCCCGACCTACCCCCCCGAGCTCAGCGAAAAGGCGAAGGAAAGTCTCCGAAACCTGGGCGTGGACGTGCGAACCGAGATGATGGTGACCGAAATCGGGCCGGAGGAGGTCGTCGCGGGCGGCTGGAGAATTCCCGCCCGCACCGTCCTCTGGGCCGCGGGCAATCTGGCGAGTCCGCTGCTCCGGACCCTCGGCACGCCCCTCGACCGGCAGGGCCGCGCGCTCGTGAACGCCGACTGCACCGTGGCGGGACACCCCGAGGTGTTCGTCCTCGGCGACGCGGCCAACTTCAACCATGATCCGGCGGGCCAGGTGCCGGGGGTCTGCCCGGCCGCGATTCAGATGGGGCAGTACGCGGCGCGCACGATCGGCGCGGAGCTCAGACGAAAGAGCAGTCCCCCGGTGCCGCGGCGGCCATTTCATTACTGGAACAAGGGCGAACTGGCGGTGATCGGCCGGGGCCGGGCGGTGGCCAACCTCGGGCGGCTCCGCTTCGGCGGGTTCATCGCGTGGCTCATGTGGATCTTCATCCACATCTTCTTCCTGATCGGATTCCGGAACCGGGTGCTCGTGATGCTCGAGTGGGCCATCTCCTACATCACGTATTCGCGCGGCGCGCGGCTCATCACCGGACAGGACGCCGGCTCGGTCGAGCCGGACGCGGCGATCGGATGAGCGTCACCGCCGACGAAGTGAAAGCGCAGGCCCTGGCCCTCGGTTTCATCGCCTGCGGAATCACCGGGGTCGGGCCCACCGCCCACGGAGACCGGCTGGACGAGTGGCTGGCTCGGGGATATGCCGGCACGATGCGCTATCTGCACCGTCAGGCGCGCAGAAGAAAGGATCCGGCACTGATCGCCGCCGACGCCAGGACTGTAGTAGTCGTGCTGGACAACTACTACAACGCTGACGACACCGGCGCATTGGACCCAGGTCCGATTGTGGCGAAATATGCTCGCGGAGACGACTACCACCGCGTCACAGCTCGAAGGCTCGACATTCTGGCGGGTTTTCTCCGCCAGAACGGCGCGACGGTCGCTAGATCTTTCTCGGATGCCGGCCCGGTGCCCGAACGAGAGCTCGCCCAGCGCGCAGGACTCGGCTGGATCGGCAAGAACACGATGCTCATCCGGCCCGGCGTCGGATCGTTCTTTTTCATCGGATCCGTCTTTACCGACCTTACATTAGAAGCAGACCAGCCGTTCGAGCTCGATCGGTGTGGCAGCTGCACCAGCTGCCTCGACGCGTGCCCGACCGACGCGTTCGTCGAACCTCGCATGCTCGATGCGACCCGGTGCATCTCCTACCTCACGATCGAGCAGAAGGGCCCGATCCCGGCCGAGCTGGCCGAACGAATGCCGGGAATTGTCTTCGGCTGCGACATCTGCAACGATGTCTGCCCGTGGAACCAGCGCTTCGCCACCGAGACGTCGATCGCCGAGTACCGCCCGCAGCACCGCCTGGCGGGCGCCGGCCCCGACTTCTTCGAGCGGATGCCGGCGGACGAGTTCGACCGCCGCTTCGGCGACACCCCGCTCGAGCGGCCCGGTCTGGCCGGAATGCGGCGGAACTTCAGGGCCGCCCTCACGAGGGCCGCCCGCACGAGGAGCGAGCATGGCTGACGACCGTCCCGGTACTACACCTCCCGTCGAGCTCGGTGAGGGGATCGCCGTGATCCGTGGCAGTGGCAGCTGCCGGGACTGGAACGGCATCCGGTACAAGCTGGGGATGGCGGCCGGCAACGTCGGCTCGAAGCAGCTGTCGATGAACGTCGCCACGATCCCGCCGGGCGGCGTGGCCCACGCCCACATCCACGTCGGCTTCGAAGTGATGCTCTACATCCTGGAGGGCAGGGTCCGCCACGAGTACGGGCCCGGGCTCCGGCGATCGGTGGAGAATCAGGCCGGGGACTTCATCTATATAGAACCCGGCGTGCCGCACGAGGTGTTCAACCTCAGCGCCACCGAGCCGGTGGTGGCCGTGGTCGCCCGGTCGGACGCGAGCGAATGGGAGCACATCATCACCTACGACCGGGCCAGCGAGTGACGGCCCCGTTCCACTTCGCCTTCTTCGTCCGCGATCTCCCCTCGACCCGACGCTTCTATGGAGAGGTGCTCGGCTGCCCCGAGGGCCGGAGCACCGATACCTGGGTGGACTTCGACTTCTTCGGCAATCAGATCTCGGCCCACACCACCGGAGCCGTCACCCCGACCGCCGACACCGGGCGGGTGGAGGGAGTCGCGGTGCCGATGCCCCATTTCGGTGCCCTGCTGCCTTGGGACCGGTTCAACAGCGTGGCCGACAGCATTCGGGCGGCCGGCGTGCCGTTCGTCATCGAACCGATGATCCGCTATCCGGGCCAGCCCGGCGAACAGGCCACGATGTTTCTCCGCGATCCCAGTGGCAACGCGCTCGAGTTCAAGAGCTTCCGTCATCCCGAGCACGTCTTCACCGCATGAGACACCGGAGCCGCGCGTGAAGGTCACCGTGATCGGGGGCGGGCCCGCCGGGCTCTATTTCGCGCTGCTCATGAAGAAGGCCGACGCTCGGCACCAGGTGACGGTGCTCGAGCGCAACGCGCCGGGCAACACCTTCGGCTGGGGCGTCGTCTTCTCCGACCAGACGCTGGGCAACTTCCGAACCGCCGATCCCGAGAGCTACCAGGCGATCGCCGATCATTTCGCCCGGTGGGACGACATCGACATTCATTTCCGCGGGACGACGACCACGTCCGGTGGACACGGATTCGTCGGCATCGCGCGCCAGACGCTGCTCGACCTGCTGCGTGCGCGCGCCGAATCGCTGGGCGTGGAAATCCGCTTCAATTGCGACGTGCCGGACGATGCCGGGCTCGAGGCGGACCTGATCGTGGCGGCGGACGGCGTGAACAGCACGATCCGCCGGAAGTACGCCTCCGCCTTCGAGCCCGACCTCGACGTCCGCACCGCTCGGTACGTCTGGCTCGGCACCACCCGGCGATTCGACGCCTTCACATTCACCATCGTCGAGACGCCCGCCGGTGTCTTCCAGGCGCATGCCTACCGCTTCGACGAGACGCGCTCGGCGTTCATCGTGGAGTGTGACGAGCGTTCCTGGCGGGCGGCCGGCCTTGACCGGATGGACATCGGCGCGACGATCGCCGAGTGCGAGCGGATGTTCGCGCCCTGGCTCGACGGTCACGCGCTGCTCGGCAACGTGCCGCCCCATCTGCGGGATCACCCGTGGGTCAGCTTCACCCGGGTGCGATGCGGCCGCTGGCACCACGGCCGCGTGGTGCTGATCGGCGACGCCGCGCACACGGCCCACTTTTCGATCGGGTCCGGCACCAAGCTCGCCATGGAGGACGCGATCGCCCTGGCGGCGTCGCTCGACGCCGAGCCGGTGCTGGAGCAGGCGCTCGAGCGCTACGAGGGCGAGCGCACCACCGAGGCGCTCCGCCTGCAGAACGCGGCGCGCAACTCGATGGAGTGGTTCGAGAATGTGCGCCGTTACGTGCATCTCGATCCGCCGCAGTTCGCCTACAGTCTCCTGACGCGCAGCCAGCGCGTGAGCCACGAGAATCTCCGGCTCCGGGACCATGCCTACCTCGGCGGCGTCGAGCGCTGGTTCGCCTCACGGGCGGGGGCGCAGTCGGAACCGGCAGTGCCACCGCTCTTCACGCCGTTCCGGCTGCGCGAGCTGACGCTGGCCAACCGCGTTGTCCTGTCGCCGATGGACATGTACAGCGCGGTGGACGGCACCCCCAACGATTTCCACCTGGTGCACCTCGGTGCCCGGGCGCTCGGCGGCGCCGGACTGCTGATGACGGAGATGACCTGCGTTTCGCCCGAGGGACGGATTACGCTGGGCTGCACCGGCATGTACACCGAGGCTCATGCGGCGGCCTGGACCCGCATCGTCGGCACGGTGCACCAGTGGAGTCCCGCGAAGATCTGTCTCCAGCTCGGCCACTCCGGCGGCAAGGGGTCGACGCGGCTGATGTGGGAGGGAATGGACGATCCGCTCGAGTCCGGCAACTGGCCGGTGATGGGCCCGTCGCCGGTGGCGTACAAGCCGGGGATGCAGGTGCCACGGGAGATGTCCCGCGCCGACATGGAGCGGGTGCGCGAGGAGTTCGTCCGCGCGACCCGTATGGCGGCCGCGTGCGGGTTCGACATGCTGGAGCTCCACTGCGCGCATGGCTACCTGCTCTCCGCCTTCATCACGCCGCTGAGCAACCGCCGCACCGATGAATACGGCGGCAGTCCGGGGAACCGGCTCCGCTATCCGGTCGAGGTGTTCACCGCCATGCGCGCCGAATGGCCGGCGGAGCGTCCGATGTCGGTCCGCATTTCGGCGCACGACTGGACCGACGGCGGGCTGACGGATGCCGACGCCGTCGGGGTGGCCCGGGCGTTTCATGCCGCCGGGGCGGACATCATTCACGTCTCCGCCGGACAGACCTCGGCCGATGCGCGTCCGGTGTACGGGCGCATGTTCCAGACGCCGTTCAGCGACCGCATCCGGAACGAATCGGGCATCCCCACGATCGCGGTCGGCAACATCAGCGACGCCGACCAGGTCAACAGCATCATCGCGGCGGGACGGGCGGATCTGTGCGCCATCGGCCGTCCGCATCTCGCCGATCCGCAGTGGACCCTTCGCGCCGCGGCCGAGCTGGGCTATGCCGGGCAGGAGTGGCCGGTGCAGTATCTTCCGGGGAAGCTCCAGCTCGAGCGAAACCTCCAGCGGGCAAGGGCGCCATGAGCGACCGATCACTCGAGGGACGGCACGCGATCGTGACCGGCGGCAGCCGCGGCATAGGGCTGGCGATCGCGCACGCCCTCGCGGGCCGCGGCGCCTCACTCACGCTCCTCGGCCGGCAGACCGGCGACCTCGAGCAGGCGGCCGCGCTGCTGAAGTCGCACGGGGTGGAGGTAATTGTCGCGCGATGCGACGTGGCCGATGCCGGCGAGGTGAAGTCGGCGTTCGCGCTTTCACGCCGCCGCTTCCCCTCGCCCTACATCCTGGTCAACAACGCGGGTCAGGGCGACGTGGGCCCCTTCGCGGCGATGGCGCGCGAGACCTGGGATCGCATGCTCGCTGTCAACCTCACGGGGACCTGGCTCTGCACGCGCGAGGTCTATCCGGCGATGGTCGAGGCCGCGGGCGGCCGCATCGTCAACGTCGCGTCGGTGGCCGGCGTCCGCGGTTTCAACGGCGGGTCGGCCTACTCCGCCGCCAAGCACGGCGTCGTCGGCCTCACCCGGTCGCTCGCCCTGGAGGCGGCCAAGCTTGGCATCACGGTGAACGCCGTCTGCCCCGGCTATACCGATACCGACATGGCGGCGCGCGCCGCCGCCAACGTGTCGAGCGTGCGCGGGATTCCGCTGGATGACGCGAAACAGGTGATCGCCCGGACGCTGCCGCTGGGCCGGCTGATCCAGCCGGACGAGGTCGCGGCCACGGTGGCCTGGCTCTGCTCCGATGGGGCCGCCGCCGTGAGCGGCCAGGCGATCGTCGTTGCCGGGGGCGACGCGTGATCGCGCCGAAGCACTTCGGCTGGGTCGTGCGCGAACGGGTAGCGACGGTGACGCTCGATCGCCCGGAGCGGAAGAATCCGCTCACCTTCGAATCGTACGCCGAGCTGGTGGACACCTTCGAGCGGCTCCGTGACACGCCGGAGGTGCGCGCCGTGGTGGTGACCGGCGCCGGGGGCAACTTCTCCTCCGGCGGTGACGTCCACGAGATCATCGGGCCGCTGGTCCGCATGAAGGACGAAGGCCGCACCGGCGACCTGCTCGCCTTTACCCGGCTCACCGGCTCGCTGGTGCGGACGATGCGCGCCTGCCCCCAGCCGATCGTGGCCGCCGTGGACGGCGTCTGTGCCGGCGCCGGCGCCATCATCGCGATGGCGTCCGACATCCGCTTCGGCACGGCGCGCAGCAAGGTCGGATTCCTCTTCGTTCGCGTCGGCCTGTCGGGCGCGGACATGGGCGCGTGCGCCATCCTCCCGCGCATCGTCGGGCAGGGCCGCGCCAGCGAGCTGCTCTACACCGGCCGCTTCATGCCGGGCGACGAGGCCGAGCGGTGGGGGTTCTACAACCGGCTGAGCGCGCCGGACGCCGTGCTGGCCGACGCGCACGCCTTTGCCGTCGAGCTGGCCCGCGGGCCCACGGTGGCGCACGCGCTCACCAAGCGCATGCTGCACGTGGAGTGGAACATGGGCGTCGACCAGGCAATCGAGGCCGAGGCCGTGGCGCAGGCCCGCTGCATGGAGACCGGGGACTTCGCGCGGGCCTACCACGCCTTTGCGGCCAAAGAGACGCCTGTGTTCGAGGGCGACTGATGTCCGACCGCACGTTCCTGTCCTGGCCCTTCTTCGACGACGATCACCGCCGCCTGGCCGACGGGCTCGACGCCTGGGCCGCCGTCGAGCTGCAGGACGCCCACCCGCTCGGCCATCGGATCGACGATGCCTGCCGCGACATCGCGCGCCGGATGGGAGCCGCCGGCTGGCTCCGCGCGGTCGTCCCCGCGGCGTTCGGTGGTGTGCACGAGCGGCTCGATGTCCGCTCGCTCTGCCTCAGCCGCGAGACGCTCGCGCGCCACGCACCGCTGGCCGACTTCGTGTTCGCGCTTCAGGGGCTGGGCGTCGGCCCGATCACGCTGTTCGGGACCGACGCCCAGCGGCGGACCTACCTGCCTCCGGTGGCGGAAGGCCGCCGGATCGCGGCATTCGCGCTCTCCGAGCGCGAGGCGGGGTCCGACGTCGCCGGCATGCGGGCCACCGCGACCGCCGACGTGGACGCCTGGGTCCTCAATGGCGAGAAGACCTGGATCTCGAACGCCGGCATGGCCGACCACTACGTGGTGTTCTGCCGGATGCCGGAATCGGGCGAGCGAGCCTACGGCGCGTTCATCGTGGACGCGGCGAACCCTGGACTCCGCGTGACCGGGCGAATCGAGGTGAGCGCGCCGCATCCGATCGGGACCATCACACTGGAGCACTGCCGCGTCCCGGCGGACGCGTTGATCGGCGAGATCGGCAAGGGGCTCCGCGTCGCGCTGGGCACGCTCGACGTGTTTCGCACGACCGTCGGCGCCGCCGCGCTCGGCTTCGCGCGCCGCGCGCTGGACGAGGCCGCCGCCCACGTGCAACGCCGCCAGGCGTTCGGCGCGCCGCTGGCCGATCTGCAGCTGGTCCAGGCCAGGCTCGCCGACATGGCGGTGGAGATCGATGCCAGCGCGCTGCTCGTCTATCGCGCCGCGTGGACCAGGGACATGGGCGCCGAGCGGGTGACGCGCGAGGCGGCGATGGCCAAGCTGTATGCCACCGAGGCGGCCCAGCGCGTCATCGATGATGCGATCCAGCTGCTCGGCGCGCGCGGCGTGGAGGTCGGCGGGCCGCTGGAGGAACTCTACCGGGAGATCCGCGCGCTCCGCATCTACGAGGGCGCGAGCGACATCCAGCGGCTCATCATCGCCGGCCAGCTCCTGGCGGACCCAGCGGAGCGCGCGCGTTGACGCTGGCGGACACCTTCTGCCGCGATGCACTGCCGCCCCCCGAGCTCTGGCCGGTGATGCGCTACGACACGCTGCCGGAGCTCGCCGCCTATTCGCCTCGGATGAATTGCGCGACCGAGCTCCTGGACGATGCGATCGCACGCGGCTGGGGCGAGCGCACGGCGCTGATCTCCCCCGCCGGCCGGTGGAGCTATCGCCGGCTGCTGGAGACCGCGAACCAGATCGCTCACGCCCTGGTCGACGACCTCGGCCTCGTCCCCGGCGGGCGCGTGCTGCTCCGCGGCCCCAACAACCCGATGCTGGTCGCCTGCTGGTTCGCGGTGCTCAAGGCGGGCGGCGTCGTGGTGTGCACCATGCCCCTGCTCCGGCCCCGGGAGCTGGGCTTTACGATCGAGAAGGCGAAGATCACGTTGGCGCTGAGCGACACGCGCGTGGCGGAGGACTGCGAGACCGCCATGCGCGCGATGCCTGGCGGCCGGGTCGTTCACTACGGCTTGGAGAACGAGCCCGGTTCGCTCGAGCGGCTGATGGCGGGCAAGCCGCTGACCTTCGCCAACGCCGACACCGCGGCTGACGACACGGCCCTCATCGCCTTCACCTCCGGCACCACCGGCCAGGGGAAGGGCACGATGCACTTCCATCGCGATGTCATGGCCATCTGCGACTGCTTCCCGAAGTACGTGCTCTGTCCGGAGCCGGACGACGTCTGCATCGGCTCGCCGCCGCTCGCCTTCACCTTCGGGCTCGGCGGCCTGGTCCTCTTTCCCATGCGGGTCGGCGCGGCGGGCGTCCTGCTGGAACAGGGGACACCGCCCAACCTCGCGAAGGGAATCGCGGAGTTCCGGGCCACCATCTGCTTCACCGCGCCCACGGCGTACCGCGCGATGGGCGGCCTGCTGGCCGAGCACGATGTGTCGAGCCTGCGGGCGTGCGTGTCGGCGGGCGAGACGCTGCCGCTGGCGACATTCGAGGCGTGGGAGCGTGCGACCGGCATCCGGATCATCGACGGCATCGGCTCCACCGAGATGCTCCACATCTTCATCAGCGCCTCCGGTGACCGGATTCGGCCTGGCGCGACCGGCCTGCCGGTGCCCGGCTACGAGGCGAAGCTGGTGGACGAGCGCGGCGCCGATGTCCCCGCCGGCGAAATCGGCCGGCTCGCGGTGCGCGGCCCGACCGGCTGCCGCTACCTCGACAACCTCGAGCGGCAGCGCGCCTACGTCCAGGATGGCTGGAACGTGACCGGCGATTCGTACCGCCGGGATGCCGACGGCTACTACTGGTACCAGGCCCGCACCGACGACATGATCATCTCGTCGGGGTACAACATCTCAGGTCCCGAGGTCGAGGGCGTGCTGCTGCTGCATCCTGCGGTCCACGAGTGCGCCGTGATCGGCGCGCCGGACGCCGAGCGGGGGCAGATCGTGAAGGCCTACATCGTCCTCCGGCCGGCGCACGCGCCGGGCGCCGACCTGGTGAAGGAGCTGCAGCAGTTCGTGAAGGCCGAGCTCGCACCGTACAAGTATCCCCGCGCGATCGAGTTTGCCGGAGCGCTGCCGCGCACCGAGACCGGCAAGCTGCAGCGGTTCCGCCTTCGTGAGGACAGCGCATGAGCGAAGAGTTTTCCTTTCTCCGCCCCGCCGGCTGGGCCGAGCCGAAGGGATACACCGACGGCATCAGCGCGACCGGACGCATGGTCTTCGTGTCCGGCCAGGTCGGGTGGAATCCCGCGACATGCGAGTTCGAGACCGACGACTTCGCCGGGCAGGCGGAGCAGGCGCTGGCCAACCTGCTCGCGGTCGTGCACGCCGCGGGCGCCCGCCCCGAAAACCTGGTCCGGCTCACCTGGTACGTCACCGACCGCGAACGGTACGTCGCGGCGCGATCGGCACTCGGTGCCGCCTATCGCCGCACCGTCGGTTCACATTATCCGGCGATGTCGCTCGTGATCGTCGGCGGGCTGCTCGAGCAGCGGGCGCTGCTCGAGATCGAGGCCACCGTCGTGATCCCCGAGTGACGATGCCCGACCCGGTGATCGTCGCGGCACTCCGGACGCCGGTCGGCCGGTACGGCGGCGCGCTGGCTCGGGTCCGCCCCGACGACCTCGCCGCCGGCGTGCTGCGGGCGCTGGTCGAGCGTACCGCGCTGGACCCCGCCACCGTCGATGACGTCATCCTCGGCTGCACCAACCAGGCGGGCGAGGATTCGCGCAACGTCGCCCGGATGGCGCTCCTGCTGGCCGGACTTCCGGTGGAGGTGCCGGGGCAGACCGTCAATCGCCTGTGCGGGTCCGGGTTGCAGGCCCTGGTCAGCGCCTCGCATGCGATCCGGGCCGGCGAAGGTTCCTGCTTCCTGGCCGGCGGCGTGGAGAGTATGTCGCGCGCGCCGTGGGTCACGCTCAAGCCCGAAGAGGGCTTTCCGCGTGGCGCGCCGGACACCGCCGACTCGACGATTGGCTGGCGCTTCACCAATCCGCGCCTGCCCGCCGAATGGACCGTCTCGATGGGGGAGACGGCGGAGGAGGTCGCCCGGCGCTACCGGATCTCGCGCGAGGACCAGGACGCCTTCGCCCTCGAGAGCCAGCGGCGCACCGCCGCGGCGGTCCGCTCGGGACGCTTTGCCGATGAGATCGTGCCGGTCGCGGTCACCGACCGGCGAGGGCGGACCACGCTGGTCGAGACCGACGAGCATCCCCGCCCCGACAGCAGCGCCGAGGCACTCGCCGCCCTGCCGCCGGCCTTCCGGGATCGGGGGACCGTCACCGCGGCCTCGTCGAGCGGTATCAACGACGGCGCGAGCGCGGCGCTGGTGATGGAGGCCGGGGCCGCGCGGGCCGCCGGCCTCACCCCGATGGCGCGTATCGTCTCGACGGGGGTGGCAGGCGTCGCGCCGGAGGTCATGGGCGTCGGGCCGGTGCCGGCGATGCGGAAAGCGCTCGGCCGCGCCGGCCTCACCGTGAACGACCTCGACCTCATCGAGCTGAACGAGGCCTTCGCCTCGCAGGCACTCGCCTGCATCCGTGACCTCGAGCTCGACCCCGCGCGCGTCAACGTGAACGGCGGCGCCATCTCCCTCGGCCACCCGCTCGGCTCCAGTGGCAGCCGCATCGTGGCGACGCTGGTGCACGAGCTCGCGCGCCGGGGCGGACGCTTCGGCGCGGCGACGATGTGCATCGGCGTGGGCCAGGGCATCGCGGTGATCGTGGAGCGCATCGACCCATGATCGAGCAGGTGACGATCGTCGGCGCCGGCACGATGGGCCACGGCATTGCGGCGGTAGCGGCGATGGCCGGGTATCGCGTCGTGCTCACCGACGCGCACGAAGCGGCCCTGCCCGAGGGGATGAAGCGCATCGGCGGGATCCTGGACAAGGCCATCGAGCGAGGGAAGCTCGCCCCGGATGCCCGTGCGGCCGTGCTCGGCCGGGTGCGCTCGATCGCTGATCTGGCCGACGCCGTTGGCAGCAGCGATCTGGTGATCGAGGCGATTCCCGAGCAGCTCGAGCTCAAGCGGACGCTCTTTGCCGCGGTCGAAGCGGCGGCGTCCGCAGGCGCGATCCTCGCCACCAATACGTCGTCGCTTCCGATTTCGGAGATCGCGGGCGCGCTCCGGAGGCCCGACCGCGTGGTCGGGCTCCACTTCTTCAATCCAGTTCCCGCCATGCGCCTCGTCGAGGTGGTGCGCGGTGCCAGAACGAGTGAGGCCACCGTCGCGGCCGCCCGCGCCTTTGCCGAGTCGCTCGGGAAGACGCCGATCGTCGTGCGGGACTCTCCCGGATTCGCCACCAGCCGGCTCGGCGTCGTCCTCGGCCTCGAGGCGATCCGCATGGTCGAGGAGGGCGTCGCCGCCGCAGCGGACATCGATCTCGCCATGGAGCTGGGCTACAACCACCCGATGGGTCCGCTTCGGCTCGGCGACCTGGTCGGGCTCGACGTGCGGCTCGCCATCGCCGATCACCTGCACGCCACGCTCGGCGGCGACACCTATGCCGCCCCTGCCCTGCTCCGACGCATGGTGGCCGACGGCAAGCTGGGGAAGAAGGCCGGTCAGGGGTTTTATGAATGGTGAGACGCCGGTGCTGATCCGGGAGCGGCGGGGAGCCGTTGAGCTGCTGACGCTCAACCGGCCCGAAAAGCGGAACGCACTCAACGGCGAGCTCCGCGCGGCGCTCCTGACGGCGCTCGCCGGCATCGCGGCGGACCCGACTGTCCGCGCCGTCGTCATCACCGGCGCCGGAGACAAGGCGTTCGTCGCCGGCGCCGACGTGAGCGAGTTCGCCAAGCGCGACGTGGCGGCGCAGGCGCGGACGATGCAGGGCCCGCGCGTCTACGACGCGGTCGCCGCCATGGAGCGGCCGGTGATCGCCGCGATCAACGGCGTCTGCCTGGGCGGCGGCCTCGAGCTCGCACTCGCCTGCGACATCCGCATCGCGTCCGCGGCCGCCCGGTTCGGCCAGCCCGAAGTCACTCTCGGCCTGATGCCGGGAGGTGGCGCCACCCAGCGGCTCCCGCGCCTCGTCGGCACCGGGGCGGCGCTCAGGCTGATCCTCACCGGCGACCCGATCGACGCGGCCGAAGCGCTGCGGATCGGGCTGATCGAGGAGATCACGGAGCCCGCCGGCTGCGTCACTCGTGCCGTCGCGCTGGCCGAGCGGATCGCCCGGAACGCCCCGGTGGCGGTGGCCGCCGCCAAGCGGGTGACCCGCGCGGCGCTGGGCCTGCCACTCGATGCCGGGCTCGACCTCGAACGCGCCGCATTCCTCGCCGCCTTCGCCTCGGATGACCGCACTGAGGGGGTCCGCGCCTTCCTCGAGAAGCGCCCGCCGACGTTCACCGGCCGATGAAGACGCCGCTGCCGCAGCTGGTCACGGTCGGGGGAATCGGGCTGCACTACGCTGCCGCCGGCAGCGGTCGGGCGATCGTTTTCGTGCACGGCGGCCTGGGTGATTACCGCTACTGGGCGGCGCAGCTCGAGCCGTTCGCCGCGCGCGGGCGCGCGGTCACCTACAGCCGGCGCTACTCGTATCCCAACGACAATCACCCCTTCGACCCCGAGTACTCGCCGCTGAGCGATGCCCGCGATCTGATCGGCCTGATCGAGGCGCTGTCGCTCGGCCCAGCGCACGTCATCGCGGCCTCGATCGGGGCCTGTGGCGCGCTCTTCGCGGCGGTCGAGCGTCCCGATCTGGTCCGCTCGCTGGTGGTGGCTGAGCCGCCGATGCTGCGCTGGCTGCCCGAGCTGCCCGGTGGCGGCGCTGTCTGGCGCGCCTTCCGGGAGCAGGTCTGGGACGTCTGCACCGAAGGCTTCCGCCGAGGCGAGCGCGTGCGGGCGGTGGCGGCGTTCATCGACTACTTTCTCGGTCCGGGCCGCTACGACCGTCTCCCGGCGCCGGTGCGTGCCCGGATCCTCGAGGACTCGCGTGACCTCGAGGCGCAGGCACTGTCGGTCGCTCCCTTTCCCGAGCTGGGCCGTGACGCCATCCGGGCGCTCCCGATGCGGGTGCTGATGCTGAGCGGCGCGCTCACCCGCCCCACTCACGCGCTGGTGGATGCCGAGCTGGAGACGGTGCTGTCGCTCGGCGAGCGCGTCATCGTGCCGGCGGCCGGGCATGATGTGTGGGTCGAGCAGCCGGCATTCTGCCGCGATGCGACGCTCGCGTTCCTGAATCGGGTGGAGCAGCGGTGAATCACTATCTCGCGCTGGGCGATTCCTACACCATCGGCGAGGGCGTCGAGGCCGGCGGCCGCTGGCCGCTCCAGCTGCGGAAGCGCCTCGTCGCCCGGAACGTCGAGCTCGAGCCGCCCACGATCATCGCCCAGACCGGCTGGACCACGGCGGAGCTGATGGCGGGAATCCGTGAGGCCGCCCCTGAGGGCCCGTTCGCCCTGGTGTCGCTCTCCATCGGGGTAAACAATCAGTACCGCGGCCTGCCGCTCGAGGAGTACCGCGCCCAGTTTGGCGAATTGCTCGCGCTGGCGGCGGGGCTCGCGGGGGGTGAGTCGCGCAAGGTGCTGGTGCTGTCGATTCCCGACTGGGGCGTCACGCCGTTCGCCAAGGGGCGCAACCGGCCGGCGATCGCCGAGGACATCGACCGGTTCAATGCCGCGTGCCGCGAGGAGACCGGCCGCGTCCGGGCCCGGCACGTGGACGTGACGGCCATCTCCCGCCGGCACGGCGACGACGCTAACTATCTTGCACCCGACGGCCTGCACCCCTCCGCACCCATGTACTCCGAGTGGGCCCACGCCGCCGAAGCCGAGGCGCGCCAGGCGCTCGGGGCGAGACGGTAGCCAGCCGCCACCGGGCGCGATCCATCCACGCGAGGTCCCATGTCGTTCGGACTGCCCGACAGCCAGCAGAAGCTCACCTACGGCGGATACCTGCGGATCCGGGAGCTGACCGCGCTCCAGGAGCTGCAGTCGAGTCCGGGCCAGCACGACGAGACGCTCTTCATCATCATCCACCAGACCTACGAGCTCTGGTTCAAGCAGGTGCTCCACGAGGTGGATGCGATCATTGCTCATCTCGACCGCGACGAGGTGCTCGGGGCCACCCGGCTGCTCCACCGCTGCCTCGAGATCCAGCGCGTGCTCGTCAGCCAGATCACGGTGCTGGAGACGATGACGCCGGTGGACTTCCTCAGCTTTCGCGACCACCTCATGCCGGCCAGCGGCTTCCAGTCGGCGCAGTTCCGTGAGATCGAGTTCGTCTCGGGATTGAAGGACCCGAAGTTTCTCGGCAACTACGAAGCGGGCTCGGTCGAGCACGGCACGCTCACACGCCGGCTCGAGGCGGGTTCGCTGCGTGACGCCTTTCACGCGCTGCTCCGGCGGCGGGGCTTCGCGCTGCCGGAAAGCGGGGGCACTGAAGAGGCTGCGGTCGAGGCGCTCATCACCCTGTACCGCGATCCGTCACGGCAGTACGACGTGTTCCTCCTGGCCGAAGGCCTGACCGAGTACGACGAGATGTTCTCGCTCTGGCGGATGCGGCACGTGCAGATGGTGGAGCGGGTGATCGGCGGACGGCCGGGGACCGGCGGCAGCGACGGCGCATCGTATCTCCGGAGCACGGTCAGTCGGCGATTCTTTCCGGAGCTGTGGGAGATGCGATCGCGGATCGGTGCGAGCTGACGCCGGTGACGCACCAGGCGACCCTCGTCCCGACGCTTGAGACCGGGCGCCTCGTTCTCCGTCCGTTCACCCTCGATGACGCGCCGGCGATCCACGCGCACGTGAGCCAGTGGGACGTCGCCTCCACCACGCTCAACATTCCGCACCCCTACGAGCCGGGCATGGCGGAATCCTGGGTGCGGACCCATGCGATCAGCGCGGCGGCCGGCGACGGCTTCACGCTGGCGATCACCGAGCGCGCCGCGGGAACCCTCGTCGGCTCCATAGGACTTCGGGTCTGGGAGGCGCATGGCCGGGGCGAGCTCGGGTACTGGATCGGAAAGCCGTACTGGGGCCGCGGCTACGTGACCGAGGCGGCCGGCGCGGTCATGGCCTATGGTTTCGGTACCCTCGCGCTCAATCGCATCGAGGCCCACCACCTCTCCCGCAATCCCGCCTCCGGCCGGGTGATGCAGAAGCTGGGCATGACCTGGGAGGGCCGGATGCGCGATCACGTGAAGAAGTGGGGATCGTTCGAGGACGTCGAAGCCTACTCCATCCTGCGGCGGGAGTACGACGCACGTGGCTGACCAGCTCTCCCGCCGGACTCCTCCGGCCACGACGGTGCACGACCGGCAGATCGAGCGGCTCCGCACGCTGGCGCACTGGCTGGACGACGGCATCCCGGTGCCCGGCACCGGATTCCGGTTCGGGGTGGACGCCATCCTCGATATCGTCCCGGTGCTCGGCGATTTCGCCGGCGTCGGGTTCTCGTCGTGGATACTGCTCCAGGCCTCGCGCATGGGCGCGTCGAAGACCACCCTGCTCCGGATGCTGTGGAACATCGGCGTGGACGCGCTGGTCGGCATCGTGCCCGCGATCGGCGTCTTCTTCGACGCCGCGTGGAAGGCGAACCTCAAGAACGTGGCCCTGCTGGAAGGCCAGGCACTGCACCCGGCGGAGACGCACCGCGCGAGCCGGAAGTTCGCGGTCGTGCTGCTGACCGGCGCTGCCCTGCTGGCGATCGGCGCCGCCGCCGCCACCTGGTTCCTCCTCCGCGCCGGCTCGGCGCTGCTGCGCCACACCTTCTGACCGCCATCAGACTGGTGCTGTTCGGTCTCGCCGCGGCCTGTGCCACGCCGCCGGCGCTGCACCCGGGCCTCAGCTGCCGGGTGGAGCGCGTGTCCGACGGCGACACCTTCCGGGCCCGCTGCCCCAATGCGCTCAAGGTGCGCCTCCTGCAGATCGACGCCCCCGAGCGCGACCAGCCGCCGTATGGCCGCCAGGCCTGGACCCACCTCGAGGAGCTCCTCCCCCGCGGCAGCGCCGTCACCCTCGAGCTCGATGTGCGGCAGCGGGACCAGTATGGCCGCACCCTCGCCTACGCGTACGATGCGAAGGGCCGCATGGTCAACGAGGAGATGGTGCGCGCCGGCTACGCCGTGGTGCTGGTCTACCCGCCCAACGTGCGCTATGTCGAGCGGATCCGCGCCGCGGCCGCCGAAGCGCGCACCGCAAGGCGCGGGCTGTGGGAGACGGACGGCTTCTCCTGCTCGCCCAAGGATCACCGGCAGCGGCGCTGCTGATGGGGCCGCGGCTCGGCGGTCGCCGCCGCGGTGCTGGACTGCGGCGATCCCCCTCTTACCAGCCGGCGCTCCCGGGCGTAGGTTCGGGCGCTTCCCCTGATCCCGATCCTCCGACTCACTCCAGGAGCTCGTCATGACCGACCTGATGGCGCTGTGGCTGCCCATTCTTCTGTCGGCGGTGATCGTATTCGTCGTGAGCTCGATCATCCACATGGCCATGCCCTGGCACAAGAACGAGTATCCGCAGGTCCCCGACGAGAACCGGTTCATGGAAGCCGTCCGCCCGCTGGCCATCCCGCCCGGCGACTACATGGTGCCCCGCTGCAACGACATGAAGGAGATGAAGACGCCGGCGTTCGCCGACAAGCTGGCCAAGGGACCGGTCATGATCATGACCGTGCTGCCGAACGGGATGATGAGCATGACCCGGAGCCTGACGCTCTGGTTCGTCTATCTCGTGGTCACGGGGCTGTTCGCGGGCTATGTCGCGAGCCGGGCGCTCCCGCCGGGCGCCGACTACCTCAGGGTCTTCCAGCTGGTCGGCGCCAGCGCGTTCATGGCGTATGCCTTCGGGCTCTGGCAGATGAACATCTGGTATCACCGGTCGATGAGCACCACGGTCAAGTCCACGTTCGACAGTCTGATCTACGCGCTGCTCACGGCCGGCACTTTCGGCTGGCTCTGGCCGCACCTCGCCGCCTGACGGCGACGCTTCCCTGCCTCAGAATCGGACCGACAGACCGGCGCTGACACTCGGATAAGCGCCGGTCGCGGTCACCCGCACCTTGGCCGACGCCGTCACGCCGAGTCCCGGCGTCAGCCATTGCGTCACATGCCCGCCGGCGAACCCGCCGATGCCGCCGCCGACCAGCTCCGAGCTGTCTCCCACCAGAAACGCCGTGACGCCGGCCGTCGCGCCCAGGTCGGTGCGGCGGCCCTGCTGCGTCCAGGTCGCGCCGAGATCGGCTGCGGCTCCCCCGGCGCCGCCGCCGAAGACGGGGAGCGAGAGGGTGAGACCGGCGCCCCATCGGTTGCGGCCGTCGTAGCGCACCGAGAGCTCGGGGCCGTATCCCCAGCCCTCGCGGCTCCCTACCGAGATGCCGGTGGCGGACGCGGTCAGATTCCAGTGCCGGAAGGCAGGCGCCTGGGCCTCTGACTGACGCGCGGCGACGGCTGAAGCGGCGAGGGCGATTAAGGTGATTTCTATCAACGGCTTGCGATGGAACGGCATGGCTGGCTCCTGAACCGGTGGGCGATTGGTTGAGCCATACTACCGTGTCGGCGTTGCCTGGCCGTGACCCGGCGCCGCGGCCGGGCAGCGCCCCGGGGGGTCACGCCTCGGGGACGGGAATTCGACCCTGGTGCGCCTGCTCCGCCTGCCGAGCGGGCGCCGGTGGTGCAACGCCCACGCCGACCCCACATTGATTGAAGGAAGCGCCGCCGCGGGTTCCGGCTCACGTCGGCATGGGTACGACTCGCCCGGAGTGACGAGAGACCGATGAACGGATTCCGCGCGGCCCTCGCCATCCTCGTCGTCACCGCCTGCGGCGATGGCCTCGCCGGACCAGCCGACAGCGTCCTGATCGGCCAGTTCGGGATCGCGACGATGCCGATCGAGCTGCTGGCGACGCACGCCGGCATCGAGCTCGATCTCGACTGCGGCCGCTACTTCGCCTCGAGCGAGTCCGCCCTGCTCGCTCCGGACGGCAGCTTCCGCCTCCGCGGCCGCTATCACGCCGGCAGCTTCGTGATCCCCTCCGAGCTCGGCGCCACGATCTCGGGTGCTGTCGGGAGCCAGAGCCAGCCTGGCACGGTGAGCGTGACCCTCACCCTCGACGGCAGCGGTCCGCTGGCCGATCCGTTCAGCATCACGCTCACGCGCGGCGTGCGCTTCGAAGGCCAGCCTCAGGCCTGCCCGGTCTGAACGGTGATCCCGGCTGACGAAAGGACCGGCATGACCGGGTCAGCACGCAAGTCGGCGAGAACGTTATCCCTGCTGTTCCTCGTCATCACCGTGCTCCTGCTGCTCCCGCTTCGGCCGGTGCCGGTCATCCCGCGGCATCGGGTGCCGGACGGGACGACCACGATGCTCGTGGCGGCGGGCGCGCAATATCGGGGGGACCCGTTTCGCGACTTTCTGCTCGGCGGCAGGTACCGGCGGCTCTGGACCCAGCCGATCAGCGTGCCGGTCCTCGACCTCCGCCGGTTCGATGGCGGCGTTCGGCCCACCATCGAAGGCGGCGGACGGCAGACGCGAACCCTCCACTTCACCTCCGCCGCCGGCCGCCACTTCGTCTTCCGCTCCGTCGACAAGGACCTGGCCCACCTGACGCCGCTTGGCTTCAGGCGAAGCCTCCTGGGCAGCATCATCCAGGACCAGGTCAGCGCATCCTTCCCGGCCGCCGCTCTCGTCGCCGCACCGCTCCAGGCCGCAGCCGGACTTCCCCACCCCGATCCGTCGCTGGCGATCCTGCCGGACGACAGCCTGCTCGGCCTGTTTCGGTCCGGCTACGCCGGCATGCTCGGCATCATCCAGGAGAATGCCAGCGACATTCGTATCCCCGGACCGATGTCAGCGGTCCCGGGCATGCGCGGCACGATCGAGACCCTCGCGCTGCTCGCCTCTCCTCGCCAGCGGATCGACGTGCACGCCTTCCTCACGGCACGCCTCTTCGATGTGTTCCTCAACGACTGGGACCGGCACGAGGGCCAGTGGCGGTGGGCCGGACACCTGGAGGGCGCCGACACCGTATGGCTACCGATCCCGGTGGATCGGGACCAGGCGTTCTCGTCCTATGAGGGACTGGTGGACGACATCGCCCGGCTCGGTATCCGGAAGCTGCCGCGGTTCGGCCCCGAGCCCGGCCTGTCCGCCCTCACCGTCAACAGCGCCCGACTCGACCGGAGATTGCTCGGGGGACTCTCCGGGCATACCTGGGATTCGACGGCAGCGTGGCTGGCGGCCCGGCTCACCGACTCGGTGATCGACGACGCCGTTCATCGCATGCCGGATCCCTACTGGCGTCTCTCCGGCACGGCGCTCGCCGCCACGCTGAAACAGCGCCGGGATCGATTGCGCAGCGTGGCGAAGCAGTTCTACCTGCTGTTGCCTCGAGAGGCCGGGGCTGACTAGGGATTGCCCACAACTCACCGACGGGAGCTCAGATGCGTGAAGGATCGTTCGGCCATCTCACCACGGCACTCGCGTGGCTGGCGCTGTGCGGTGCCTGCGCCCGCCCATCGGCGACGACCCCTGCCGCCCCCTCGGAGGACGGCCGCGTCGCCGTGGCGGAGCTGCTCGCCGCCGACCGGGCCTACGCGGCAGCGAGCTCGCGCACCGACCCCGGCGCCGGTCTCGCGCCGATGTTCGCCGACGGGGCGGTGATGCCCGCACCGGGCCATTTCGCCGAGGGGCGCGCCGCCATCATGGCGCTGCTGGCCGGCGCCCCCGACACCGCCGGCACTCGTATTGACTGGACGCCCGTGCGCGGGGGCATCTCCGCCGACGGGCAGCAGGGCTTCACGCTGGGCTACGCGACCGCGCGCCGCACCGACGGAACGTCGGCCCCGTTCAAGTATCTCGCCTACTGGGTGAAGTCGTCCGGTGGATGGCACATCGTGGCGTATCGACGCGGGCGCCGGCCCGGCGGAGACACCCCGGTCGCGCCGATGGCGCCGTCGGTGCCGCTCCGCATGGTGCGCCCGACGGCCGACTCCGCCCTGGTGCGCGCCTTCCGCTCCAGCCTGGACAGCGCCGAGCGGGCGTTCTCCCGCGATGCGCAGACGATGGGCCTGGGACCCGCGTTCGCCCGCTACGGCCGGCCGGACGCAGTGAACATGGGCGGCGCCCGCCGCGATGCCTTCGTCGTCGGTGCCGACTCGATCGCGGCCGTCGTCTCGGCCGGCGATCCCCCGGGCGGCAGCCGCGTGTCGTGGGCCCCCGACCGTGTCATCGTCGCGTCGAGCGGCGACCTCGGCGTCACCATCGGCATGATCCGGGTCAATCAGCCGGACTCGGCCGGCGTCCGTGCCGCATTTCCGTTCTTCACCGTCTGGCGGCGGGACGGTGTCGGGCAGCCGTGGCGCTACATCGCCGAGTGAATCCGGTTACTCGATGAGCTTCGAATCCGAGCCGGCGCTGAGCGCTACCCCAGCATCACTCTCGCGTCCGCCGCCACGGCTCCCGACGGCATCGCGATCAGCGGATTGATGTCGAGCTCGGCGATCTCCGGGAAGTCCCTCACCAGCTTCCCCACGCGAAGCAGCACGTTCTCCACGGCGATCCGGTCGGCCGCGGCCGTGCCGCGCACCGCATCGAGCAGCGAGGCGGCGCGGATCTCCCCCATCATCCGCTTCGCGTCGTCTCGGCCGAACGGCGCAATCCGGAAGGTCACGTCGCGCAGCACCTCCACCAGCACGCCGCCGAGCCCGTACATCACCAGCGGGCCGAACAGCGGGTCGCGCGTCATCCCCACGATCAGCTCGCGGCCGGTCTGCACCATCGGCTGCACCAGTACGCCCGAGATGAGCGCATCGGGACGGGCGGTGCGCGCTCCCTCGACGATCCGGTAGTATGCGCGCCGCACCTCCTCAGCGTCGGCCAGGTTGACGTGGACGCCGCCGACGTCCGACTTATGGAGGATGGCCGGCGCCACGATCTTGAGCACCACCGGATAGCCCATCCGCGACGCGATCTCCGCCGCCTGGTCGGCGCAGACCGCGAGCTCCCCGCGCGCCACCGGAATCCCGTAGGCCTCCAGCAGCTCGAGTGCCTCCGCCTCCGCGAGCCGGGTGTGGCCGGCGGCCCGCGCAGCGGCGATCAGGCGCCGCGCCACCGCGTCGTTGACCGCCAACAGCTCCGGCACCGCCGCTGGGCGGTCACGCCACTCGCGCCAGCGGCACATCGCCGCCAGCGCCCGCGCGGCCGACTCGGGAAAGATGTAGGCCGGCACCTTCGCCGCATGCAGCGTCGCCTTCCCCTGGGGCAGTCCCTTGTGTCCCATCAGCACGCCGAACACCGTCTTCTCCGGATGCGCTTCCGCCACCGACGCGATGGCGAGGCTCACGTCTTCCTGGGTGACGCCGAGCGGCGGGACGAAGATCGCGAGGGCACCGTCCACGTTCGGGTCGTCGAGCAGCGTACCGAGGGCGGCTCGGTAGCCCTTTGGCGTGGCGGACGCGATCATGTCGAGCGGATTCCGGATGGACGCCTCCGCCGGGAAGAGCGGCGCCAGGCGGGCCACCGTCTCCGGCACGAGCTCGGGCAGCTCGAGCCCGTACGCCTCGCAGGCATCGGCCGCGAGGATGCCGGGGCCGCCGGCATTAGTGACGACCGCGATCCGGCGCGAGGCCGGCGGCCGCTGCACCGAGAACGCCATCGCCAGGTCGAACAGCTCCTCCATGGTGCCGGCGCGAAGGACGCCGGCCTGCGCCAGCAGCGCGTCTACCGCTACGTCGCTCGCCGCGAGGGCGCCGGTGTGCGACGACGCTGCGCGGGCGCCGGCCCGCGAGCGGCCCGACTTGACCACGATGATCGGCTTCCGCCTGGTGATGCGCGAGGCGATCTCGAGGAAGGTCGCGGGGTTGCCGAAGTTCTCGACGTACATGAGGATTGTCTCGACGTCGGGATCGTCCTCCCAGGCGAGCAGGAGGTCGTTGCCGCTCACGTCCGGCTTGTTGCCGATGGAGACGAACTGCGAGATCCCGATCCCGTACTCCCGCGCGTAGTCCAGCACCGACAGCCCCATCGCACCCGACTGCGACACAAAGCCCACCTTGCCGTAGGGCGGCAGGTGCGGCGCGAAGGTGCCGTTCATCGAGATGACCGGATTGGCGTTCAGGACGCCCATGCAGTTGGGCCCGAGCATCCGCATCCCGTGCGCGCGGACGAACGCGGTGAGCCTCCTTTCCCGTTCAGCGCCCTCAGCGCTCACCTCACGGAAGCCGGCCGAGATGACGACGAGACCCTTGACGCCCTTGCGGGCGCAGGCCTCGACGACCTCCTGCACCAGGTCGCGGGGCACCACGATGATCGCCTGGTCGATCGGGGCGGGAATGGACTCGATGTCGGGATAGGCGGGGATCGAGCAGATGGCGGATGCCTTCGGGTTGACCGGATAGACACCGCCGGTGAACCCGCAGCGCACCAGGCTCGCCACGATCTCGTGGCCGATGGTGCCCGCGGTGCGGGAAGCGCCAATCACGGCGATGCTCGCGGGGGCGAGTATGGCGTTCAGCATGGGTGTACCCTCGAAGCCGTTGCCTGCAACGGTGGCCGCGAGGGGGTGAAACCGGAGGGAAGTGAGTGTGATGAAGCCTTCATGCGCGGCCGACGTCGGCCGCCCGCGCCACCCGGCTGATCGTCGCGCGCGCACTGCGCTGAACCCAGCTGCCGCCGACGAGCGTGATCAGCACCGTCGGCACCGCGACCCCGGGAAGGAAGGAAGCGCCGGGGATCCGGACCCCCGCTTCCGCGCCGGCCGCCGCGCACAGTCCGACGTACGACCACCCCATGAAGTAGTAGTGATAGCGAATCCAGGTATTCCTGGGCCGCCGGAGAAATGCGGAACTGAATCCCGTGAGCAGCACCGTCAGGTTCACGACCGCGAGCGCATGGAACACGCCGAACGTGCCGTCGCCGCGATAGATCGTCAGGGCGGTCACATTGACGCTGAACGAGCTCAGGACGTACAGCATGCCCACGGCCCGGTGCGCTTCGGTTCCCTTCGGGCGGCTCAGTACCCAGCCGCCGAGGACAAGCGCTGCCAGCGCGAACGCGGCATGGGCCACTCCGTCTGCCTGCATTCGTCTCGCCTCGATCTTCTGTCTGCGTGGGGTTCACGACCCTGCATCATACTGCAGCCACTTCAAAGTCGCGCTGCCCGCCGGCAACTTCGTCCGTCGGTGCTGCAGCTTCGTCCCTTGGCGCTGCAGCTTCGTCCCTCGGTGCTGCAGTTTCGTCCGGTAGCGCTGCAGTTTCGTCCCGCGGTGCTGCAACTGCGTCCGTCGGTCCTGCAGCTTCGTCCCGCGGTGTCGTAGCTTCGTCCCGCGGTATCGCAGCTGCGCCCGTGGCTGCTGCAGTCAGGCGCCGCAGCGCCACAGATTCGTCCGTCAGCGTCAATCGAAGCTTCGACGCGGCGTTTGCGCGGCGCCGCAGCATGTTCAGTCGGCTCCGCGGTTCGGTGCGGCCATGCCGCTCTGCATTTCGGCGGCCCGGCTGGGCATTCGGGCCGTGCCGGCGGAGATTTTACAGGCGCCGCCCGGCATTTGCGGGCCGTCGGCAGGTGTTTCGGGAACGCCGTGCCACCGTGCGAGCGCGCTTGACCGCCCCAGCGGCGAGCCGTAACGTCGAACGATGATCCCTGCCGGTCGCAACGTCATTCCGCCCGGTTTTCTGGTCTTCCCGTCTGCCTCGGCGGAGGTGGAGAGGTTGAAGTGTTTCAGGAAGGAGATTGACCGTGGATAGCGCGTCACCGAGGACCCACGAGTGCGTCGTCCGCGGCTTCGCGACGACCGTGATCAACACCCGCACCGACATCGACACCGCCGACGTCATCGCCCGCCTGGACGGGGCGCTGGCGCTGATCGAGCAGTACGTCCCGCACCACTACCGCCGCTTCTGCCGCGACTTCAGCGGCTTTCTGGTCGAGCGGCGCGCCTACCGCGGCGCCTTCCTGGTGCAGAGCCGCGCCTGCATGGTCGAGCTCACCTTCGTGGTGAACCGCTCGTTCACGCTGGCGCAGGTGGCGGCGACGATCCTGCACGAGGCGATGCACGCCCGCCTCTATGCCTGCGGAGTGGCCACCGGCGCCGGAGAGTCCCACCGCCAGGAGCGGTTCTGCCGGCGGGCCGAGATCGAGTTCGGCAGGCTGGTGCCCGGCGGGGAGCCGGTGGTGCGGCGCGCGCTCGACGCGCTCGCGCTGTCGGATGAGGATGTGGCGCCGGTGGTCGACAACGCCCTCGCCGCCCGGCGCATCGCCGAAGTCGACTCCCGGGCGGGACCGCGCGCAAGCCACTAGCGCCCCTGCAGCCCGGAGTGCACCTTGCCCTCGTCCCTCCGAAGCCTTCTCCCACCTTGGATGTGACCATGCCACAGATGCCGAGGCGGCCCCGTGTGCAGCGGTTCATGCGCGCCGTGGTGGCGCTGGCGATGACGACGGTGGCCGCCGGTGCGGCGGACGCGCAGGCCGGGCCGGGAAACGAACAGGCACTGCCGGCAAATCTCGTCGCCACGCGGGCGGCGCTCGAGAAGTACCAGGATCCGGTCGCCGCGGTGCGCGATGGTTACCTCTCGACGCTGGGCTGCGTTGATTATCCAAAGGGCGGCGGCATGGGCGAAATGGCCTACAAGCCGGGCGGAATGGGCGTGCACTTCATCAATACCGCGCTCGTTGGTCCGACACTCGACTCACTGAAGCCGCAAGTGCTGATCTACGAGCCGGTCGGCGATCGCCTTCGGCTTGTTGCGGCCGAGTGGTTTGTCCCGGCCGCACTCGCGAAGGACGCACCCGTGATCTTCGGCACCAGGCTGGGCGGCCCGATGGAGGGCCACGCTCCTGTCATGCCGGCTGAGCTGCACCACTGGGATCTGCACGTGTGGCTGTGGAAAGCCAATCCGAACGGCTTGATGGACCCGACGAATTCAACCATAAAGTGTCCCGAGAACCCGTACACTTTTCATGAACGGGCCGTCCGCATGGTGGCGCCTTAGCGGCAGGTCGCCGAAGCCGACTCCCGTCCGTGGGACGCGAAACATGACCGTCAAGCCCGCAGTCTGGCATCCGATCAGCATCGCGCTCAGCGCCATCAACCTCGTGGGGCTCGGCCTCGCGGCCGGCGCGACCGAGCCGCTGCACGCCGGTGTCCACGCGGTACTGGCGCTGGCCTTCGGCGCCGGGGCGTGGCGCCTGCGGCGCGGACCCGGTGGTCTCGACGAGCTGGCCGGCCTGAACGCGGTCGACGCCGAGATCGAGAGCCTCCGGCAGGAGCTGATCGAGACCCAGGAGCGCCTCGACTTCGCGGAACGGGTCCTGGCGCAGCGGGTGGAGGTTCCGCGCGTGGAGACGAGCGACGCGTATCCGCCGGGCGCCCTGCAACCACCAGCGAAGGACCCCCCATGATTCGCCGCCTGCCTCTGATACTCGCACTCGCCGTCGTCACCGCACCGCTGACGGCACAAACGCCGGCATCCGTGCCGCGTGCGATCCAGCTGCCTGACACGATGGGCGCGAACTTCCCGGCCGCGGACACGCTCACCGCAACGAGCGGAGCCGCCGACTACGATTTCCTCGTCGGCACCTGGCGCTTCACCTTTCAGGCGCGGAGCCGTGATGGTGCCTTCACCCCTCCCTTCACTGGGCACTGGGTCTTCACGAAGAAGCAGACCGGCGGCCAGGGCGTGCTGCTGGAAGACCACTGGCGGCCGGACGACCCGAGCTCGACCTGGGAAGCCGGCACCTGGACCTATCGCGCCTGGAATCCCGCGCGCAGGCTCTGGGAGATGGAGGGGATCAACACCGCGCGCGGCGCGTGGCAGCCGGGGCTCATGTGGACCGCCGGCGACAGCAGGCTGCTCATCGAATGGTATGGACCGATGCTGGTCCGGTTTCGCTACTTCGCCATCCAGCCGGAGAGGTTTCTCTGGCGCGCCGACGCGACATTCGATCGCGGCAAGACGTGGATCAGGGATTACTGGACGATGGAGGCGCAGCGGGTGTCGCGATGACGCGCCCGGAGCAGTAGGCGAATCGGTGCTTGACGCGGCGCCATTCGCCATGATACTTTGTGATGCAAAGCACTTCGCTTTGACACCCCACGGGGACCGGGCGCCATAATGACCGACGACAGAAGCCGAACACTGCGGGCCGTGCTCCGGACCGCGGCGCTCTGGAGCGTGGCCTGGGGGATTGCCGGCGGCGCGATCGTGGCCACCTTGAGCCTTTTCGATCCCGGTCCGGGGGTCGAGTCACTGTCGGAGCGCCTGGGACTGGCCGTGCTGGCCGGTGTCTCCTGGGGTGTGCGGTTCGCCATCGCCGGGGCCGTGATCGGAACCGTTTTCTCCACGGTCATCCGATTCGGCTACCGGGGCCGGCGGCTGGCGGACATCAAGCCCGTGCGCTTCGCGCTCCTGGGAGCGGTCGTCGGCGGCGTCGGCGTCCCCCTTTTCCTCCAGGCGATGAACGTGCTGGCGGACGGCAGGCCGATCGCCTGGGGCCTCGTCACCGACGATAGCGTTTGGGCGTCGGTGTTCGGCGCGGTCGTCGCCGCCGGATCGATCATGCTGGCGCGCCGGGCAGATGCGCTGCATCCCGTACCGCATCACGAGGCACTCGAACACGGCGACGACCTGAGCGCCACGTCGGCCGCCACCCGATCGAAGTCGTCGATCGAGCAGCGCTGACCGTCAGGGTGACGCCGGTGCCGCCGTCACGTAGAACTCCGGATCGACC
This sequence comes from Gemmatimonadales bacterium, assembly GCA_038321865.1. Taxonomy (GTDB): domain Bacteria; phylum Gemmatimonadota; class Gemmatimonadetes; order Gemmatimonadales; family GWC2-71-9; genus JAICUF01. The sequence goes on from JBBQFH010000005.1 coordinate 29,069, forward strand.
CTGAGCACCGTCCCCGCCGCCAGCTTCGAGTCCGCCGTCTGCCACTGCTCCGTCGGCTTCACCTTCACATAGCCTTCCTCCGCCACCCCGATCCGCACCGGCATCGCGAAGCCCGGCACCACGTTGGTCCACCGGTACGAGAGCCTGGCCCCGTCGAACCGGTACTCCAGCACCGGGATCTTCACCGTCTCCTGATACTGCTCGAAGATCCTGGACAGGTCCACGCCCGTGGCGCTGCTCATGTAGTCGCGGATCTGCTCCGCCGTCACCGTCTGGTGCCCGAAGTTCGCCTGCAAGCCGCGCAGCGTGGCGAGCCAGCGGGCGTCGTCGTCCACCACTGCGCGGATCGTCATCAGCATGTTGGCGCCCTTGGGGTACCGGTCCTGCGAGCGCGGCGTGTCGTTCACGCCGTAGGTCCCGATGATCGGCACGTCGTTCCGGATCATCTTCCGCGCACCCACCAGGTACCGGTCTCCCGCCGCCTTGTCCTTCACGCACTCGACATACAGTGCCTCGGCGTACATGCCGAAGCTCTCGTGGATCCACATGTCGGCGTGGTCCTTCGCGCTCACGCTGTTGCCCCACCATTCGTGCGCGCTCTCGTGGACAATGATGTAGTCCCAGGTCATCCCCTCGCCGGTGCCCGAGAGATCGCGGCCGAGGTAGCCGGGGAGATAGCGGTTGCCGTAGGCGATGCCGCTCTGGTGCTCCATGCCGAGGTACGGCACTTCGATCAGCTTGTAGCCGTCGCGATACCAGGGATACGCGCCGAACCAGTGTTCGTGGCAGCCGAGCATCGTCTTCACCGCCGGCATCAGCTTCAGCGCGGCGTCGCGGTGCGGCGCCAGCGCCCAGAACTCAACGGTGAGCGGGCCGTTCACCCCCTTGAACTCGTCGCGCACCGGCACGTAGGCGGGGCTCGCGTTGATGGCGACGTCGTAGTTGTTGATCGGGTCGGCGACGAACCATTCGTACGTGGTGGTCTTGTCCGGATTGTGCGTAGTGGAGCGGAGCCGGCCGTTGGAGACGTCGATCATCGGGTCGGGGATGGTGATCGCGATGCGCTGGCTGTCCGGCTCGTCCGCCGGAATGTCCTTGAGCGGCCACCAGGTGCTGGCGCCGGGTCCCTCATTCGAGGTCGCGACCCAGGGGGCGCCGGCGCTGTCCACCGCCCAGTGGAACGGGCCGAAGCTCCGGCGGGTGGTCGTGTCGCCCGGCGCCCTGGCGTAGCTGCCGTGATACCAGACGGTCAGCGACCCGCGGGTCCCGGCCTTTGCCGCAGCCGGCAGCGTGACAAAGAACGCGTTCCCGTCGCGACGATATTGGAGCTTCGCCGCTCCCTGGACGATGCTGTCGACCTGATGCGGCGGCTGGAGATCGATCTGCATCTCGGTCGCGGGCGCCAGCACGCGGTAGGTGATCGCATTGCGGCCGGTAATGCTCGAGTCGGACGGATTTACCTTTACGTGCAGGTCATAGAACTCGGCGTCCCACCAGGCGCGGCCCGGTCCGTTCGAGCCGCGGAGGGTGTCGGCGTGGGTGAAGACCCGCGGCGTCTGGGCCCGGGCGGCGGGCGCCAGGGCAAGCGTGGCGGCAAGCAGGGTGACGGGTAGAGCGTGTCGCATCGGAATCCCGTGGGAAAGGAGGCGGAAACGGCGCGCCTGAACGCTAGGCTGGCCGCCGCCGCACGACAACGGCTGGCCCGCGCGTGTCATCCTCCCGTCATCTATCCGGTCTAGGTTCACGGCCCGCTCCACGCTCGCATCCGATCCGGGAGAATTCTTGACGGTACCGATCCGCCCGCTCGCCGCTTCGCTGCTGCTCCTCCTCGGTTTCCATTCCCGCGCCATCGCGCAGGGCGGCATGCATGGACGGGTGGTGGACGCCGCCACCCGGGCATCGATCGGCGGGGCCCTGGTGACCATCGTGCCCGCCGGCGCGACGTCCGCCGCCGCCTCGACCACCAGCGCCGGCGATGGCACCTTCCGTATCGGCGGGCTCCGGTCGGGACGCTACCTCGCCCGCGTCCGGGCGATCGGGTACCGACCGGTCGAGGTAACGTCCATCGCGATCTCTGCCCCGGACTTCGACCTCCGCACGGTGGCGATGGCCGCATCCGCGGTCGAGCTCCCGCCGGTTCAGGTCACCGCGCCGGAACAGGCGGTGCAGCTCGCACCCGACCGCAACACCTACGTCACCCGCGACATGGCGACCACCCGCGGCGGCACCGCGCTCGACGTGCTGCGGAACGTGCCCACGGTGGACGTGGACATCGACAACAACGTGAGCCTCCGTGGTGATCCGGGCGTGGTGGTGCAGATCAACGGCCGGCCGAGCCCGCTGAAGGCCGCGCAGCTCGGCAACTACCTGGCCCAGCTGCCGGCCGACATGGTGGACAAGGTGGAGATCGTCACCAACCCCTCGGCCCGGGAGAATCCGGAAGGGGTCGCCGGCATCATCAACATCGTGCTGAAGCAGAAGCCCGAGGCCGGAGCCAGCGGCGCGGTCACCATCGGCGGGTCGACCCGCGGGCACGCCGATGCCGGGGGCAACGCGGGCTTCGAGCACGGGCCGCTGACTTTCTATGGCAGCTACGGATTCTTTCGCGAGAACCGGCCCCGGACCGAGTCGCTGTTCCGGGAGAATCTCTTTCTCGATCCGGTCACCTATCTCGACGAGAGTGGCCTTCGCACCCAGGTCCAGCGCGCGCACACCTTCACCACCACCGCGGGATATCAGCTCGGCGAGCACGATCAGCTCTCGCTTGAAAACCTGTTCACCACCCGGCACGAGGACGAGGTCCGCACCATCCTCTACCGCGATCTGAATGCGGCGCGGGATACCACCGGGCTGAGCGACCGCGTGACCACCGGCATCAACCACGAGCTGGAGCTGGAGACGACGCTGGGCTGGGAGCACGCCTTTGCCGGCGACGAGCACAAACTCACCAGCGAGGTCCATCTCGTCCGGGGGCAGGAGGACGGCCCGCAGTCCGTCGTAGCTCGCGCGCTGACGCTCGCCGGTGACCCGGCGGCCGTCACGGCGCGGGAATCCCAGGCGAGCCTGGACCACAGCGCCGAGAGCTCGTTCAAGGCGGATTACGCCAGGCCGCTGGCGGGACACCTGCAGCTCGAAGCGGGCTACAGGGGATCGTTCCAGCGCTTCCACACCTCGCTCGACACGCAGGTCTTCGATACGACGCAGGCCCTGTATGTTCCCGATCCGGCCCGCATCAACGACTTCACCTACCACCAGAACGTCCACGCCGTCTACGGCATCGTGGACGCCCAGCCCGGAAAATTCGTGATGCAGGCCGGCGCCCGCGTGGAGCACGCGTCCACCCATTTTCACCTGACGAACGCCGGCACCACCTACGACAATGGCTACAACAGCGTCTTTCCGAGTGCGCTGGTCGCCTACAATTTCGACGAGTTCCGCCAAGTCAAGCTGAGCTACTCGACCCGCATCCGGCGGCCCGACGACACCGATCTGCTGGACCCGACACCGCACTTCGCCGATCCGCTCAACCTCTCGATCGGCAACCCGAACCTGAAGCCCGAGTACATTCGCGCCTTCGAGCTCGGACTGCAGCGGAGGGCCGGCCGCATGACGGTCCAGCTGACGCCGTACTACCGGCACACCCTCGACGCCGTCCGCTCCATCCGCACCATCGACACCCTGGGCGTCACGACGCGCACCTTCGCCAACATCGCGTCGAGCGACGCGTACGGCGGGGATGCGACCCTCGCCCTGAACGGCGGCCGCCTGAGCGGGTTCCTGAGCGCCAGCGCGTTCCGGCAGGTGAGTAACGCGCCCGACCTCGGGCCCGGCTTTGCGATTCGGACCTTCGGCTGGTCGGTCCGGACCAACGCGTCGTTCCGCGTCTCCCCCTCGCTCGACTGGCAGGTCTTGCTGGCGTACCAGGCGCCGATGACGGTCGAGCAGGGCCGGAACGGGAGCCGGACCCGATTCAGCTTCGCCGCGCGGCAGAAGCTGATGGCCGACCGGATGAGCGTTACCTTTCGCGTGATCGATCCGTTCAACGTGTCGAAGGAGACATCCACGACCGTCGATCCGCAATTCACGCTCTCATCGGTGCGCCGGCGCGCCATCCGGGCCCTCCAGCTCAACGTGACCTGGATGTTCGGTCAGCCGCCGAAGAAGGCGCACGCGCCCGGCGATCTCCTCGGCCCGGACGCGGGGTGAGCGGCCGCCTCCGCGCGATACCTCATAGGGTGCGGACGGTGATAGCTTCATGCTGCAGGGTGCTTCCCTCGCACGACCCATATCCAGCCAGGAGGTTTGCATGTCCGTCGCCAAGATCACCGAAATTCAATCATCCTCGAAGAAGAGCTTCGACGAGGCGCTCCTGACCGGCATCGCGCGGGCCGAGAAGACGCTGCGGAATCTCACCGGCGCGTGGGTCAAGAGCCAGAAGGTCGTGATCGAGAAGGGCAAGATCACCGAGTACCGGATTCTCCTGAAGGTGTCCTTCGTGCTGAACGACTGAACTGACATGAATCGCCTGCTCGGCGCGCTCGCGCTCGCGCTCGCGCTCGCCGCGGCCGCGCCGCTCACGGCCCAGCATGCCACCCTGGGCCTCGACACCGCCGGCATGGACCGCTCGGTCCGCCCCGGCGACGATTTCGTCCGCTATGCCGGCGGCCGGTGGTTCGACCGCACCGTGATCCCGGCCGACCGAAGCGGCTACGGCGCATCCAGCATCTCGGCCGAGGTGGCGGAGAGGCAGGTGACCGCCGTGGTCCGTGGCGCCGCGGCGGCCCACGCGCCGGCGGGCTCCGACCTCCGCCGGATCGCGGATTTCTACGCGAGCTTCGTCGATACGACCGCGATCACGACGGCCGGCCTCACCCCGCTCCAGCCGCAGCTCGCGCGCATCACTGCGATCAACGACCGCACGGCACTGGCGCGCTTCATCGGTGCAACGCTCCGGGCCGATGTGGACGTCATCAACGACGGCGCGCTCCACACCGACAACCTCTTCGGCCTCTGGGTGGACCAGGATTTCGACGATCCGGCTCGCAACTCCGCCGCGCTGCTGCAGGGCGGCCTCGCCATGCCTGACCGGAGCTACTACCTCGACACGTCACCGTCGATGGAGCGGATCCGGAAGGCGTACCGCACGCACGTCGCCACGATGCTTTCGCTGGCCGGGATCGCCGAGCCGGAGCTGAAGGCCGACGCGATCCTCCAGCTGGAAACCAGGATCGCCGGCACGCACTGGAAGCGGGAGGACAGCTGGGACGTGGTCAAGGGCAACAATCACTGGGTCCGGGCCGATTTCATGAAGAAGGCACCCGGGCTCGACTGGGACGCCTTCTTCTCCGCCGCCCGGCTCGGCGACATCCCCGTCTTCGTCGCCTGGCAGCCGAGCGCCATTACCGGGCTCTCCGCGCTGGCGGCGAGCGAGCCGCTCGACGCATGGAAGGCACTCCTGACCTATCACGCGATCGAGCACGCGGCGCGCGTGCTGCCGGTGGCGTTCGACCGTGAGGCGTTCGCTTTCTTCGGCCGGACGCTGAGCGGCGCGCCGGAACAGACCCCGCGCGCCAAACGGGCGATCCAGGCCACCAGCGCGGCACTCGGCTTCGCGGTCGGCCGGCTGTATGTCGAGCGGTACTTCCCGCCCAGCGCCAAGCGGCGTGCCGAGGTGATGGTGGCCGGCATCATCCGGGCGCTCGACGCGCGGATCGTGCGGCTGGCGTGGATGGCGCCCGCGACCAAGGCGGAGGCGCGGGCGAAACTCCGGACGCTGCGGGTGAGTGTCGGGTATCCTGACCAGTGGCCGGACTACACCGGACTCGACATCGCCGCCGGGGATGCGTACGGCAACGCCGAACGGCTGGAGCAGTTCCAGTACGACCGGAATCTCGCCAAGCTGCACCGGCCCACCGACCGCACCGAGTGGTCCATGACGCCGCAGCTGGTCAACGCGGTGAACATGCCGGCGATGAACGCGATGAACTTCCCCGCGGCGATCCTCCAGCCGCCGTTCTTCGACCCGTCCCGGCCCGAGGTGATGAACTACGCGGCGATCGGCGCGGTGATCGGCCACGAGATCAGCCACAGCTTCGACAACCTCGGCGCCAACTTCGACGCCCACGGCCGGCTCCGGAACTGGTGGACGCCGGAGGACCTGGCCCACTTCAATGCGGGGGCCGAGCAGCTGGTGCGACAGTACGACGCCTACCGGCCGTTTCCCGACCTCGCCGTGAACGGCAAGCTCACCCTGACCGAGAACCTCGCCGATCTCGCCGGCCTCACCGCGGCGTACGACGCCTACCGCGCATCGCTCCATGGGAAGAAGTCGCCGACGATCGCGGGACTCACCGGCGATCAGCAGTTCTTTCTGAGCTTTGCCCAGATCTGGCGGACCAAGTCGCGCGACGCCATGCTGCGCCAGCGGGTGCTGACCGACGGCCACTCGCCGGCCCAGTACCGCACGCTCACGGTGCGAAACATCGACGCGTGGTACCAGGCGTTCGGCGTGCGGCCGGGGCAGGCGGAGTATCTGGCGCCGGGGGATCGGGTGCGGATCTGGTGACGTCGCCATGACAGCGCCGGCCGAACGCTGGTCCATCGCCCCGTATTTCATCGTGGACGACGTCATCTCCACCGCCGCCTGGTACCGTGACATGCTCGGTTTCGGCTACGAGCGGCTCTGGGGCGAGCCGCCCGCGTTCTGCATGGTCCGGCGGAGCGGCGTCGTCATCATGCTGGCCCAGCTGGAGCAGGTTGGTGTCATGCGCCCGAACCGCACGGTGAACCCGGAAGCAGCCGCCTGGGATGCCTACATCTTGGTGGCGGATGCCACCGCGCCCCGCGATGAGTTCGCGTCGCGCGGCGTTACGGTGGTGCGGGATCTCTGCGATCAGGTCTACGGATGCCGGGATTTCGAAATCGACGACTGGAACGGGTACCGCCTCTGTTTCGGCCAGGATCTCAACCGATGACGCCGTCGGTCAGCACGTGAAATGATTCGGACACTCGCGTTGCTGCTCGCCGCCACGATGGCGGCCACCGCAGAGGCACAGTCCACCTGTCGCACGGCATTCGCCGACTCGGTATCGGTGCGCGAGCTTCGTGCGTTCGACCGCGTGGCGGCCGTCCCGCCCGTCTGGGACGGCTACCGCCTGGCGCGGCACCCGCTGCTCCTGCTGGCGGATTCGACGCACCACGGAGGACCAGTCACGCCGGTGTGCGCAGCCATCTGGAAGGCAGGCGCGCGGCTCCGGATCGTCGAGCTCGCGGCGCGCCCCGCGTTCTCCACTGCGCTCTACGGCATGATCGACCTCGATCCCGTCGGGCCGCACGCCCGGAATGCCACCGAGCTGGCCGCCGCCTTCCACCAGCCCACTCCCGTCGTTGCCTCGGCGCTGCGCGCGCAGGGCGTGCGCCGCGCCATCGTGCTGAACGTCCCGCTCGATTTCGGGCCGCTCGGCGCGCTCGGCCGGATGCTCACGACGATGAAGGCCGACCCCGCTCTCCTCCACGCCGATCTCGCCGTGCACGAGAGCTTTCACCTGCACACACAATTCCCCGCGTGGCTCGATCAGCATCGGACCTACGCATGGCCCGCCTGGGACGTCCAGCCCGACCGCCGGCAGCTCCGTGAGCGATGCTACGCCGGCACGACGGAGCTGTCCGCGGCGCTCGAGTCCGAGATCGGGACGCTGCTGGCGGCATTCGACGCGCTCTATGCCGACTCCGCCAGCCCGGATCCCGTCCTCGCGCTGGCTCATGCACGCCGCTTCGTGGACGCGCGCGCGGCGCGCCGGAGGCTGCAGGACACCATGAGCGTCGCGCGGGGTGCCACCCGGATTTCCTGCGCGCTGGCCGAGGACCTGATGGAGCTCGAGGAAGGGACGACCCAGTGGATCGGTCACGCGACGACGGTTCGCGCGGGACTGACCACGCTGGCGCGGCAGCGCGGTTCATATGCGGGAAAGCAGCCGGACGCGTACTATCGGACCGGGCCGCTGCAGCTCTGGATTCTCGAGGGGCTGCTGGGCCGCGACGCGATGCGGCGCGTCACCGCGTCCATCGCACGCTCGGCTGGCCCGGATGGCGGCGTGTTCGGGCAGTTCGCGCAGCGGACGCTCGTGCTGGCGGACGCGCGGAAATAGCCCATGCTTCCAACGACAGAGGACGCGATGACGGCAGTTCCCGACCGGCAGCAGGCCACCCTCGAACGGGCGACCGAGCTCGCGGTCGCCTTTCTCGAATCGCTCGACGCGGCACCGGTGGCCGCGACGACGTCGCTCGCTGAGCTGCGCCGGCGCTTCGCGGTGGAGTTGCCCGCCGAGGGCGTTGATCCCGTCACCGTCATCGACGACCTGGCGCGCGATACCGACGGCGGATTGCTCGGCAGCGCCGGCGGGCGGTTCTACGGATGGGTGATCGGCGCCGGCCTGCCCGCCTCGCTCGCGGCCGACTGGCTCACCGCAACGTGGGACCAGAACGCCGGCCTCTACGCCTGCAGCCCTGCGGCGGCCGTCGTCGAGGAGGTCTGCGGCACCTGGCTCAAGGACGTGCTCGGGCTCCCGCCCTCGGCATCGTTCGCGCTGGTCACCGGCTGCCAGATGGCGCACGTGACCTGTCTCGCGGCGGCGCGGCATGCGGTGCTCGCGCGTGTGGGGTGGGACGTGAACCGTGACGGATTGCCCGGAGCGCCGCCCATCCGCATCATCACCTCCGCCGAGGTGCACGGCACCTGCACCCGCGCGGCCAAACTGCTCGGGCTCGGCACCTCGAACATGCTGGTGCTGCCGAGCGACGCGGCCGGGCGCCTGCCCGCGGCGGCGCTGCGAGAGGCCCTCGCGGCCGATCCCGGCCGGCCCACGATCGTCATCCTCCAGGCGGGCGACGTGAACTGCGGCGTTTTCGACGAATTTCCCGAGCTGATCGCCATCGCGCACGAGGCCCGGGCATGGGTCCACATCGACGGCGCCATGGGACTCTGGTGCAACGCGACACCCGCACTCCGGCACCTGCTGGCCGGCGCCGAGCGGGCCGACTCGTGGGCGACCGACGGCCACAAGTGGCTCAACGTGCCGTACGACTGCGGCTACGCGTTCGTGGCGCACCCGGAGCACCATCGCGCCGGAATGGAGCACCGCGCCAGCTACCTGGTGCACGCCGAAGACGCGCGGGACGAGCTCGACTGGACGCCAGAGCATTCGCGCCGCGCCCGCGGCTTCGCCACCTGGGCGGCGCTCCGGGAGCTCGGCCGCTCGGGCCTCGCCGACCTGATCGAGCGCTGCTGCCGGCATGCGTACGATATCGTGACCCGGATCGGCGCGCTGTCGGGTGCGCAGGTCGTATCCGTGCCGCAGATCAATCAGGGCCTCGTGCGCTTTCATGACACGCAGCCCGGCGCGACCGCCCGGGACCACGACCGCCGCACCGACGAGGTGATGGCCGCCATCAACGCCACCGGCGAGGCGTTCTTCACCGGGACCACCTGGCGGGGAATGCGCTGCATGCGCGTCTCTGTCTCCAGCTGGCGCACCACCGCAGGCGACGTGGACCGCGCGGTGGCGGCGGCGGCGCGGGTGCTGTGACATCCAGGCGCGATTTCGTCGAGCGCGCTGCGCTCGCGACGATGGGTCTCGCACTCCCTGCCCCGCTGGCTCGCCCGCTGATCCGTCCGCCGAACAGGGCGGCCGGCGGCTTTCTCGATCTGGTCCGCCCGCCCGACCGCGTCACGGTGCAGGGAGGCAGCGGCGACATCGTGCTCGCGAGCGGCCCAGCCACACGCTGGACCGGCGCCGGCGGCATCGTCGTCTCTACCGCCGTTCGATCGGGTGCGCTGCACATCACCCTTGGCTCACCCTCCGTCGGCATTTACCGTCTTCACCTCCGCTGGCGCGGCCGCATCCCGGGCACACCCGCGATCGCCGGCGACGCGTGGGAGCGCGGCTACGGCGACCTGGAATGGCGCGGGTGGGTGCCCGACCGTGTCATGCCCTGGTACTTCGCCATGCACGACGGCGCGCTCACCCACGCCTACGGCGTGCGCACCAACCCCGCGGCCTTCTGCAGCTGGCAGGTCGACGCCGACGGCATCAGTCTCTGGGCCAATGTCCGGAGCGGCGGCGCGGGCGTCGCGCTCGGCGACCGGACGCTCGACGTCTGCGACGTCGTCTGCCGGGCCGGCCACGCCGGCGAGTCGGCGTTTGCGGCGCTGCACGCCTTCTGCCGCGTGATGTGCCCCCAGCCACTGATGCCCTCCGCGCCGGTGTACGGCAGCAACGACTGGTATTCCACCTACGGCGCCAACAGTGCAGAGACGGTGCGTGCCGACGCGGGGCGCATCGTCGAGCTCTCTCCCGCCGGGCCCAACCGGCCGTTTGCCGTGATCGACGATGGCTGGCAGCCCGGTGGCGGGAAGGATCTGCCCGGCGCCGGCATCTGGGATCGCGGCAATGAGAAGTTTCCCGACCTGCCCGGGCTCGCCGCTTCGGTGCACGGGGCGGGGGCACGGCCGGGGATCTGGGTCCGTCCGCTCCAGGCCGCGGCTGACTCACCGGCTGGCTGGCGGCTCGCGCGCGAGCGCGGCACGCTCGACCCGAGCATTCCCGAAACGCTGCACAAGGTCACCGCCGACATCGCCCGGCTCCGTGAGTGGGGCTTCGAGCTGATCAAGCATGACTACACCACCTTCGACATCTTCGGCCGCTGGGGATTCCAGATGGGTTCGGCGATGACGAAGGACGGGTGGACCTTCGCCGCCGGATCGTCCCGCACGACGGCTGAGGTGATCGACGAGCTGTATCGCACGATCCGGACGGCGGCGGCCGGGAGTCTGGTGATCGGGTGCAACACGGTGAGTCACCTCTCCGCGGGCCGTTTCGAGATCTGCCGCATCGGCGACGATACCAGCGGCACCGAGTGGGCGCGCACCCGGAAGATGGGCGTCAACTCGCTCGCCTTCCGCGGTGTGCAGCACGGAGCGTTCTACGCCGCTGATCCGGACTGCGTCGGCGTTACGATGGCGGTGCCGTGGGCGCTCAACCGCCAGTGGCTCGACCTGGTGGCGCGGAGCGGGACGATGCTGTCGGTCTCCCTCGCCGCCGACGCGCTGGGCGCCGAGCAGCGGCGGGATCTCAGGGCCGCGCTCGCGCTCGCGGCGGTGCGCCAGCCGCTGGCTGAGCCGCTCGACTGGGAGCGCTCGGCGTATCCGGCGCGCTGGCGGATGCTGGGCCGGGAGCGGGTGTTCGACTGGGTGGGCCCGGACGGGGCCGGAGCCCCCCAGTGACACTGTCGTACGCGGCCATGCTCGCGATCGTGACGGCATCCGCCGCGCTGCCGGCCTGTGCGACGGTGCGCGCCGCGCGCGGCAGTAGTTCAAACGCATCCCCGCTCAGCATCGGCGAAACCTTCACCATCGACTCGCGCGTATTGGGAGAAGTCAGGCGCATCAACGTCTACCTCCCGCCGGGCCATGCGGATTCGTCCAACGTGCGCCTGCCGGTGCTCTACATGCCGGACGGCGGCATGAAGGAGGATTTCCTCCACGTCGCCGGGCTGGTGCAGGTGCTGGTCGGGAACGGCACCATGCGGCCGTTCCTGCTGGTCGGCATCGAGAATACGGCCCGCCGCCGAGATCTCACGGGGCCCACCGATAACCCCGACGACCGGAAGATCGCGCCGGTGGTCGGCGGATCGGAGGCGTTTCGGCGCTTCATCCGCTCCGAGCTGATGCCCGCGGTGCGCGCGCGCTACCGCACGACTGGCGAAACGGCCATCGTCGGCGAATCACTGGCCGGGCTGTTCGTGGTCGAGACGTTCTTCCGTGACCCGACGCTGTTCAACACCTACATCGCCTTCGACCCGAGTCTCTGGTGGAACAACGGCGAGCTGGTCGATCACGCTGCGGAGCGGCTCGGTGCCGCCGGGGGGCGCTCGCTCTACCTCGCGAGCAGCAGCCAGCCTGATATCGCGCTGCTCACGCTACGGCTGGCGGAGGTGCTCGCGGCTCACCCGCCGCGCGACGGGTGGTGGCACTACGAGCCGATGCCGGAAGAGACCCACGGCACCATCTATCACCCGGCGGCGCTGCGGGCGTTTCGCCTGGCGTTCGGGCCCGGTCGGTGAGCCAACTCCCCCCTGAGGCGAGAGACTGATGCCAGGTGTACGGAGACAACCGTTGGTATTGCTTTGGCTGCTGTCCGCCTGCACCGGAGCCGCGGAAACGCCGGACCCGCGCCCGGTGCCGGTTCGGCGAGTCCTCTTCGTCGGCAACAGCCTCACGTATGTGAACGACCTCCCGTCCGTTGTCACCGCCGTGGCGGCCTCGGCCGGGATCCGGCTTGAGACCGGGACCTCCGCCGGGCCGAACCTCGCGCTGATCGATCACCTCGACGGCCAGACCGATGCACTCGCCAGGCTGGCGACGCAGCACTGGGACTGGGTGGTGCTGCAGCAGGGGCCGACCACGATCGGCCTCTGTCGTGACTCACTTCTGCTGTGGGCTCGCGAATTCGGCGCGCGTATTCGGGCGCGGGGCGGCAAACCGGCGCTGCTCATGACCTGGCCGGCCAAATCGTCTCCCGAGCACTTCGACGACGTGCGGCTGTCGTTCCAGAGCGCCGCGGCGGCGGCGGACGGCATCTTTCTGCCGGCCGGCGAGGCCTGGCGGCTGGCGCTGGCCGGTGCGGCGGGGGCGCCGCTCTACGCGCGCGACGGATTCCATCCCGCCCCCGCCGGGACCTATCTCGCCGCACTCGTCGTCGTGGAGCGGCTCACCGGCCGCGACCCGCGCACATTCCCGGTCACGGGAGTCGTGAACGGCGTTCCCGCCAGGCTCTCACCGGCAACGGTCCGGCTGCTTCAGGAGTCGGCGCACGCCGCCAACGAGCGCTGGCCCGCGGGACGCCCCGGGCCGCTGGCCGCACTCGGCAACACATCGCACGCCTCGCCGCCCGGCGGGCGGTGCTGAACGCACTCCCCACTTCAACTCCAGCGGAGCGAGCACCCATGATCCGGATACTCTGCGCGATGAGTGTGGCAATCCTGGCCGTGACACCGGTCGGCGCATCCGACAAGACGGACGTGATGGCCACCGTGCATCAGTTCGTGGACAGCTTCAACAAGGGTGACACGAAAACCGCCGCGGCCGCCTGCGCCGATCAGACATCCATCATCGACGAGTTTCCGCCCCATGAGTGGCACGGAAGCGGGGCGTGCCTCCGGTGGATGGCTGACTACGATGCCGACGCCGCAAAAAATGGGATCACCGGGGGAGTCGTCACCCTCGGCACCCCGCGGCACATCGATATCATGGCGGATCGCGCCTACGTCGTCATTCCCTCGAACTACGCCTTTCAGAGGAAGGGGAAGCCGGTGAAGGAGATCGGCTCGATGTTTACGTTCGCCCTCGCGAAGGGCGCAACCGGCTGGCGCATCACCGGCTGGGCGTGGGCCAAGCGGTAATGACTGATCTGACATCTTCCGGAGCGATCCCATGCGCAAGCTGATCCTCTCCTGCATCCTGGTCGCCGTTCCCGCCGCGGCCGTCGCGCAGGTCGCCGGCCATTTTCCACCGGACTCGCTGGTCAACACCAAGGTGATCGCGCACAACACACCGGTCATCCAGGTGGTGGGCATGATGCGGAACTTCGCCGGCGGGCTGGGCGTCCGCTGCCCGTACTGCCACGTCGGCGAGGAGGGCCGGCCGCTAGAGACCTTCGATTTCCCCAGCGACCAGAAGCGCACCAAGCTCGTCGCCCGGCAGATGATGCTGATGGTCCAGGAGATCAACCGTCGGGTGGACACCCTGCCCGGCCGCACGAATCCCGGACTCCAGGTCACCTGCGCGACGTGCCACCACGGCGCCAGCCGCCCGGTGCCGCTCGGCATGCTCATCGCCGATGCCGCGACGGCCGGTGGTGCCGATTCCGCCGTCAGGACCTACCGCGCGCTACGCGAGCGGTATTACGGTCGCGACACCTACGACTTCAGTGAGAACTCGCTCAACACCGCCGCCTTCCGCCTGGCGCGCGCGAACAAGTACGACGAGGCGTTCGCGCTCCTTCGGCTGAACGAGGAGTTCTATCCCACGTCGTCCGGCATGTACGTCTTCCGCGGCAATATCGAGCTCCTCAAGGGCGACACCACCGCCGCGGCGAAGGCGTTCGGTGAGGCGGTGCTGCGCGACCCGAAGAACCAGGAGGCGCAGGGGCGGCTGCGGGACATCGGCCGGAAGCCATAATTAGCCAGCCGAACTTGGCGATATGTCTGCTATGCTTGACATATTGCCTGCTGAAGAGTACATTGCTTCTGCACCCCAATAAGGCGGGCGAGTGGACACACCCCGGTTACGAAACCGACTTCGCGTGGCGCGCGCCGAGCTGAGGATCTCGCAGGAGCAGGCCGCCGTCCTCGCCGGGGTCACCCGGCAGACGATCAGTTCGATCGAGACCGAGCAGTACACCCCATCGGCTCTGCTGGCATTCGTCCTGGCGCACCGATTGGGGAAGCCGGTCGGCGAACTCTTCTTCCTGGAAGGAACCGCATCATGACATCCGCAGCCGTGGAGCGCGACGAACGGACCGTCGCCCTGGAGAACTCGGGCTACCGCTGGTCCTACCTGGTGCTGTCGTTCGGTCTGCTGCTGAGCGTCGCGTACCGGAGCTTCGCACGCGGTGAGACATCGTGGGACCTGTTCGCGTTGGTGCTGGTGGGAGGCGCCGTGAACGCGGTGTACCAGGCCACGCACCACGTGCTGTACCGGCGCTGGGCGGTGTTGTCCACGCTGGCGATACTGGTCGGAGCGGCACTGGCCGCGATGCTCGTCGTGTTTCGGCACTAGGGCCAGGCCATCATCGCTCTTCGCGAAACGCTGCGATGATCATCGGACTGGCGTCGCCGGGCGTGGCGGCCAGTCTGGAGGACGGCCTCGGGCGTATCGACCGGCTTCTGGCGGATGCATCGGGCCGGGGCGCCGAGATCGTGTGCTTCCCCGAGGCGTACCTCCCGGGACTGAGGGGTCAGGACTTCGACGTGCCGCCGTTCGGCGAGGCGCAGCAGGAGGAGACGCTCCAGGCCGTCGGCGACCTGGTTCGACGGCACGGAGTCACCACGATTCTCGGCATGGAACGCGTGACGCCGGCCGGCCGCCAGATCGCCGCCTTCGTCATCGATCATCGCGGCCGGCTGCAGGGCTTTCAGACCAAGAACCAGCTCGATCCCACCGAAGACCGCCATTACATCCCTGGACACACTCGCCGGCTCTTCGAGGCCGGCGGCGTGAAATTCGGCATCGTGATCTGCCACGAGGGGTGGCGATATCCGGAGACGGTCCGCTGGGCGGCGGTTCGTGGCGCCAGGATCGTCTTCCACCCGCACCATGCGGGAAGCGACCGAACCGGGGCGCGCCCCCAAAGCTGGGGCGCCGCGGGCGGTGCCTACTACGAGAAGGCGATGATGCTCCGGAGCATCGAGAACACCATCTATTTCGCCAGCGTCAACTACGCGCTGCGGTTTCCGGAATCGGCCACCAGTCTGATCGAGCCGTCGGGCCAATGTGAGGCGTATCTGCCGTACGGAGAGGAAGGGGTACTGGTGCGGGAGATCGATCCCGCCCGGGCGACCGGACTACTGGCCGGCCGGTACGCGCCCGACCGCTATCAGGACGAGAGCGTCGAATAGCCGGCGGTCAGCGCCGGCCACTCCGCCGCATCGAACCGCAGGTGTGGGACGACACGGGCGCCGAGGGCGGCCGCGGCCGGCACCAGTCCGGCGTTGACGGCCGCCCCGCCCACCAGGATCGGTCCGGTGAAGGCGGGCGGGCGGGCGAACGCGTCGAGCAGGACGCGAAGTGCCGGAGTCTGTGAGGGCATGGAAATCGACAGGCCGACGGCTGTGCACCGCTCCGACAATGCCGCGTCGACGATGGCCTGGGGGCTGAATCCGTAACCCAGGACCGTGGTGCGCACGCCCATGCTCTCGAATCCCAGGCTCGCGAAGCGAAGCCCGAGCATGTGCATGTTTCCCGGAACCGCGGCGATCAGGATCGTCGGTGCGTTCGGCGCCGGCGCGCTCAGCGCCGCCGCCTGAATGTGGCGCTCGATCAGATCGACCAGCGCCTCGCAGGCTTCGGTGAAGCGATGCTCTTCGCACACCGTCAGCAGGTTCGCTTCCCAGCGCCGGCCCACGGTGACCAGCTGGGGTCCGGCAAAGCCGAACAGCATGTCGAGCGGTCGGATGCCCGCCGCAAACCCTTCGACAGCGAGCGCTTCCATCTCGAGTGGCGCGCCCTTGCGCCCCGCAGCCCAGAACCGGCGGTTGAGGTCCGCGAGATACCGCATTCGCCGCTCCTGCTCTCCGGTCCACTGCAGGACGGAATCGCCGCAGGCATCGCAGAGCCCGTGCGATACTTCATGGGTCTCGTACGGCGAACTCTCACCCTGGAACCGCTGACAGTACGCGCACCATTTGATCACGAGACACTCGCCGCTGCGTCCAGCGCGACGGACAGCTCGCGCACCGCCGCCCGCCACTCGTTGCCGAAACGGGTCTCATCGGTCAGCCACGACTCGATGGCCGCGTAGGCGCCGGGCACGCCGGCCGCCTCGTCGGCATGCGCCGAGGCCAGCAGCGGCACCGCACCATGGAGGGCGGAAAGGCGTTGGTCGAATCGGGCGTTCAGGTCTTCCACCGCCGCATCGGGCAAGTGAGCCCGCCGGCTTGCGCCCAGCTCCCCCACCACGCGCCTGAAGCTGGCGGTCTCCCGGGTGCGCGCCGGCGCCGCGGATTCTATCTCCGTCGCCAGCTCACGCATGTGTGTCTCGAGAATCAGCGTGGGAATGCCGCGGCTCGCCAGCACCGTGCGTAGCCACGCGATGCTTCGGGCGATGGATTCATACTGGAGCGGCATGAGGGTAAGCAACCAGCAGCTGTCGCTCGCGGTGAACCGCCGGCCGCGTTCGCCGAAGCGCCGCTCGAGGTACGGATACCGTTCCCGCGCACGGACCCCCGCACGGATCGCGATGGCGATCTCGGCCGGATCGTCCGGCAATGCGTGCCGGCCCGCCTCGGGATTGAGCGCCGTGAGCTGCACGGTGACGTTGGCGGCGGTGAAGGGAAAAAGTGCCAGCACGATGGTCTGCAGCCCCGCGAAGGCGGCGACCGCGGCCGCCTCGATTCTGCCTCCTTCGGGGTCAGTCAGCCGGATCGCGTCGAGGTCGGTCACGAACCGCGTCCAGGCCCTGCGGGTCTCCTTGCCGTAGCAGCCGAAGTAGCGAAGGGCGTCCGGCGCCACGTCGAGCGACTTGGCAAAGAGCGACTTCAGCGCGATACCACCGTTCTGCGAACCCTCGAACACGTACAGATAGCCGAGCAGCTCGATCTCGGGTGACTGCACGAGCTGGTCGGCCATCGCGAGTGCGGCGCGGACGGCGGGATCGATCGCCGTAAGGTGCCCTTCGGGCCGCAATGCCAGGTCTTCGATCAGGTGCGGCAGTTTTGCGAGATCGTCCCGCCAGACCCGTCCGACCCGGGGGTCCCGGGCGGTCGAGAGGCCGCGCTCGAGCACGGCATGGATGATCGCAAGACAGTGGAGATACGATTCGGCCGCGGCGGCGGGCAGCGTCCCCGCCCGCAGCGCGTCGTAGAAGGGCGTCGCCTCGATGCCGTCATGAGCGTTCGATGTCGCCGCCTGCAGGCGGGCTCTCACGGACATGCACATCCTTGATGCCGCCCGGGACGGCGGAGATTGCGGGGCTTCGCTACCGGATGGAACATAGCGGGTGGTGGACGCGCTCGCCTTTCACGCAGTGCCAGCCGCGCGATGAACTCCTCATCCCCGGGCGCATAGCTCCGTGCAATACGAAGGAACTCGCTCCCGCTTCACACGGTCCGGTCGGGCTACCGGTTGAGGGCGCCCCGGATGCGGCCAAGATGGTGATAGCTGTGGCGGACGGCGTGATCCTCGAGCACGAACTGGCTGGTGAGCGGCGCGTCGAAGTAGAGTGAGACGGGCGCTGCCCGGTCCAGCTCGGCGTCGCTCAGCGCGCGGATCGCCGCGGCCGCGGCCGCGCTGTTGGTGCGCAGCAGCGCCAGCGCCTCCTCCCTGGTCACGGCGTCGTTGTCCCGCGCGTGCCCCGCGTTCATCGCATGAACGTCGGCCATCGTCACTCCGGCCACCGGCTTGCCCGCCGCGACGGTCTGGGCCAGCTGGATTTCGAGCGGATACACGCTGGCGACATGGTGCACGATGACGCCGATCTTGCGGCCATCGCCTGGTACCGGCGTCCGCCATTCAGCGTCTGTGAGCGTGGCGGCCAGGCTGGCGAGTGCGTGTGCGCCCTGTTCGAGACAGTCAGCCAGGGCATCGGAACGTTTGCTCATGGTCAGTCCACTCCGTTAAGAGTCGGGGCGCGCCCTCGTGGCGCGAGAGCCAAGGTACGATGGTGTCGCCCATTCACAAGAGACTGATCGCCCTGCACCGGAGGGTGGGGTTGTGGCGGGACCGCCCGGAACGGTACTGTAGGACGGCGGACTGCAAACCTCTCTCGAGAAACGTGCGTGAGGGCCGAGGCCGCGTTCATCCAGGAGAATCTCGATTAATGGACCCCAGCGCTTCCCCCAACGCCGCCTTCGTCGGGTCCATCCCCGAGTACTATCACCGGCACCTCGGGCCGCTCCTCTTCGCGGACTACGCGGCCGACCTCGCGGCGCGGATGCGCTTCGCCGAGGGGCGCGGGTCGGCGGTGCTGGAGCTGGCAGCCGGCACCGGCATCCTCACCCAGCAGGTGCTCGCGCGGCTGCCGGAGGGCGCCACACTGACCGCGACCGACCTGAACGCGCCGATGCTCGACGTGGCCCGGCACCGGCTCGGGACCACCGGCCGAGGGGAAGGGGTGACCTGGCAGGTGGCGGACGCCACGGCGCTTCCCTTTCCGGATTCGGCGTTCGATGTCGTCGTCTGCCAGTTCGGCGTCATGTTTTTCCCCGACAAGCCACGCGCGGCCGGCGAGGCGTTCCGCGTGCTTCGGCCCGGCGGCCAATGGCTGCTGAACGTCTGGGGCTCGTGGGACGAGAACCCCTTCGCGCGCATCGTGCATGAGACGATCGCCCGTTTCTTTCCCGACGATCCGCCCGGGTTTTACCGGGTGCCGTTCGGCTTTTCCGATCCCGCCGGGCTCGAGGCGATGACCAAGGGGGCGGGGTTCGCGCGCCTGGAGCTGGTGACGCTGGACCGCCTCGTCGAAGCGCCGTCGGCCGCCGACGCCGCGCTGGGCCTGGTGCTCGGCAATCCCGTGATCACGGCAATCGAGGAGCGTGCCACCGCCAATTCGCCGGAAATCGTGTGGGCGGTCGCGGAGGCGCTGGCGCGCGCCTTCGGCGATCACCCGCTGCGATTGCCGACCAGGGTCCGGGTCATGTCCGCCACGCGGCCGCAGCATGGCTGACGCGCCGGCCGCGCGGACGCGCCTCGAAGCGGTCGACGTCGTCCGCGGCGTCATCATGATCATCATGGCGCTCGATCACACACGGGATTACTTCGGTATTCCGGGCCAGAATCCCACCAATCTCGCCACCGCTTCCGCGGCGCTGTTCCTCACGCGCTGGATCACCTTTTTCTGCGCGCCCGTCTTCTTTCTGCTGACCGGCACCGGCGCCTATCTGGCGCTGCGGCGGAAGACGCGGGCCGAGCTGTCCCGATTTCTGGTGACGCGCGGACTCTGGCTGATCGTCGTCGAGCTGGTGCTGATGCGGTGTCTCGCCTACCAGTTCAACTTCGACTATCGCGTCACCATGCTGCTCGTCCTCTGGGCGCTCGGCTGGGCGATGATCGCGCTTTCGGCGCTCATGTGGCTGCCCGCGTCCATCGTCACCACGATCGGCGTGGTGCTGATGGCCGGGCACAACCTCCTGGACTCCATCCGGTCCACCAATCCGCTCTGGGCCATTCTGCATCAGC
Organism: Gemmatimonadales bacterium; assembly: GCA_038321865.1. GTDB lineage: Bacteria > Gemmatimonadota > Gemmatimonadetes > Gemmatimonadales > GWC2-71-9 > JAICUF01. The sequence continues at coordinate 49,020 of JBBQFH010000005.1, forward strand.
CGGGCTTCGTGCTCAACACGCCGGCGCACGTCGTGTTCGCCGCGTACCCGCTGATTCCGTGGATCGGCGTCACCGCAGTGGGCTATGGCCTGGGACAGGTATACCGGTGGGATCAGGCGCGCCGCAGGACGCTGCTCCTCCGCCTGGGCATCGCGCTGACGGTCGCGTTCTTCGTGGTGCGCGGCATCAACGTCTACGGCGACCCGTCCCGCTGGGCCGCGCAGAAGACGTCCCTGTTCACCGTGCTGTCGTTCCTGAACGTCACCAAGTATCCGCCCTCGCTGTCGTTCCTGCTGATGACGCTGGGGCCGGCGCTGATCTTCCTTTGGGCGGTGGACCGGCGGGTACCGCCAGCGCTGCGCCCGGCGGTCGTGATCGGTCGGGTGCCGATGTTCTACTACATGATCCACTTCGCGCTGATCCACCTGCTTGCGGTCATCGTCTGCCATGCGCGCTACGGCTCGGCCCACTGGATGTTCCAGTCACCCGATCTGGGTAACTACCCGTTCACCCCGCCGCCGGGATGGGGCTGGTCACTGCCGGTGGTCTATCTGGTCTGGGCACTCGTGGTGACGGCGATGTACCCGCTGTGCCGGTGGTTCGCGGGTGTCAAGCAGCGGCGGAGCGACGCCTGGCTGAGCTACCTGTAATCGTCCTTCCCGCACCATCGGAGCCGGTATGGAACCCACGACCGCATTCGTGCTCGGCGCGCTGATCGCGTCGGTGAAGGGGATCGGACTGGTCGCCATCGGGGCCGGCATCGCCTGGTGGCGCGCCCGGCGCCGGGTTCGCGAGCTGGAAGCGCAGCTGGCGGCCGCCGCCCTGCCGGACGGCGGCGATCTTGCCCGGCTCGAGCAGGGTATCGACTATCTCGGCGGCCGGATGAATACACTGGCCGAGCAGCAGCAGACCCTCCTCCGACGCCTTTCCCCCGGCGGCGAGGGTCCATGAGAACGGCGATTCAGTTGCCCCCGCCCATTCCAGGGCGTACGTTATCGGCGCCCTTCCGTTCCTGATCCGTCTCTGCCACTCTCCGTAACCTGGGAGCACGACATGCGTAGCCTCGCAGTGTGCTGTGCCGTGGTCGTCACTGCTGCGTGCGCCAAAGGCGAGCAGAAACCCACCATGGATTCGACGGCGACCGCACCGGTCACGGCGGCTCCCGCCCCGCCGGCCCCGGCGCCGGTCTCGCTCGCCAGCGTCGCCGGCACCTGGAACATGCGGACGATGGCGGCCGGCAGCGACAGCGTGCTGGTGAGCTACCAGATGGTCGCGACAGCCGACACCACGGGCTGGGCCTTCCACTTCCCCAAGCGCGCGCCGGTCGCCATTCGCATCCTGTCCGTCGCGGGCGACAGCATCGTCACCGAGTCCGGCCCCTACCAGAGCGTGCTGCGCAACGGCGCCAAGGTGACAACCAACAGCGTGATGCGCCTGCAGGACGGCAAGCTGATCGGCAGCACGGTCGCCCATTACACCAGCGGCCCCGATACGGTGCGGAACCTCCGGACCGAAGGCACGCGCGCGCCGTAAGCGGGACTGGATACGCGGGAGGCCACTCGTGCTGGTCCACGGCCTGACGCCGATTCTCAACGTATCGAACCTCACGCAGAGCTTCGAGTGGTTCGCGAAGCTGGGCTGGACCAGGTGCTGGGACTGGGGCGACCCACCGAGCTTCGGTTCGGTCCAGAACGGCACGATCCAGATCTTCCTCTGCCTGGATGGACAGGGCTGCCGAGGCGGGCCGTCTCCCCGCTTTGCGGGAGACGATGAAACGGGCGGCACCTGGATGAGCTGGTGGGTCGACTCACCGGCGGCGGTGGATGCAGCACACGCGGCCGCGCTCGCCGCCGGCGTGACCGTCACCTGGCCGCCGACCGATGAACCATGGGGGGTGCGTGAATGTCATGTTCGACATCCCGACGGTCACACCTTCCGCGTGAGCGCATCATTGGAGGAGGAGTGATCCAGCGCGCCCTGGCGATCGCGGTCCTCGCCGTGGGCCCCGCGGCTGGCACGGCCCAGGCCCAGCACCCGGCGCCGTTCCTGTATGTGTGGAGCGGCGACGCCGACAGGACCGACAGCGATTTCCTCGCGGTCATAGACGCGCGGCCCGGGTCGCCGACGTATGCGCGCGTAATCTCGACCCTGCCGGTCGGCGCGCGGGCGACCGGTCCCCACCACACCGAGCACCAGCTCGAGCGCGACCAGCTGCTGTTCGCCAACGGATTCGGTTCCGGTCGCACCTTCCGCTTCGACCTGACCCACCCCGGCCAGCCTCGGCTGCTCGGCTCCTTCACCGAAGAGGGCGGGTTCAATCATCCGCATTCGTTCGTGCGGCTGGCCAACGGACACCTGCTGGCCACCTTTCAGGGCCACGGTCCGAAGAACACTCCGCCCGGCGGACTGGTCGAGCTCGATCGCGAGGGCCGCTTCATTCGCGGCACCAGCGCCCGCTCCGCCGCGTTCGACAGCACCCAGCTGCGGCCGTACAGTCTGGCCGTACTGCCGGCGATCGACCGCGTCGTGTCCACCAGCACCGACATGACCGGCGATTTCGGCGCGCATCTCCAGATCTGGCGCCTGTCCGACCTCAGCCTGCTCCGGACCGTCGAGCTGCCGGCCACCGCCGCGAACGACGGCCATGTCCACGACGGCGCGATCAGCCCGCACGAGGATCACCATCTCTTCCCCGGCGAGCCGCGCCTCCTCGCCGATGGCCGGACCGTGCTCCTCGCCACCTTCACCTGTGGCTTCTACCGGGTGACCGACATCGCCGCGCCCAGCCCCCACGTAGAGTTTCTCCGCGCCTTCGCCGGCGAGAACTGCGCGGTGCCGCTGCTGGTCGGTTCCACCTGGATTCAGACGGTGCCCGACGAGCATGCCCTCATCACGCTCGATGTCTCCGACCCGGGCCGTCCACGGGAAACCGGTCGCGTCGTCTTCGATTCCCTGTTCGCGCCCCACTGGATGGCGTACGACGCAGGCGGATCCCGCCTCGTCGTGAACGATGCCAAGACCCGCCTGTTCATCGTCGCGCTCGACCGCCGGACGGGCAGTCTCCGGATCGATGAGACGTTTCGTGATTCGGCGGCCGCGGTGGCCGGCGTCAGCTTCGCGCGCGCCCAGTGGCCGCACGGCGCCACCGGCCCCGCCGTGCCCCACGGTTCGGTGTTCGCACGCTGACCAGGCCCCGGCGCTACCGCGAGATCGACGACCCGTTCAGCGTGCCCGCGGTGCCGCACCCCAGCGGTTGTTCGTACTGTCCGCGTCCATCCAGATCCCTCCCGCCAGCGCCACCGACGTGATCCGCTTCTTCGTCGGAATCACGACAGTCGTGCGCCGAGGGTTCGCCTTCCACACGGCTGCGCTCTGTCGCAGGGTGGCCGACGAGCCGTCGCTGTAGCCGACGTTCAGATCCACTGGCGCCGGCATCCCCCCGACGTTGTCGATCACGACCTGCCATCCGCGGGCGGTCCGGGTCACCCCTCCGACCGCGAAATCGATGTAGCTGGTGCTGAAGAACCACCCCTGCCAGAACCAGTCCAGGTTCCGGCCGGTGGCGCTGTTGAATGAATTGAAGAAGTCCCACGGAATAGGGTGCTTGCCGTGCCAGCGGTCCATGTACGCGTGAAGTCCTGCACGAAACAGTGAGTCGCCCAGCATCTCTTTGAGGGCGAGGTAACCCAGGGCCGGCTTGACGTAGCCGTTGTCGCCGGAGGCGTACGGCGTGACGATGGGGAGCTCGTCCTGGATCGGCGGGTTGTAGGTCCAGCCGTCGACCCGGAACTGGCGGAAATTGTCGGCGGCCTTGGCAGGCCCCAGGTCGGCCTGCGACACCAGGTACTCGAAGGTCGTGGCCCACCCCTCGTCCATAAAGGCGTGGCGGGTTTCGTTGATGCCCATGTAGAAGGGGAACCAGGTGTGCGCGATCTCGTGCTCGGCGACGAAGCGCGAGAATGTCGTATCCGCGTAGCTCTCGTCGTTCACCATCATCGGGTATTCCATCCCGGCAAATCCCTCGACGACCGTGGTCTTCTCGTACGGGTACGGGACGCCGGGCCAGTTGCGCGAGAGCCACTGGAGCCCGTGCGCCGCATAGCGCGCCATCTGGTGGTAGTCGGCCGCGGTGTCGTTGTAGGCCGCCTGCGCACTGGCCCGGCGGCCCGTCGCATCGTCCACGACGACGCTCGTGGCGTCCCAGTCGTAGTGGTCACTCATGGCGAAGGTCATGTCGGGAACGTTGGTGGCCGTGAAGTGCCATGCGTTCATCGCCTGCTGCGCGGTAACGCGCCTGGCCGACAGATCGGCCGCCGTCGCGACACGAATCGTCGTATCCGAGGTGAGCGACTGTCGCAGCCGCTCCGCGATCGCGGGCTGGAGTACGTCCGCCGGATTCTGCAGCGTGCCGGTGCCCCAGACGACATAGTTGGCCGGCGCCTGCACCGTCACGTCGTAGTCGTTGAAGTCGCTGTAGAACTCGAGCCGGTCGTCGAACGAATAGGTGTCCCAGCCGTTGTAGTCGTCATAGACGGCGACGCGGGGATAGAAGTAGGCCAGGTAGAACGTCGTCGAATCGATGGCCCCCTCCCGCCCGCTCTGCCGCGACATGTCGTAGTGCCACGCGAGGGCGAGATGCACCGAATCGTGCGGCATGAGCGGCGCGGGAAGGGCGACGAACTGGCTGGTGAACACGTTGGCGTCCGGGGGCCACGCGGCCTTGTGGCCGTTCGCCGCGAAGGAGTCCACGTGGACGCCGGAGGTGAGGTAGTCGGCACCGGCGTTTCCGGCCCGTGCGGCCCCCGGCTTGTGGATGTTGACCAGCAGCTTGAACACCAGTCGCCGCAGCGTGTCCGGACTGTTGTTCGTGTACACGATCTGCTCGGTCCCGTAAATGGCCCGCGCCGGCGGCGCGGCCGTCACCGTGATGGTGTAGCGACCATGGTTCTGCCAGTAGGCGGCGCCGGGCCGGCCGTCGGGGGACCGCGTGTGCCGGACATAGGCGCGCTTCACGGCGCGCGGCTGGTACAGCGCCTGGGCAGTGGCTTCCTGCGCAGACAGGGCGGCGAGCAGCCCGATCAGTCCAAGGACCGTGAGGACGCTGGCGGATCGTGAGAGGCGGATCATGGGCGATCGCTTTCGGCTCTGAAGGCGGCGGCGGACGGACGACCTCATCAAGTGTAGCGGAGACGGGTGGATCCTACGTGTCCGAAAGGAATTGGTTGCAGGACTAGGCGACGGTGCCGCCGGCCGCGCGCGCGATGCCGCGCAGCATGCCGCGAAACACCAGTTCGTGGACCGGGTACAGGGCATACCAGTAGAGCCTGCCGGTCAGGCCCGACGGGTCGAAGGTGGCGGTTTGCCTGATCGTCGTCGTCGAGCCGTGGCCGACGACCTCGAACTCGAGCCACGCGCGGCCCGGCAGCTTCATCTCCGCCACCAGCCGGAGCCGCCGGTTCGGCTCGATCGCCTCGACGCGCCAGAAGTCGACCGGATCGCCGGCTCGGAGCGTCGACCGCGCCGGACGGCCGCGCCGCATCCCCACACCCCCGCCCAGCAGGTCCAGTGCGCCGCGCAGCCGCCAGAGCCAGTTCCAGGCGTACCACCCAGTATCACCTCCGATGCGCTCGATGGCACGAAAGGCCACGTCAGGCATCACGGCGACCACCGCACTGCGCGAGTCGCTCAGCCGCGCGTCTGGCGTCGCGTCGCTCCCGACCCGCGGTGCTCCAGCCGAAGACACGGCATCGTACCATCGCGTCTCGGCAGCGGCCTTCGCGTCACTTGCGATGGCGCGCCGCACCGCCTCCTCGACGCCGACCGGCCGGATGGCGAAGGCCGTCAGCGCTTCGGGATCCCGGACAACGGTGGAATGCACGATGCTTTCGATGAGCTTGCGTCCGATGCGGGCGTACAGCGGGGTCACCAGGCCGAGCCAGAGGCTGGACACGAACGGCGTCAGCACGGGCACCGGAATCATGTGGCAGGGAAGCCCTCGCAGGCGGGCATAGACCCGCATGATATCGGCGTAGGACACCTGGTCGGCACCGCCTATCTCGTAGACCCGGCATTGGCGGGCCGAGAGGTTCAGCGCGAGCACCAGGTAGTCGAGGAGGTCGTCGATCGCGATCGGCTGGGCCGGCACCTTGACCCATCGCGGCGTGATCATCACCGGCAGGCGCTCGACCAGCGCGCGAATCATCTCGAACGACAAGCTATTCGATCCGATGACGATCGAGGCGCGAAACTCGACGACCGGAATGCCGGAGGCGCTCAGGATGCGGCCGACTTCGTGGCGGCTCCGGAGATGCGCCGACAGCCGCTCCTCCTCCCGTCCGAGTCCGCCGAGATAGATGATCCGCTCCACGCCGGCCGCCTTTGCCGCGGCGGCGAAATTGGTCGCCGCCTGCCGGTCGGCGGCTTCGAACGAGCCAGTTGCGCCCATCGAGTGCACGAGATAGTAGGCAACGGAGACACCCGTGAGCGCCGCGTCCAGGCTTGCGCGATCGAGCACGTCGCCGGCGACGATCTCGGTGGATGACTGCACCCGATGAGCCAGCACTTCCGGCCGGCGCGCCAGGCAGCGCAGCCGCGGGCCGCGGGCCTCGAGGCGCGCGAGCAGGCGTCCGCCGACGTAACCGGTGGCACCGGTCAGGAGGATGAGGGGCGAATCGGGCACAGCGCAATGTACCCGGCGGCGGCGATCGGCGGGGAATGGCTGAGTGTGGCCACTATCACCGCATCCGCGGGTCGCATACGGCCACCTTGTGAAGGTATGTCGATCCATCACCCTTCGGAGGTCATTATGTCCCGCTTTTGCATGCATGCAGCACGCGTGGCCGCCGTGGCGATCGTCGCCCTGGTGATACCGCGCCATTCGGCGCAGGCGCAGGAGGCCCGCATGACCTGCGGCAGCACCTCCGACGTGCAGCAGACCTGCCGGACCAACAACTACATCACCGCGGCTCGGGTGGAGCGGGACCTCAACGGGAACCGCTGCCGCCAGGGCTCGACCTGGGGCTTCAACAGCACGTCGATCTGGACCAACTCCGGCTGCCAGGCCGATTTCATTGTGACCTACGGCAACGGCGGCGTCGGGGCGGGCTCGGGCGTTGCCGGCACCACGCGCACGATCCGCTGCGGCGACTCGCACGGCGCGCTCGTACAGTGCAGCACCGGCGGCGGAGCCAGCAGCGTCCGCCTGAAGAGTCAGCAGCTGATGGGCGCGTGCCGCGAAGGCACCAGCTGGGGGTTCACCGATGCCTACGTCTGGACCAGCAAGATGTGCATCGGCGATTTCGAAGTGACCTACAACGGCCAGCCCACCGTCTATTCGAACGGCAACGTACCGGGCGGCGTGATCCAGAATGGCACCGCGGGCACGCGTATCATTACCTGCGGGGCCGGCACCGCCAACGCGAACGGCGGGTACGGAGTCGATAACGGCAACGGCAACGGCAACGGCAATGGTAACGGCAACGGCAACGGTAACGGCAACGGCAACCGCGGCTACGGCAACGGCAACGGTCGGGGGAATACCTTCTCCTGCGATGCCGGCGGCCGAATTGCGAGCGCGCGTCTGGTCCGGTCGGATAACGCACGGCGCTGCCGGCTGGGCAACAGCTGGGGCTTCACCCGGCGGCAGATCTGGACCAAGGCAGGGTGCCGTGGGGATTTCGAAGTCACCTACGCGGGCCAGTATCGCAATCAGTAGACCCGCCGGGCTCGCGGCCGTCGCATCGGGGCGTTCCCGGTGCGGCGGCCGACGGCGCCGGGCACTACCTTCCAGCATGATCTCCCACCCATTTCGCCTGCTCTGCACCGTTGCGCTCCTTGCCGCAGGCGGGCGCGACGCCGGCGCGCAGCGCGCCATGCCTCGCCTGCAGCAGCTCCAGCGCCTGCTCACGGCCGAGGACGCACGCGGCCTCGGCGCCGACAGTGTGCAGCCGCTGATCGAGGGCGCGGGCGACCGCGATCCCGTGATCCGTCGCGTCGCCGTCCGGGGCATCGGCCGCCTCCAGCGACCGGAGATGGTGCCCCGCCTGACCGTGGCGCTGTCCGACGCGGTGCCGGCAGTGCGAGCCGAAGCCGCCAATGCCATCGCGCAGTCGGTTCGGCATCTCCGCCGCGCACCTGCCGCTGACCCTGGATGGAGATTCGCCCTCGACGGCGAACGCGCCCTGCTTTCCGCGCTCGGGCGTGAGCGGAACGACCCGGCGGCCGATGCGATCGCTGAGGCGGTCGGCCGCCTCCCATTCGACAGCAGCCGCGCACGTGCCGCCGAGCGGATGATCCGGGAGCGGGCGGGGTCGTCGCCCGGCTACGGGGCGCTGCACGCGTTCTACACGCTCGCGCTCGCCCGGCGGCAGACCGGGAATCTGGAGCCGGAGAGCATCGGCCGGCTGAAGACTGCTTCTCGCAGCGCAGCGGATCCTCGGGCTCGCCGCATGGCCATGCTGACGCTCGGCGTCTCCTCGGCGCTGGACAGCGGCACCACCCTGGCCGGGACCCGGGACGCGGACGACCAGGTGCGCCGGCTCGCACTGACCGGCGTCGCCGCGCTGCCGGCGGCGGTTCGCAGCGACATCCTGGCACGCGCCCTCCGTGATACCAGCATCATCGTCAGAGCGGCCGCCGTCGCGCTGGCACGCGCACGCGGCACGCCGGCCGAGTGCGCCGGGCTGATCGCCGCCACCGGCGATGCACATCCCTATGTCGCGATGGTCGCACTCGACTCGCTTGGCCCTCCGTGCCCGACCGACAGCGTCCGCGCGACGCTCGCAGCAGTGCTCGACCAACCGCGCACGGGGCTCCCCGCACACGCATGGCAGGCCCCCGCGCATGCGCTGGTCTCACTGGCGCGCGCAGATGCCGGTGCCGCCGCACCGTTCATCGAGCGGTTCGCCGCTGCTCCGCGGTGGCAGGAACGGCTCTACGCCGCGCGGTCAGCGGCGATCACGCATTCGGTCCCGCTGCTCCTGCGCCTTGCCGCCGACTCCGACGACAATGTGCGCGAGGCGGCCGTGGCCGGGCTGATCCCCCTGCAGCAGCATGCCGCGGATAGCGTGTACATCACGGTACTCGGCTCCGAGGGAAACCAAGCCGTGCTGATGGCCGCGCAGGCGCTGGCCGGCTCGACTCATCCGGCGGCGGTGCCTGCGCTGTTTGCGGCACTCGATCGGCTCAGTGCCCGACGGAGTGAGAACCCCCGTGACCCGCGCCTCATGATTCTCCGCCGTATCGGCGAGCTCGGCCGACCGGCGGACAGCCTGCGGCTGGCACCCTACACCGCCGCTTTTGATACGACGGTCGCCGCGATGGCGGGGGTGCTGCTGACCAGGTGGACGGGACATGCCGTAGCGGCCCGGCCGGCCCGGCTCCCAATCAGCCCGGTGCCGCTGGCGGCCGTCTATGCCAGCCCGGACGTTCGGCTCCGTGTCACCTTGGCGAAGGCCAGCGGCGGCGGATCGTTCGTGGTGCGCCTGTTCACCGACGAGGCCCCCGCCACCGCGGCGCGCATCATCGGCCTGGCGCGGTCACACTATTACGACGGTGTCGTGCTGCACCGGGTCGAGCCCAACTTCGTCTGGCAGGGTGGCGGGCCGGGCGCATCCGAGTACATCGGGAATCCGCGATTCATGCGGGACGAGCTGGCGTGGCGTTCGCACCTGCGGGGAACGCTGGGTATCTCGTCCCGCGGACGCGACACCGGTGACGCGCAGTGGTTCCTCAACCTGGCGGACAACCCGCTGCTCGATCACGAGTACACCGTCTTCGGCGAGATCGTGTCCGGCCGCGCCGCGGCCGAGCGGATCGTCGAGGGCGACACGATCGCGCGGGTGGACGTGCTCGGCGCACCCGCGCGATAATTCGCTCAGGTCGCCTTGCGGTGGTAGGTGACTTCGACCGTCGCGGGATTTCCGGCATCGTTGAGGATGTCGGAGTGTCCCACGAACTCGTCCGGACCCTTGCGAATGAAACTGGTCGTTCGCGGCTGCGTGGACATCACGCCCTTCTCGAAGGGCGTGGCATTGGTGAAGATGTCGCGGTCGGCCAGGTGCGACGTGAGCCGCATGTTCTGCCTGAACACCGGCTCGTAGGCCTCGAGCTCGGCTGAGAAGTGCCGGAACCGCATCTGCACGCCGTCCGCGGCGTCCGTGATGGTCAGGAGCTCGACGACGAGCACCTTCCCCTGCTCATCCACCAGCCGCATGGTGCCGGTCATCAGCCCGGCCTTCGGCGTGCTGAAGCTGATGTCGGCGACGGCCGTCATCCCGGTCATCCGGCCCTCCCAGGTACCGGTGAGCCAGCCGAAATCGGCGGTGGTCGCGCGCGCCGCGGGCATGACGCCCTGGGCGGCCGCCGCGGCCGCCATGAGCATCAGCGCCAGCGCGCAGCCGAGGGATTTCGCAACAGACGGCATGGAAAGCTCCTTCAGTGGGTGGGACCGCGATCGAGACTTCGGATGTATCGTTCCAGCTGGGCCACCGACGCGTCGAACAGCTCCACGCTCCGGTGGGTGCGCGCCTGCATCACGGCGCCTTCCATGACGGTGAGGACCAGCGTGGCCAGTCCCGCGCGGTCGGTGTCGGCCGGGAGGCGCTCGCCGGCCGCCTCGAAGCACTGCTGGATGGCGGCCCGCCACTGCTCAAAGTTTTGGGCGATCCTGTCGCGGGCCGCGGGTGAGCTCTCGCCGACCTCGAGCGCCAGGCTGCCGATCGGACAGGAATAGGTGCACCCGGAGCTCCGGACGCGTTCGCGGTAGTCCTCGAGCACGGCGAATACGCGCTCGATCGGATCCTCCGTCCGGCCAAACGCCGGATTCATGACGATCGGCCACAGGCCGGCCAGGTAGGCATCCAGCACCGCGAGCAGCAACGCTTCCTTGCCGTTGAAGCAGTGATAGAGGCTGCCGCTGTTCGCATTGGCCGCCTCCAGCACCTGGCCGATGCTGGTCGCCTCGTAACCCTGACGATGGAAGAGCTCCATCGCGGCGAAAACGATCCGGTCCCGGGTGGGCGTCGCCATGAACACTGCTCCCTTGGTTGAACGATCAATCAAGGTGGAGCAGCCCGCTGTTCCCCGCAAGGCCCCGGGCCGAGGAAAGGCCGTGAATCTTCAGCGCGATCGCACCGCCACCTTCCGGAAACTCCACCAGGCGGGCTGTTTCGTGATGCCCAATCCCTGGGATGCAGGCAGCGCCCACCTCCTGGCGATGCTGGGCTTCCCCGCCCTCGCGACGACCAGCTCCGGCCTCGCCTGGTCGCAGGGTCGGCGCGACAACGCCCTATCGCTCGAGGGGACGCTGGCCCACTTCCGCGCCCTGGCGCTCGCGGTCACGGTGCCGGTCAACGCAGATTTCGAAGGCGGTTTCGCGGTTGAGGCCGAAGGCGTCGGGCGAAACGTGGCGGCCGCGATGGGCACCGGCATCGCCGGCATCTCGATCGAGGACTCGACCGGCGATCCCTCGCGCCCGCTGTTCGAGTTCGCGGCGGCGGTGGAGCGGATCCGCGCCGCGCGCCGGGCCATTGACGCAGCCGGCAGCGGTGTGGTGCTCACGGGCCGCTCGGAGGGCTTCATCGTCGGCCGGCCTGATCTCGGGGAGACGATCCGCCGCCTGCAGGCCTTTGCGGAGGCCGGAGCGGAGTGTCTCTACGCGCCCGGCATCCGGCGCCGGGAGGATATCGTTGCCGTGGTCGAGGCGGTGGCACCGAAGCCGGTGAACGTGCTGGTCGGGAGCGATTTCACTACGGTGGAGGAGCTCGCCGGACTGGGTGTCCGCCGGATCAGCGTGGGTGGAGCACTGGCACGCGTGGCGTGCGCCGGTTTCCTTCAGGCGGCGAGGGAGATCGCCGAGCTGGGGACGTTCACCGGGTTGGCCCGAGCGGTGTCGTTCGACGACCTCAACGGGGCGTTCCCTCCGAGCGACGTCGATCCAGCCCGGGGCCATTCCTCGTGACGGTGGGACCCGTCATGCCTGTGCGATCTCCCATCCCGGATTCTCACGTTCAGCGGAGACACGACCATGCGGTTCATGATGCTGGTAAAGGCCGACGATGCGAGCGAAGCCATGCAGGCCGAAAATGAATTCCGCAAGCGCAGCTCGTGATCCATCCACTCTCCGACGGCGGTCATTCGTGAAGCAGCACTTCCTCCTGGCGGCTGGACTGCTTGTCCCGCACAGCCTCCCGGCCCAGTCGCCTCGTGCCGAGCTTCTCCGGTGGCAGCGCGAAGCGGCGCGCGTCACCATCGTCCGCGACGACCACGGAATTCCGCACCTCCACGGCCCGACCGACGCCGCCGCCGTCTTCGGCCTCATGTACGCGCAGGCCGAGGATGATTTCAACCGGGTGGAGACCAACTATCTCACCTCGATGGGCCGGCTGGCGGAGGCGGAAGGCCAATCCGCGGTCTACAGCGACCTCCGGATGAAACTGTTCATCGATCCCGACTCGATGAAGGCGATGTACGCGAGAAGCCCCGTCTGGCTGAGGAAGGTGATGAACGGATGGGCCGACGGCCTCAATTACTACCTTGCGACGCATCCCGCCGTGCATCCGAGGGTGCTCACGCGGTTCGAGCCCTGGATGGCGCTCACCTTCAGCGAGGGAAGCATCGGCGGGGACATCGAGCGGATAAGCCTGGCTCAGCTCGAGGCGTTCTACGGCCGGGAGACGCACGGCGAAGCGCCGCCCGAGCCCGAGCCGTCCGGTGACGGAGAGCCGCGCGGCTCCAACGGAATCGCGATCGCGCCGTCCAACACGCTGGCCCATCGCGCGCTGCTGCTCATCAACCCGCACACCTCGTTCTTCTTCCGGGCCGAAGTGCAGGTCACCAGCGACGAGGGACTCAACGCCTACGGTGCGGTGACCTGGGGCCAGTTCTTCGTCTACCAGGGCTTCAACGAACGTGCCGGGTGGATGCACACCAGCAGCGGCGTGGACAACATCGACGAGTATCGCGAGGTGGTGACGCGGCGGGGAGACCGTTTCACCTATCGGTATGGCGGCACGGAACGGCCGGTGAGCGCCCGCCGCGTCGTCGTGCCGTACCGCACGCCGAACGGCATGTCCCGGAAGGAGTTCACGGTGTTCCGGACGCATCACGGGCCGATCGTGCGTCAGGCCGGCGGGAAGTGGATCAGCGTGCGATTGATGCAGGAGCCGCTCAAGGCACTGACGCAGTCGTACGCGCGGACGAAGACCCACAGCTATCGTGAGTTCCGCGCCGTCATGGACCTGCATACCAACTCGTCCAACAACACGATCTTCGCCGATGCCGACGGGAACATCGCGTACTTCCACGCCAACTTCATCCCTCGGCGCGATCCCCGTTTCGACTGGTCCAAACCGGTGGACGGCAGCGACACCGCCACCGAATGGCACGCGCCCTTCACGGTGGAGCAGAGCCCTCACCTGCTGAATCCCGCCGGCGGCTGGCTCTACAACAGCAACGACGCCCCCTGGACCGCGGCCGGCGCCGACAGCCCGCGGAAGGCGGGTTTTCCGGCGTACGTGGAGACCGGCGGGGAGTCCGCCCGGGGCCATCACGCGGTGATGGTGCTCGAGCACACCACGGATTTCACGCCGGCTTCGCTCAACGCCGCGGCGTACGACAGCTACCTGCCGGCGTTCGCCAGGCTGATTCCACCGCTGCTGCGGGGCTACGACTCCCTGCCATCAGGCGACCCGCTGAAGGACCGGCTTCGCGATCAGATCGCGACGCTCCGCACCTGGGACTACCGCTGGTCCGTCACATCGGTCCCGACCTCGCTTGCCGTCTTCTGGGGCGAGGAGCTGGGCCGCCGTGCCTCACCCGGCGCCCGAGCGGCCGGCGTCCCGCTGGACACTTACGCCGCCACTGCCGACATCGGTGGACTGAGGCTCCAGGCACTCATCGCGGCGTCGGACAAGCTCTCGGCCGACTTCGGCACCTGGCGCACGGCGTGGGGCGACATCAACCGCTTTCAGCGCCTGACCGGCGATATCGTGCAGCCGTTCAACGACGCGGGGCCAAGCATCCCGGTGGGGTTCACGTCGGCAGTCTGGGGCTCGCTCGCATCATTCGGCGCGAACCAGTACCCCGGCACGAAGAAGCGGTACGGCACCAACGGCAACAGCTTCGTGGCGATCGTGGAATTCGGGAAGGACAGCGTGCGCGCGCGGGCGGTGACGGCCGGCGGTGAGAGCGGCGACCCGGCATCGCCGCATTTCAACGATCAGGCGGAGCGATACAGCACCGGCGACCTGCGTGCGGTCTACTACTACCCCTCCCAGCTGGCGGGGCACACCGAACGGACCTATCACCCCGGGCACTGATCCGCCGGCGCCGCACCCGCGCGCAGAAATGGCCGCCATCGCTGGCGGCCATTTCCGTTTCCGTCAGACGGGCGGCGAGATCAGTTCGATCCGCTCGCCATTCCCCGCACCGTCGCCGCGAGCAGGCGGACACGGGCACCATCGCTGGCGCTGGCCGCGTCGCCATCGAGCTCGACGGCCAGAGCCGTCAGCGCGGTCTGCCGCCCGGCGCCGCTCATGTGATCCGCGGTGTTCAGCGCGCGGGAGATCGCCGAGAGGCGCGAGCCCGAGAGGCCCTTGCCGCGGGTCAGCTGGTCGAGGTACGCGCGAGCCACGACCGCCGTGTTGGGCCAGACGAACTTCGGCTGATCCTGCGGATTGAAGTAGGTGAGGTGCACCGACTTCGCCGCGTCGATTTCGTTCTGCGAGAGCAGCGGGCTCGGCGTAAGCTCGAGGATATCGAGCCCGCGCGCGATCTCGGAGCTCACGATCACGCCGTTATACCAGTAGGCCGACCAGGTACCGCCGGGGCCCTGCTTCGTCGAATCCGACGGACCGCGGTCGAAGAACGCGATTTCCTTCGGATGCGCCGCGTCGGTCCAGTCGAACACCGATACGCCGCCCTGGTACCAGGACTGGGCCATGATGTCACGGCCGGGCACCGGAATCAGCGAGCCGTTGTGCGCGACGCAGTTCTCGAATGACGTCTGCGGGGCCGGCATCTTGTAGTAGCTCTGGAAGACGAGCTTGTCATTTACCCTGGTGAAGATGGCATCCGCGCCCCACTCGTGCTTGTCGGTCACGCGGCACTTCGGCTGGCCGCCGCCGCCCCACTCGTCCGAAAAGAGCATCTTGGTGCCGTCGTTGTTGAACGTCGCCGAATGCCAGTAGGAGAAGTTGGAGTCGGCGACGGCGCCGATGCGCTTCGGGTTGGCCGGGTCGCTCAGGTCGAGCAGCAGGCCGTAGCCGCCGCAGGCGCCGCCGGCGCGTGCGAGGGTGGGGTAGACGGTGATGTCATGGCACTGGTTTGGGCCGGTGCGCTGGGCGCCCGGGCGCGGCGCGCCGATGAGGCGATCGATGATGCCGGGCAGCGCGGCGCGGAGCGTGGCGCTGTCGGCGGCCGTCGGTGCGCCGGTGCCGCCACGGGCCTTCACCACACTGTCGAGCATCGGATTGATGAACTGCGGCGGAAGCACCCGCTCAGCGCCCTGGATCATGGCGGTGTAGCCACCATGCGCGCGGGCGTCGGCGGCCGCCTTGGCGGCGGCGGCGATATCCTGCGGCGCTTCCCCGTGAACCGGCGGCGCGGCCAGACCCTGAAAGATGCGCGCGGAGTTCACGACCGCGGCCTGCTCCGGGTGAGCCAGCGGCACCTTGATGACTTCGATGCGGAAGAGCGCGGAGTTGGGATCCTGATCGGGCGCGAGGCGCGAGCAGCCCGCGAGCTCGTTCGGCGAGCGGACGCCGGCGGAGCCGGAGATATAGACGTAGACGTTTTCCTTGTCCTTCGGATCCTCGACCACGGTGTGCGTGTGCGATCCGCGGCAGGTCTGCACGTTGGCGATGTACTTCGGGCTGCTGATGTCGGTGATGTCGAAGATGCGGAGGCCACGGACGCGGTCATGGCTCACGGTGTCGCGCACGCCCTGGGCGCCGCAGTCGAGCCGGCCCGACGTGCCCTCGCTCGAGACGAAGAGGAGGTTGTGCCAGACCGACACGTCGCTCTGCGAGGCCGGGCAGAAGAACGACGTCTTCAGCGTGGGTGCGGCCGGGTTGGAGATGTCCCAGACCTGGTAGCCGTTGTAGTTGCCCTGAATGGCATAGTTCTGCGAGAACGAGAGATCCGAGTTGGTGCTGCCCAAAAACTTCTCGGACGGGTGCGTGTTGGACACGAGCCGGAGGTTCCACGTCGCCTGGGCGGCATCCCACATGCCGGCCTTGAGGCCGACGCGCGGATCGGGGCTCGGCGCCACCGCCGACATGTTGGGCGTCACCGACATGTCGGAGCCCGCTGACGAGGTCTTGGCGCACGACGCGAGGCTGAACGCCCCGATCGCGAGCGCGAGCGTGGTACAGGCTTTTGATACTGAGGCCATAGGAGATTCCGGTGAAAGGACGGAGTGGGGCGACTGGGTGTCGGAACGGAACATCATGGCGCGCTGCCCCCGCCGGGGAGCGTCGCGAGCAGCTTCTGCATGCGATCAATTTCAGTGGACTGGTCGGCGTAGACGTCGGAGGCGAGGCGGAACACCGGCTCGTCCTGCCCGGCGCCTTCGGTCCCGAAGAGCTCGTTGACCATCGTGAGCGCGCCGGTGTGGTGCTGAATCATGAACGTGAGAAAGAGTCGGTCGAAGGCGGAACCGCGCGCCGCATCCAGCTGGGCCATCTGCTCCGGGGTGAGCATCCCCGGCATCAGCATCGGATGGTTCATCCCCGGCATCGACATGTTCATCGGCGCATCGGGGCTCGGCACCGGCAGATTCCGGTCGCGAAGCCAGTTCTGCATCAGCGTGATCTCGTCGCTCTGGCCGACGATGATGCGCTCGCCCAGCGCGCGGAGCGCGGGACTCGAGCCGTGGCTGGGAATCCAGCGGGCCATGACCAGCGCCTGGCCATGGTGGCCGATCATACCGGTCATGAAGTGGACGTCGGCCGGGACGAAGGCGCGCCGGAGGCTGTCGGCCATCAGCGCATCGCGTGAACGCGGGACCGTCGCAGCCGACACGGGTGCCGGCGCCGGTGTGGTGGGTGCATGCCCGGCCGCGGGGCTGCAGGCGGAAATGGCGAGCGCGGCGACCAGGCTGCCTGCGCCCATCCGCCGGGACGATCTGTTCATTGGGTCACGTATCCTCGGGATGGTGAAAATGCCATGGCCCTCAATTATCGGGCGTATATTCCGGAACGCAAGCGGCACCACCAGACTCGCCCCGCCCCGGAGGCCCTCGTTGCGGCCCATCAGCCTGCTCCTGCCCATCTTCATGGTATCGGCTCCGGCGCTCGCCCAGACCCGGGCGGCGGCGGCCGGGGATCCGGCGGGGATCGTGTCGGCCGGCCGGCCGCTCCCAGGTCCCGTCTTCGAGATTCCGGAGTTCAGTGCCGCCGTGGCCCGCGGGTCCCGGACCCGCACCGGCCGGCCGGGAGCGGCCGGCTGGGTGCAGCAGGCCCGCTATCGAATAGACGCCCGTCTGGACGCCGCCACCTCGCGGCTGACCGGCAACGAGACCATCACCTACCTCAATCGCTCGCCCGACACCCTCAGACGAATCGCAGTCTACCTGCGCCAGAACGTCTTCGCCGCCGGCAGCCCCCGCCGGGAGCCGGTGCCGGTCACTGGCGGGGTCTCGCTTTCGCGCGTCGTCGCGGCCGGCCGGGAGCTGCAGCCGATCGACGGGGGCCGGCGGCGCCGGGGCGAGGGAGTGGCCGCGGGCTATCAGACGAGCGGCACCGTCATGTGGATTCAACTTCCGGCGCCGCTCCTGCCACATGACAGCGTCGGACTCGAGTTCGGCTGGTCCTTCACCCCGCCCACGGGGCCTGCGGATGGCCGCGAGGGAATGGAAGATCACCTGTACTTCTTCGGGTACTGGTACCCTCAGGTTGCCGTGTACGACGACGTAAACGGCTGGGTGACCGACCCTTACCTCAATGGCGCCGAGTTCTACATGGACCCGGCCGACTACGAGGTGCGGTTGACGGTTCCCCACGGCTGGGTCGTTGGCGCGACCGGCGTCCTCCAGGACCCGGCGACGGTACTCTCGCGCCGCTCGCTCGACCGGCTGGCCCTGGCTCGGCGCGGGCGCAGCCCGGTTCGTGTGATCGGCGCCGACGACCGCGGCACCGGTGGCGGCTTCGCGCCCGGTGGCGCCGCGGCGGTCTGGCATTTCCGGGCGACGGATGTGCGGGACTTCGCCTGGGGAACCAGCGACCGGTACGCGTGGGATGCCGCGAGCGCCGTCGTCCGCGACTCGGCGCGGGGCCGCGCCGACACGGTGGCGATCAGCAGCTTCTTCCGGCTCGACAGCGCGGCGGCCGCGTGGCCGCTGGGCGGAGCGCGCTACACCCGCGATGCGATCGAGCAGATGTCGGCCTATCTCTGGCCGTATCCCTACCCGCAGATGACCTCCATGGAGGGCGTGATCAACAGCGGCGGGATGGAATATCCGATGATGACGCTGATGCAGCCGTGGGCCGATACCCTCTCGCTCGCCGGCGACCTGATGCACGAGACCGGTCACATGTGGTTCCCGATGCAGGTCGGCTCCAACGAGACTCGCCATCCGTGGATGGATGAGGGCCTGACCCAGTTCGACGTCGCCCAGGCGATGCGTGTCCTCTACGGCGAGCCTCGGCCCGGCGGGCGTCCCAACGACTCCGAGCAGGGCCAGCGCGGGCGCTACCTGCGCGCGGTGCAGACCGGCCACGACCAGCGCCTCATGGTCTGGGGCGACCTGTTCCCGCTCGAGTTCTACTCGATGTACTACGACAAGACGGCACAGGTCCTCGCCGCGCTGCGGGGCGTGCTGGGTGAGGACGTGTTCCACCGAGCGCTGCGGGAGTATGGCCACCGCTGGGTGGGTCGCCACCCCTATCCGGCCGACTTCTTCAACACCTTCAGCGACGTGTCGGGTCGCGACCTGTCGTGGTTCTGGCAGAGCTGGTTCGACGAGGCATGGCCGCTCGACCAGGCGATCGCATCGGTCCGGCAGGACGGTGATTCGGTCACGATCGGCGTGGAGGATCACGGACTCGCGCCGATGCCGGTCCGGCTGGCCATCACCCGGACCGGCGGCGCGGTGGAACGGGTCGAGCTGCCGGTGGATGTCTGGCTGCACGGGGCCCGCACCGCCCCGGTCAGGGTCGCGGCGAATCCCGCCATCACCCGCGTCGAGATCGATCCCGATCAGGCATTCCCGGACCTGAACCGCGACAACAACGTCTGGCAGCGGTCGGCGCGGTGACGCCCCCGCTTGACGGCACCTTGCCCGCATTCTATGTAGGCAGTGCCGGCCGGACGTTTCTCTCGCAGTGGAGCGCAACATGACATGTCACCGGACTCACCCGATCCTGCTGACTTTCGGCGTTCTGGCCTCGTCGTGCAGCTCCGGAGACCGTGCGAGCGGTGCCCCCGCCGCCGACACCCTAATCTCGCCCGGCACAGTGCACGCCGCATCGACGACGGTACCGAACCCGCTCGCCGCGATGGCTGGAATCTGGGATATGCGCGTACTGAGCCGGAAGGGCGACAGCCTGGCGGCGTATACCCTGGTCGCGACCACCGATTCGAGCGGCTGGAGCATGAACTTTCGCGGGCGGGAGCCGATTCCGCTCCACGTCATCGGCAGCCGGGGAGACAGTGTGATGGCCGAGGTGGGCCCCTATGTGAGCGAGCTTCGCCCCGGTATCAGCGTCACGACCAACTTCGTCGGCCGGATACACAACGACAGCTTCATCGGCAGCTGGGTGGCGCATTATCGGTCCAAGTCGGCCGACTCCGTGCTGCGCGGACGCACCGAGGGTGTCAAGGCGCGCTGAGCCGCCGAGGCAAGATCAGATCGCAGGCGCCGAGCGGCCTCCCGCGGGGAGGTGCTCCAGCAGATAGCGATTGAGCAGCGAGTAGATGTGCTGGGTGGTGCCGGGTCCCTCGAAGATCCCGTGGGTCCGGTTGGGATACACCATCAGCTCGAACGGCTTCCCCAGCGCCACGAGGCGGTTGACCAGGCGCTCGGTGCCCTGGTAGTGCACGTTGTCGTCGCCCGAACCGTGCACGATCAGCAGGTGGCCCCGCAGTCCCTCCGCGAAGTTGATCGCCGACCCGGCCTTGTAGCCCTCGACGTTCTCCTGGGGAAGCCCCATGTACCGTTCCTGATAGATCGTGTCGTACAGCTTCTGATCCGGGACCGGCGCCACGGCCATCCCGACCCGGAACAGGTCGGCATCGCGGAACATCGCATTGAGGGTGTTGGTGCCGCCGCCGCTCCAGCCCCAGATCGCCACGCGCGTCGTATCCACGAAGCGATGCAGCGCCGCCAGCGCGCGAACCCCTGCCGCCTGGTCCGCCGCGGCCAGCACGCCGACCGAGCCGTAGATGCTCTTCCGCCAGGCCCGGCCCTTCGGGGCCGGCGTGCCGCGGTTGTCGATGCTCACCACGAGGTAGCCCTCGTTGGCGATCATCCGGTGGAAGAGCGTGCCGGCCCCGCCCCACACATCGTTGACCGTCTGGGCCGCCGGCTCCCCGTACACCTCGACCAGCACCGGGTACGACTTCGTCGAATCGAATCCGGCGGGGCGCATCAGCCAGCCGTCGAGCGGGACGCCCTCCGGGGTCTTCACATGGAAGAATTCGGTCGGGGGCGCGTGGAGGGCGGCGATCTTCTCGCGAAGCGCCGCGTTGTCTTCCAGCACCCGCACCACGGCGTGCGACGGCAGGCGGATCAGCTCGACTCTCGGCGGGGTGTCGAAGCGCGAGGTCGTGTGCACGGCCCAGCGCCCGTCCGGCGAGACGTCGTACCCGTGGCGGCCCGCCTGATCGGCCGGCGTGACCCGCAGCGCCTTGCCGCCCTTGAGCGGCACCCGGTACAGATAGCGCTGCGTCGCATTGTCGGGGGACGCGAGGAAATAGAGCAGTCCGCCTTTTTCATCCACACCGGCGAACTGGATCACGTCGTAGGGCCCGTCGGTCAGCTTGCGGAGCCCGCTTCCGTCGCGGCGCATGCTGTAGACGTGGCGCCAGCCGTCGCTCTCACTCTGGAACAGCGCGGTCTTCCCGCCATCGATCCAGCGGAAATCCTGCTGGTCGACCCACGCGCTGTCACGGTCGGTGTGGGCGACGCGGCCTTTGCCGGTCGTCGCGTCGCCGATCCAGAATTCATTGGCGTTCTGCCGCCGGTTGAGGTGCTGCACCAGGAGCGTCGTCGGGTCGGTCCACTCCACGCCGGCGATGTAGCTCGTGGCGGTGTCGCCGGCCACGTCCATCCAGGTGACGGCACCGCCAGTGGGAGCCACGACGCCGATCGTCACCCGGGAGTTCGTCGTGCCGGCCTTCGGGTACGGAATCCGTGTCGTGGCCGGATACAGCGAGTCCGTGTCGTTGATGAGCAGGAAGTCGCGGACCGGCGAGGCATCGAAGTGCCAGAACGCGATCCGCCGGCCGTCCGGGCTCCACTGGAAGGCCTGGCGGACGTCCAGCTCTTCCTCATAGACCCAGTCCGACGTGCCGTTGATGCTGGTGGGAGTTCCGTCGCGAGTCAGGCGCGTGATGGTCCCGTCGGCGAGATTTTCGACATACATGTCGTTCTCCCGCACGTACGCCACGCGACTCCCGTCCGGTGAAAATGTCGCGAACATCAGCGTGCTGGGCCGCGCGTCACCGCCAAGCTTGGCCAGCTTGCCCGTCTTGCGGTCGAGCACCCAGTAGTCACCGCGGGTATTTTGGCGCCAGACCTTCTTGGTATTGGTGAAGAGCAGCAGCTTCGAGTTGTCCTCCGACCAGGCGAAGCTCTGGAAGCCGAGCGGGGCGCTGGCGCCGGCCGGCGTGAGCTGGGCCGCGGTGACCAGCACGGTGCGGGCGTCGGTCGCCGTCTCGTGCCGCACGATCTCCCGGCCGGTGCCGCCGGCGGCCGGCTCCACGGTCAGAAATCCCGTCCCCCCGTCCACCCAGCGCAGCTGGCCCACGCCGCGGGCGCCGAACTCGTTCGAGAAGATGCGCTGAACCGTAAGACTGTCGGCCGGGCTCCGGGCGGGCATCTGGGCCGTGAGCCCGGGAGCGACGAGGAGGAGAGTCGCGAGCGTGCTGGCGAAGTGGCGCATGCGATGCCTGTCTGGTGAAAAGTGGGTGTCGGCCACAGCATGACGCGGGCAGCCGCCATCCTGTTTCGAGTGGTTCCATGTCGGTGAATTCAGTCTAGCTTTCTCCCTAGTCGTGGCGGTTCGGCACCTGTGCTCCGGAGGTCGCATGCGCATTCCCCTGTTGTCCCTGATCCTCACCATCGCCGCCGGGTGCGCTCACGAGCCCGATGCCATGCTCGACGGCGTCTGGCAGGCGGCGTTTCAGCCCGTGCCGGGCGTGAACCACACGCTCACGCTCACCCAGCACGGATCAGCCGTCACCGGCACCGGCACCTGGACCGGCGAGGCGATCAATCCACCGGGCGGGTCGCTCACCGTCTCGGGAACGGCGAGCGATCGCCACGTCCTGCTCACATTCACCTACGACAACAACCGGACGACCACCTACAAGGCGACGCTTGTGGACGCGACGCACCTGGCGGGCAGCGAGACCTTCGCAGGCGGCACCGACAGCCTGGTCTTCACGAAGGAGTGACGCGGACCGCCCACCCGGCCGCGATACCGGCGAGGCCCACCAGGGGAATCACCCAGCCGTACCAGCCGGGCTGGCTGGCGGCGGCCGGCGTCGAGCGCATCGTCATGGCGCTGATCACGCCCATCACCAGCAGGAGCGCGCCGAGTGCCAGCACGTGCGTACCCGGGCTGCTCGCGGCGAATCGGGTCACCAGCCACCCGGCCAGCACGGCGGCGAGGAACGAGATGACGAGATTCGCGCCGAGGTACGACGCGGGGAGCCGGCCGGTGGGGCCATTGCGCATGGTGGCGAGTCCGCCGGGCACCACGGCCGCGGTGGCGGCCATGGTGCCGAGCATGACGACGATCGCCATCACGATGAATCCGCCGAGCACGACGCCAATGCTGCGCAGCATGACGACCTCCGGACTAGGGGAAGCTGGATCGGGGATACTCAAGTATATGCGAACCGTTGCCGGACCTGGGTTCCGGGGTCCGTCGCCATGACCAACCCGCCGGTGGTCAGTGCGGGCATTCTCCTCTATCGCCGTCACGGCGAGGCGCTGGAGGTCCTGCTCGCGCACCCGGGCGGCCCGTTCTGGTCGCACCGCGATGCCGGGGCGTGGACCATTCCGAAGGGGATCGTGATGGACGGCGAGGGCCTGCTCGCGGCGGCGCAGCGCGAGTTTGCCGAAGAAACCGGCGCTTCACTCGCCGGTCCGTTCATCGAGCTCGGCTCGGTCCGGCAGAAGGCCGGCAAGGTCGTTCACGCGTGGGCCTGCGCGGGAGACCTCGATCCGGCACGCGCCGTGAGCAATACGATGACGACCGAGTGGCCGCGCGGGTCGGGCCGCCGGATCACCTTTCCCGAGATTGACCGCTGCGCCTGGTTCGGGACGGCGGAAGCCCGGACCCGCATCAACCCGGCCCAGGCCGAGCTGCTGGAGCGGCTGGAGCGGCTGACTCCATGAGCGACGCACTGCGGGACCTGTTTTTCGGCGCCCGTGCGCGGCTGGTCGAGACCATCGCCCCCAGGCGCACCTTCGACGATGTGGTGCTGCCGCCGTCCACGCTCGACTCGATCCGTCATGCACTGGCATTGATCCGGAAGCAGGACCTCATCTTCCGGCAGTGGGGGCTGGCCGAGCGACATGGCGGCGGCCTGGGTCTGGCGTTCCACTTTGCCGGACCGCCGGGCACCGGCAAGACGATCGCCGCCGAAGCGATCGCCGCGACGCTGGGACGGGAGCTGCTCGTGGTGCGGTACGCCGAACTGGAATCCCGCTGGGCGGGCCAGACGGCCAAGCACGTCGCCGCGGTCTTTCGCGCGGCGGCCGACGCCAACGCCGTGCTCTTCTTCGACGAGGCGGACGCGATCGCGGGCCGGCGCTTCACCAACCTGACGCAGGGCTACGAGCGGGACTCCAACGCCACCGTCGCGGTGCTGCTGAACGAGCTGGAGCGCTTCCCCGGGGTCGTGATTTTCGCGACCAATCTCGCGACCAACATCGATCCGGCCTTCGAGCGCCGGATCCGGCACCACATCCGCTTCGAGATGCCGGGACCGTCCGAGCGCGAACGCATCTGGCGCGCGCAGCTCCACGCCACCAAGACCCCGCTCGCGCCGGACGTGAATTTCGCCGAGCTGGGAGACCGTTTCCAGCGCGCCGGCGGCGACATCAAGAACGCGGTGCTGAAGGCCGCCCAGATGGCGACGCTCGAGCCGGGCCCCGACGACGAAAAGCGGATTCATCAGCGCCATTTCATCAATGCGATGCAGCAGGTCGTCGGTGCCGGGGAGGTCATGTCGCAGTCGCTGTTCGACGGCCGCGAGACCGATCCACTCGCGCCGCTGGCCGGCGCCCTCCAGGCGCGGGAGCGGCAGCTCGTCCTGCTCGCGGGGGGCGCGCTGCTGGTCGCGCTGATCGCGCTCGCCGTGGCGCTGTTCCGCTGAGCTAGTTGGCCGCGAGCGCTGCCCGATACTTGCCGGCCAGGCGCCGGGCAACCTCGATCGCATCCCCCCGTGGCACCGTCGGGTACCGCTCCCGCCCCCGCGACCACGCCCGCTCCCACGTACACATCGCCTCGGCGTAGGGCCTCCGGTCGAAGGTCGTGCCCTGATCCAGCGAGCGGTGCAGGGCCGCAAAGAAGGCGGTCCAGCGCGGCAGATAGTATCCGGTGAACATCCCCTGCCACTGCTTGTAGGCGTACAGGTTGAGGTCGTCGTTCTGGCCTTCGGTGCATTTCTCGCCCCAGAGCGTGATGATGTTCCGCGCATTCCACTGGTAGAGCGCCCGTTCGCCGGGCGTTCGCCCCCAGCGCCCGGCGTCCTCGAGCCACCGGCCAAGGAGAAATTCCGGCCGCGTGCCGACCAGCTCGTCCAGATCGCGGAGCAGGCCGGTGATGCGCCGCTCGGCGCCTGCGATCCCCACCCGATCCTTGCGTTCGTATGCCGCCTGCAGCGCATTGACCAGCGGCAGCCCGAGCCCACCGAGGACCTGGCGCGTGAGGTTGACGACATCGTAGCGGTAGGCGTCGTTCGTCGCGAGGCCGTCGGACGCCGCGAGCAGCGTATCCAGCGCCTGCGCCAGCACCCGTGCGTCATACGGCGGCGTCGGCTGTGTGCGGTACGCCGCCTTCGGGTCATAAAACCCCGGCCGCTCGGCGAGAAAGGTTCCGGTCTGCTGGGCGGACCGGTACGCTGTCGCGAGCAGCAGCCGCCACGCGTTCCAGGCGTGCGCCCCGGGCCCGCCGTAGCGGCGGCTGACGTACTCGTGCGCCCATGCCTCGAGATCGGGTACACGGTCGCGCCAGGCGAGGTCCATCACGAAATCGGGCACGATCGGGTTGTATCCCAGGCCCTCCATCATCATGCCGAGTCCGGCGAGCCTGCCCCGGGCCGGACTGCGGAGCGCGTCGCCGAGATTCGCGGCGATCTTTGGCAGATCGCCGTTGACGGTGACCTGGCCGCCGAAGTTGTACAGCACGTTCCAGATCCACGGCTTGCCGTAGAACGCCTGCCGCTCCTTCCAGACCGGATGGAGGTCGCCGTAGAGATCGAGCACCAGCATGCGATCATCAGGCACCGCCCCAAGGAGCGCCCGCGCCTGCGGCTCCTTCCAGAATTTGGCCTGGTAATAGAGAAACCACCCCTGCAGCACCCACACCGCGTCGGGATCCGCGGCGTGCATCGACTCGTACACCGTGCGCCCCATCCCGGCGAGAAACACGGAGTCGTTCGTCGGCGGGTCGATTTCGTTGAAGCTGTCGGCGGCGTAGAAGTGGTCGGTGCCGAAGAGCTCGGTCTGCCGCTCGATGAAGCGGCGCCCCATCCGCTGGAAAAGCGGGTCGAGCGGGTCGAGGAACCAGGTGCCGGAAAAGCCGGCCGACCAGTCGCCGGTGCGGTGGATCTTCGCCCCCGGGAAGTGAGCCCGGATCGACTCCGGCACATGGCCGGTAAATCCCTGAAGCACGGGGCGCATGCCCAGCGCCCGCTCGCGCGCGAGGATCCGGCGCTCCAGCGCCACATGGCTCGTGATCCATGACCGGGGCAGCGGCCCGCCCAGTCCGTCGATGTTGCCCATCCAGCCCCACGGCAGATACGCCGGCCCCACCAGGAACTGGCCGATCTCCCGGTCGCTGAAGCCCAGGTCGCGCAACACCAGCTGCCAGGTGCCTTCCTGCCCGGTCGCTGCCAGCGGCAGGTTGACCCCCTTGAGCGCCATCCAGTCCACCATCCGCTCCCAGTCGGTCCAGTCCCACCAGGCCATGCTGTAGGAGAAGGTGCAGTAATTGAAGAAGTAGCGGTATCGGTATGGGGTACTGATGCGGACCCGGCTCGTCACCGGCGGCAGTCTGCCGAGGTTCAGTGGCCGCAGCGGGTTGGCGACGGTGACTCCGGCGACGTGCTCCAGATACCAGTTGAGCGCCGACGCGATGGCGACGCCGCTCGATCCGCGGAGCACGATCCGGTCGCCCCGGCTCTCGACCTCGAACACGTCGAGCCCGGCGGAGTCAGGGATCGCTTCGGCGATGAAGTTCCCGGACTGCCCGGGCACGACCCGCGCGATCAGCGCCCGCACCGCCGGGAGGTCTATCGGACGCGTGACCGAGACCGCAGCCGGGGGCGCGCCCGCGAGCAGCAACAGGACAGAGGCAATCACGGAGACTCCAGTGCCGGCGAGGATTCGCAGTTCGTTAGGGATTTACGTCAAGGAAGGGAATCGCCGCAAGCGGGCTGGCGCGACGCCGCGCCGCCGTCCATCTTCCGGTCACTCGCTTCTCCCTCCACTCGCGTCTCCCATCGTCGGCTTCGGCCGGGAGATCACCGTGAACCGCCGCACCCTGCTTCGCCTGATCGGCGGGGCCGCCATTCCCGCCTCACTGGGTCTCAGCGCGGACGATCTGCTGGCGGCCGGCCGGCGCCTCGGGCAACGTGCCGCGCGGCGCGGTGCGCTCGGTCCGTTCGACGCCCATCAGCGGGAAACCGTCGCCGCGCTGGCCGAGCACATCATTCCGGCCACCGACACGCCGGGCGCACGCGCCGCGCGGGTGGACGAATTCATCGCCCTCCTGCTCGATGAATGGTACCCGGCGGAAAAAAAGACCGAATTCCTCGATGGACTCGCCGCGTTCGACGCGCGGAGCGTGCGTGAGCTGGGGCATCCCTTCGTAACCGCCGTTCCTGCCGACCAGCTCAGATTGCTCGCCGCCCTCGACGCCGAAGCCCACGCGCCGCGCCCGGCCGGCTCCGCCAAGCCATTCTTCCAGTGGATGAAGGAGCTGACCGTCAGCGGCTACTACTCGTCCCGCATCGGCATGAACGACGAGCGGCATTACGTGATCTGGCCGGGCCGGTACGACGGCTGCCGCACCATCGGCGCCCGGCCGGGCGGAGCGCCGTCGTGAGCCGCGGAGTCGAGCAGTACGATGCGATCGTCATCGGCTCCGGCATCACCGGTGGCTGGGCGGCCAAGGAGCTGACGGAAAAGGGGCTGCGGACCCTGGTGCTGGAAGCCGGCGGCCCGATCGATCCCGCGAAGGATTTCGTGGAGCACGTGCAGCCCTGGCAGCTCCATTTTCGCGGATGGGGAGACCGGCGGGCGCTCGAGCGCGATCAGTTCATCCAGAAGAACTGCTACGCCTGTGACGAATGGAGCGGCAAGTTCTTCGTGAACGACCGCGACAACCCCTACACCTTCGACACCGACAAGCCGTTTCACTGGATTCGCGGCCGTCAGGTCGGCGGCCGGTCCATCATGTGGGGCCGCCAGGTCTACCGCTGGAGCGACCTCGATTTCGAAGCGAACGCGCGGGACGGCCACGGGGTGGACTGGCCGATCCGCTATGCCGACATCGCTCCGTGGTATTCCTACGTCGAACGCTACATCGGCGTGACCGGAGAGCGGCTCGGCCTGGCGCAGCTCCCCGATGGCGAGTTCCTCAAGCCGATGGAGCTCAACTGCGCCGAGATCGCGGTCAAGGCCGGCGTGGCGTCGCACTTCGGCGGCGAACGAGTGCTGACCGTGGGGCGCGCCGCGATCCTGACGGAAAACCACAACGGGCGCGCCGCCTGTCACTATTGCGGCACCTGCGAGCGGGGCTGCATCACCCGGTCCTATTTCAACAGCATCGGCGTGACACTGCCCGCCGCCCGCGCCACTGGCCGGCTCACGCTCCGGCCTCACAGCGTGGTCCATAGCCTCAGCTTCGACCCCCGGACCCGGCGGATTTCCGCCGTCAACGTGATCGACGCGCAAACTCATGCGGCGCTCGCATTCCGTGCTCGCGTGGTCTTTCTCTGCGCCTCGACGCTCGAGTCCACCCGGATCCTGCTCAACTCGAAATCGGCCGCGTTTCCGGACGGCCTGGCAAACTCGAGCGGGGAACTCGGCCGGAACCTGATGGATCATGTGATGGGTGGCGGCGCCGGCGGCACGATTCCCGGCATGGAAGACAAGGAGTCCTACGGCCATCGGCCCAACGGCACCTATTTGCCGCGGTTTCGGAACGTGAAGACCGAGAGCCCGGATTTTCTCCGGGGCTATGCTTTTCAGGGCGGCGGGGGGCGCGGCGGTTTCGGCGCCGACGTGCCGGGATTCGGGAAGGCGTTCAAGGAGAAGCTCCGCGAGCGCGGCAGCTGGTACTTCTCGTTCTATGGCTTCGGCGAATGCCTGCCCCGCCCGACCAACTTCGTGGCGCTCGATCCGGACAAGGTGGATGCCTGGGGCATTCCGGCGCTCCGCATCAACTGCACCTGGAGCGACAACGAGCGGAAACTGCTTCAGGACATGTCGGTTACGGCAGCCGAGATGCTCGAGGCCTCCGGCGCGACGAACGTGAAGCCGTTCGTGCAGGACAATCCGCCGGGCCTCACGATTCACGAGATGGGAACCGCCCGGATGGGCCGCGATGCGAAGACCTCGGTGCTCAACGGACACAACCAGGCACACGATGTGCCGAACCTGTTCGTGACCGATGGCGCCTGCATGGCATCGTCGGCCAACCAGAATCCGTCCATCACGTACATGGCGCTCACCGCGCGCGCGGTGGACTACGCCGTCGGCCAGCTGAAGCAGCACTCGCTGTAGCCATGCCGACCTCGAGGAAACCCAGCCGATGACCGACCGTCGCTCCTTTCTCGCCCTGTCCGCCGCCGCCCTCGGCGCCGGCCGACTGCATGCGCTCGGCCAGGCGGCGCTGGGTGCCGCGCGGCTCGGCCGGATCGGCGTCCAGCTCTATACCCTGCGCGACGCGATGAAGCGCGACTTCGAGGGCACGCTCGCCCGTGTGGCGAGCATCGGGTATCGGGAGGTCGAGTTCGCCGGCTACTTCGAGCGGCCCCCCGCCCAGGTGCGCCACGTGCTCGAGGCCAGCAGGCTCACGGCGCCCGCCGCGCACATTTCGCTGGAGGACATCCGCAACCGCTGGCCGCAGACGCTTGACGCCGCCCACACCATCGGGCACGACTACCTGGTGTGCGCGTGGATCAACGACGAGGACCGCACGGTGGACCGATACAAGCGCGTCGCCGACGAGTTCAGCCGCGCCGCGGAGACGGCACGGAAGGCCGGCATCGGCTTCGGTTATCACAACCATTCCTACGAGTTCGTGCCGATCGCCGGACAGCGGCCGTACGATATCCTGCTCGCCAACTCCGACCCGAAACTGGTGCAGTTCGAGATGGACCTGTTCTGGATCGTGCAGGGCGGCGGCGATCCGCTCGCCTACTTCGCGAAGTACCCGGGCCGCTTCCCGCTGGTCCATGTCAAGGATCGGGCGGCGGACGGCAAGATGGTGGACGTCGGCCAGGGACGGATCGACTTCCGGACGATCTTCGCGCACCGGAACCAGGCGGGGATCCGGCACTTCTTCGTCGAGCACGACGAGCCGGCCGACCCGTTCGTGAGCATCGCGGCGAGCTACGGCTACCTGCGCGGACTGCGTTTCTGACCGACATGCCGTTGTCCCGTCGTGGCATGCTCGCGGCCTCCGCCGGCATTCTCGGCGCGGCGGCGCTGGGCAGCGGGGCGATTCACGCGGAGGCGCCTGCTGCCGGCAGGCTCCGCCAGTCGGTGTCACGCTGGCCGTTCGAGTCGATCCCTCTGCGCGATTTCTGCCGTGCGGCAAGGGCGATGGGGCTCGCGGGCATCGACCTGCTGCAGCCGGCGGATTGGGACGAGGTGGCCGACCACGGGCTGGTCGCATCCATGGGCTACCCGGCCGACCGCCGCGACTTCATCGCCACCGGATTCAACGACCGCGCCAACCACCGGATGCTCCTCGGTGAGCTCGAACGGACCATCCCGCTCGCTGCCCGGCACGGGGTGCCCAACGTGATCGCCATGTTCGGCAACCGGCGCGGCATCAGCGACGATGCCGGAGCGGATGCCTGCATTGCCGGGCTTGGCGCGATTCGCTCCCTGGCCGAAGAGCAGAAGGTGACGATCTGCGTGGAACTGCTCAACAGCCGCGTGGACCACAAGGATTACATGGGCGACCGGACCGCGTTCGGCGTACGTGTCATCGAGGGCGTCGGCTCGCCCAGGGTGAAGCTCCTCTACGACATCTATCACATGCAGATCATGGAAGGCGACGTGATCCGGACGATTCGCGATCATCAGGCCGCGATCGGCCACTTCCACACCGGCGGTGTGCCGGGGCGCCACGAGATCGACGGGGGCCAAGAGCTCAACTACACGGCAATCGCGCGCGCCATCGCCGACACCGGCTTCACCGGCTTTGTCGCCCACGAGTTCGAGCCCAGCCGCGATCCGCTCACGTCACTCCGGCAGGCGGTCGCCATCTGTCGCGTCTGATGTGCGCGTCCCCGTGATGCCATGACCGACACGTTTGCGCGGGAGCGCATTCCGACCCGCGTCTTCCCCACCGCGGAGGAGGTGAGTGTCGCCGTCGCCAGAGACATCGCGGCGCTGATCGGCGCACGCGCGGCCGAGCGCCGGACCTGCGTCCTCGGGCTGGCCACCGGTTCCACGCCGATGACGGTGTACGCGGAGCTCGTGCGGCTGCACCGGACCGAAGGCCTGTCGTTCCGGAACGTCGTCACGTTCAACCTGGACGAGTATTTCCCCATCCAGCCGGCCGCGCTTCAGAGCTATCACCGGTTCATGCACGAGCACCTGTTCGACCACGTGGACATCGAGCCCGCCAACATCCACGTTCCGGACGGCACCATCGCCGCCGCCGAGGTGGCCCAGTACTCCCGCGATTACGAACGGGCGATCCGCGATGCCGGCGGCATCGACCTGCAGATCCTCGGCATCGGCCGCACCGGGCACGTCGGCTTCAACGAGCCGGGATCGGGCGCCGACAGCCGGACCCGCCTGATCACGCTCGACCGGGTGACGCGCCTCGACGCGGCGAGCGATTTCTCCGGGGTGGAGTTCGTCCCCCGGCGTGCGATCACCATGGGCGTCGGCACCATCCTCGAGGCACGCCGGCTGGTGCTGATCGCCTTCGGCGAGCACAAGGCCGCCGTGGTGGCGCAGGCGATCGAGGGGCCGGTCACCCCCAAAGTCGCCGCGAGCTACCTGCAGCAGCACCCGAACGCCGAAGTGGTGCTGGACGAGGCCGCCGCGGCGGAGCTGACGCGCTTCCGGACGCCGTGGCTGGTGGGTGCCGTCGAGTGGGGGCCGACCTCCACCCGGAAGGCCACGATCTGGCTGGCGCGAAAGCTCGGCAAGCCGATCCTCAAGCTCACCGATGGCGACTACAACGAGGAGGGCCTGCAGGACCTGGTGGCCGAGCGCGGGTCGGCTCACGAGATCAACATCGACGTGTTTCGCGGCCTCGCCGAGACGATCACCGGATGGCCAGGGGGAAAGCCGGTCGCGCTCAAGCGACCGGGCGACATCGCCCGGCCGACCGACGCGATCTTTCCCAAGCGGATCATCGTCTTCTCACCGCATCCCGACGACGACGTGATCTCGATGGGCGGCACCCTGATCCGGCTCCAGGAGCAGGGGCACGAGGTGCACGTCGTGTATCAGACCTCGGGCAATCTGGCGGTGTTCGACGTGGACGCGATCCGGTTTGCGGAGTTCGCGGCCGAATTCAACGGCATCTTCGGCATCGGC
This sequence comes from Gemmatimonadales bacterium, assembly GCA_038321865.1. Classification (GTDB taxonomy): domain Bacteria; phylum Gemmatimonadota; class Gemmatimonadetes; order Gemmatimonadales; family GWC2-71-9; genus JAICUF01. Next base: position 81,211 of record JBBQFH010000005.1, read on the forward strand.
GCCGATCTCGCCGAGCGGATCGAGCGGCACATCGAGGACGCGCTGCGACGGAAGGAGCCTGGGCAGATCGACACACCGGAAGTCAGGCAGATCAAGACCCTGATCCGCCGCGGCGAGGCGCGGGCGGCTGGCCGTGACAGTGGCATCCCGGTGGACCGGCTCCATTTTCTCGACCTGCCGTTCTACGAGACCGGCGCCGTGCGCAAGAACCCGCTGGGCGAGGCCGACATCGCGCGTGTCGCCGAGGTGCTGGCCCGCATCCGCCCGCAGCAGATCTACGCCGCCGGCGATTTGTCCGACCCGCACGGCACCCACCGGGTCTGCCTCGCCGCGATCGTCGCGGCCTTCGACCGCTGCCGTGACGCCGACTGGTTCCGCGCCTGCGAGGTCTGGCTCTATCGCGGCGCCTGGCAGGAGTGGGAGCCCGAGCGGATCGAGATGGCGGTGCCGCTGAGTCCCGATGAAGTGCTGCGGAAGCGGAACGCCATTTTCAAGCACCAGTCGCAGAAGGACCGCGCGATGTTTCCCGGCACGGACGAGCGGGAATTCTGGCAGCGTGCCGAGGCGCGCAATCGGGAGACGGCGCAGATCTTCGACCGGCTGGGGCTGGCGGAGTATGCGGCGATCGAGGGCTTCGTCCGCTGGCGCGAGGGGTTTCGGGCACTCGCCTGAGCGCATAGCTTCAATTCTTCCGCAGTTCTACATCATACCTCACGAGGCTCCATGGGCTTCGCACCTCCCCGCAAGACATACGACGTCTGCATCGTCGGCTCGGGCGCCGGCGGCGGCATGGCCGCACACATGCTCACCCAGGCCGGGGCCGACGTCGTCGTGCTCGAGGCCGGCGGCATGTGGGACAACATGAAGGACAGCGCCATGCTCAAGTGGCCGTACGACTCGGAGCGGCGCGGTGCCTCCACCAAGGAGCGGCCGTTCGGGGAGTTCGACGCCTGCATCGGCGGCTGGAGCATCGAGGGCGAGCCCTACACCCGGGCCCCCGGCACCCAGTTCGACTGGTGGCGCGCCCGGATGCTGGGCGGCCGGACCAATCACTGGGGCCGGATCTCGCTCCGGTTCGGTCCCGACGACTTCCGCGGCAAGAGCCGCGACGGCCTGGGAGACGACTGGCCCATCAGCTACGACGAAATCAAGCCCTACTACGACAAGGTCGACCAGCTGGTCGGCATCTTCGGCAGCCGGGAGAACCTGCCCAATCATCCCGACGGGTTTTTCCTCCCGGCACCGAAGCCCCGGTGTTACGAGTTGATGGTCAAGAAGGCATCCGACAAGCTGAAGGTCACCTGTATTCCCGCACGCCTCTCGATCCTCACGCGCCCGCTCAACGGCCGGCCTGCCTGTCACAACTGCGGTCAGTGCAACCGCGGCTGCGCCGTCAACGCCAACTTCACCTCCACCAACGTCCTGCTGCTTCCGGCCCTCAAGACCGGCAAGCTGACCATCCTGGCCAATGCCATGGCGCGGGAGGTGACGACGGACCGGAACGGCCTCGCCACCGGTGTCGCCTACGTCGACAAGGCGAGCGGCGCCGACGAACACGTGCTCGCGCGCGTCGTCGTGCTCGCGGCCAGCGCCTGCGAGTCGGCGCGCCTGCTGCTCAACTCGAGGTCATCCCGGTTCCCGCAGGGCCTGGCCAACTCGAGCGGTGTCGTCGGCAAGTACCTCACCGACACCACGGGCACCGACGTCGCCGGCTTCATCCCCAGGTTGATGGACCACGTGCCGCACAACGAGGACGGCGTCGGGGGCGGGCACATTTACATGCCGTGGTGGGTGGACAACCGGAAGGTGAACTTTCCGCGGGGATACCACATCGAGGTGTGGGGCGGGCTGGGCGCGCCGTCGTATGGATTCATGGGCGGCATCCACCGCTATCCCACCGGCGGCGGCTACGGCGCCTCGCTCAAGAACGACTATCGCCGCTACTACGGCGCCACGGTCGGCTTCTCCGGCCGCGGCGAGATGATTCCCAACGCCGATTCGTACTGCGAGCTCGACCCGGACGTGGTGGACAAGTACGGCATTCCGGTGCTCCGCTTCCACTGGAAATGGAGCGACCACGAATACAACCAGGTGAAGCACATGCAGGAGACGTTCCGGGCGCTCATCGCCGAGATGGGCGGGGAAGTGTTCTCCCCGATGCCGACCAAGGAACAGGGATACGGCATCGCGTCCGGCGGCCGCATCATCCACGAGCTCGGCGTGACCCGCATGGGGAAGGACTCGAAGACCTCGGTGGTGAACGCCAACTGCCAGGCCCATGACGTGAAGAACCTGTTCATCGCCGATGGCGGGCCGTTCGTCTCCCAGGCCGACAAGAATCCCACCTGGACCATCCTCGCCCTCGCGATGCGGACGGGTGAGTACATCGCCAGCCAGCGGAAGCAGGGGGCCGTATGAGCGAGCTGAACCGCCGGGACGTGCTCCGCATGCTCGGGGTGAGCGTCGCCGCCGCGACGATGTCATGCACACCCGAGGTCGCGGACAAGGCGCATCAGGCCGGACAGGCAGCGCGCGACAGTGCCGCCGCGACGGGCGGGAAGGTGCCGACGAAATTCTTCACTCCGCATGAGCACGCGACCGTGACGCTGCTCGCCGACCTGATCATCCCAAAGGACGACCGCTCCGGGAGCGCGAGTGACGCCGGCGTGCCCGAGTTCATGGACTACATCCTCACCGAGTACCCCGATGGCCAGACCGCGATCCGCGGCGGCCTCGCGTGGCTCGACAACGAGTCCCGCGACCGCTACGACAAGGCGTTCGTCGACTGCAGCGTCCCGCAGCGAAAGGCGCTGCTCGACGACATCGCCTGGCCGAAGAAGGCCAGGCCCGAGCTGAGCCAGGGGGTGGCGTTCTTCAACCGGTTCCGCGACTTCACGGCGTCCGGCTTCTTTTCCAGCAGGATGGGGACGGAGGACCTGCGCTACATCGGCAACACCGTGGTGCCTGTCTGGAACGGCTGTCCGCCGGAGGCGCTCGCCAGGCTCGGCGTGTCCTACGAGGGCTACACATGAGCGGGAGACCCCTGGGCGTCGGCTTCATCGGCAGCGGCTTCAACGCCCGCTTCCACATGCAGTCGTGGACCGGTGTCCGCGACGCCGACGTACTCGGCGTGTGGAGTCCCAATGCCGCGCGCGCCGGTGAGGCGGCCGCGTACGCACGGAAGCTCGATATCGGCCGCGCCAGGGCGTACCGGTCGATCGGCGAGATGGTGGCCGATCCGAAGATCGATGCGCTCTGGCTCTGCGGGCCGAATCAGGCCCGGATCGAGAACGTCGAGGAGATCGTGGACGCGATCGAGCGCGGCAAGGGAGAGCTCAAGGGACTCGCCTGCGAGAAGCCGCTGGCCCGGAACGTCGCCGAGGCGAACGAGGTCATCCGGCTGGTGCGGCGCGCCGGGCTCGCGACCGGCTACCTGGAAAATCAGCTCTTCGCGCCGCAGGTCGAAACCGGCCGGAATCTGATCTGGGCGCGCGGCGCGAAGCTCACCGGTCGTCCCTATCTCGCGCGCGCCGCCGAGGAGCACAGCGGCCCGCACATGCCGTGGTTCTGGCAGGGGAAGCTGCAGGGCGGCGGCGTGCTGAACGACATGATGTGTCATTCGGCGCTGGTCGTCCGCCATCTGCTGACCCGGCCGGGCGAGCCGCTGTCGACCGTCGCGCCGGTCAGTGTCACGGCCCGGATCGCGAGCCTCAAGTGGTCGCGCCCGGCGTACGCCAGGAAGCTCAAGCGTACCATGGGATCCGAGGTGGATTACCGCCGCCGCCCCTCGGAGGACTTCGCCAGCGTCACCATCGAATTCATGACCGATGACGGTTACCGGGTCTTCGGCGAAGCCACGACGTCGTGGAGCTTCGTCGGCGCCGGCCTCAGGCTCTCCGCCGAGCTGCTGGGGCCCGAGTATTCGATGTCATGGAACACCCTCGATGCGGGGCTCAAGCTGTTCTTCAGCCGGGAAGTGTCGGGTCGCGCGGGGGAAGATCTCGTCGAAAAGCAGAATGCCGAGACCGGCCTGATGCCGGTGGTGGCCAACGAGCCGATGGCGTACGGCTATGAGGCCGAGAATCGGCATTTCGTCCGCGTGTTTCAGGGAAAGGCGAAGCCACTGCTGACGTTCGAGGACGGCCTCGAGGTCGTGAAGATGCTGATGAGTGCCTACATGAGCGCGGAACAGGGGCGCACGATTGCGTTTCCGCCGCGCGGACTGGCCGGCTTCATGCCGGCTGTTGCGAAAGGGAAGTGGAGACCGTGACGAGCGCAAAGATCGCGGGACTGGCGATGTTGGCGGCTGTGGCCACGGCCGGCCCATGTCTGGCCCAGGGCGACCGGACGTGGCCGCCCAATTCGATGGACCGTCCCCGGCCGCCGGTTATTTCGGCGCCGGCCGGCACGGCGGGACTGGTTCCGCCGCCCTCGGACGCAGTCGTACTCTTCGACGGCAAGTCGGCCGCCGCGTGGCAGACCGACAGCGGCGCACCGGTGAAGTGGACGCTGCGCGGCGGGTATCTCGAGGTCGCGCCCGGCGCGGGCACCATCCGCACGCGACGCAGCTTCGGCAGCGTGCAGCTGCACGTGGAGTGGGCCTCCCCGGTGCCGGCCGAAGGCGAGAGCCAGGAGCGGGGCAACAGCGGCGTGTTCCTGATGGGTCGCTATGAGATCCAGGTACTCGATACCTACCACAACCTGACCTACGCCGATGGCATGGCCGGCGCCGTGTACGGCCAGACGCCGCCGCTGGTGAACGCGAGTCGCGCGCCGGGCCAGTGGCAGACGTACGACATGGTGTTCCATCGTCCGCGCTTCGACGCGCGCGGCAACGTCACCCGGCCGGCGCGGGTCACCGTGCTGCACAACGGCGTGCTGGTGCAGGACAACACCGCGATCACCGGATGGACCGTGCACGGAGAAATCGCGAAGTATCAGCCGCACGCCGACCGCCTGCCGCTCGCCCTCCAGGATCATGGCCGCAAGGTTCGGTACCGGAACATCTGGCTTCGGGAGCTCGCCGACACGGACTGAGCTCGGCACACCGTTTGCCTCTGACGGCCGAACGAGGCGCCGGCGGCCCCCAGGGCCGCGATCATCGGCGCTCCGTTCACCGGAATGAGCCAGGATTGGTCCTCACGCAAACGGAGGAGGCCGAAATGTCCCTCGCACGGTTGGTTGGTTCAGCGGGTGTGCTCGCGCTGGTCGCGGTGCACCCGCTGCTCGCGCAGAAGCCGGTGGCCGCAACTTCCGCAAAGCCCCGCCCTGCCGCCGCGGCCCCGGCCCCGGCCGCCGCCGCCGGGGCGGCTCAGCCCTCCGCCTCGCCGGTCAGGGCGCCGGCCGCGACCAGCACCAGAACGACGGCCACGACCACGGCGGCCGCGACGCTGCTCGATCTCAATGCCGCATCCGCCGATCAGCTGGCGGCGCTGCCGGGAATCGGTACGGCATATTCGGCGAAGATCGTGCAGGGCCGGCCCTATCGTGCCAAGGACGACCTGGTCCGCCGGCACATCATCCCCGCGGCGACGTACGCGAAGATCAAGGACAAGGTGATCGCGCGGCAGAAATAGACGGCGTCAGCACTTGATGGGCGAATCCCATTTGGGGATTTGCTGCGGTTGCGGAGAGGGAGGAACCGAATGGGGCGCCGCGGATGGAGTGGGCCGCGGTGCCTCATTGCGTGTGCGCGGCCCGCCGCCGGCCGCCGCGGTGATCAATGCAAGGCTTCCGGCGACCGTGGCAACGGCCAGACGGCGGCGCCCGGAGTGCCGCTTGCGCTCGATCCGCTCCGCAAGCGCAAAGGCCAGCACGGCCCCCACGACGAGCAGCGCGACCCCAGCACCCTTGGAAAGCCCCGCCAGTCCGTACCAGGTGACGGGGCCAAGCGGTGTAGCGTCGAAGAGAGGCCGAATCCAGTGAAAAAGCTCGGCGAAGGCAAAGGTCCCCGCCAGCATCCCGCCAATCAGTGCCAGCGCGTCGCCCCGCCCGGCGGCCGCCGCGACGCACGACGTTCCCGGGCAGTAACCGCCGACGACGAACCCGACGCCGAAAATGAGTCCACCGATCAGCTGCGGCAGCACGTAGGTCGGCGGCAGGTACACGGCCGCCGGATCGAGCCATCCCATGCGGGCCAGCCAGAACAGCCCAGCGGCAGCCGTCACGATCGCCGTCATCATCACCTTCAGCACCGTGAGGTCGGTGAGGGTGAACTGTGCGGCGAGCTTGCGCGGGTCGGCCAGGCCGGCGCGCTCGAGGACTGCCCCGAACGCGGCCCCGATCGGCAGCGCGAGCCAGAGTGCCGCGCGGGGAGAGATCATCGCCACTGCTTCCGGGACAGCGCGACCGCTCCATAGGCACCCGCGAAAAGCGCCAGCATGAACACCCAGCTGCCGGCAGCGAGCACGGCGCCGCCGCTCAGCGCCTGCCCACTGGTGCAGCCGCGCGCCAGTCGCGCGCCGAAGGCCATGACGGTTCCACCGGCGAATGCCATCAGCACACGGCCTGGCCGCCGCGTGGTCGGCCCTCGTTCGACCACCGCATGCCACCGCCCTGCGGCGGCGGCGGAGATCGCCCCTCCCACGGCCATCCCGGCCACTTCGAGCAGCAGCCAGTTGACCATCGGTCCGCCCGCCTCGTCGCCCGCATCCCGGTAGACCGGATTCGCCATGACGCGGGCCGGCGCTACAGTCTCGACCCCCAACGATACCATGCGCATGAACGCACCGGAGGCGCCGAGCCCGCGCCCCACCAGCACGAACGTGCCCAGCAGCACGATCCCCAACGCGAGGCCGGCCGCGTACGGATTCCAGTAGCGGGGAAGCTGCGTGCTCACGCGCTCCTCCGCTGAGGGATGGCCGTCGGCAGCTCAGGATGCGTCCAGCTTCCCGCCACGGGATCGAGCACGTAGCCGCGCCGGAATCGTCCGGCCGCGATCTCCGCCAGAGCGGTGACCAGCATGTCCACGTCATCCTCGGTGTTCTGCAGTCCGATGCTCGCGCGGACCATTCCGGGGGCGTCCGACCGGTCACCGCGCAGGATCCGGAGCTGCGCCTGGGCTTCAGCGAGCGGAGAGAGGCCCAGCAACCGCTTTACGTACGGATGGGCGCAGAAGCATCCGCTGCGGGTCCCGATGCCCCACTCGTCAGCCAGAATCTCGGCGACCAGGGCGTGAGGCAGTCCGGCGACGTTGAACGGGATGACACCCAGACGGTCGTCGGCGTCGGCCGGCTCGGCATCTCCGTACAGGGTCACGCCGGGAATAGCCCCGATCTCCAGACGTGCGCGCGACGCGAGCGCCCTCTCGTGCTCGATGATGCGCGACCAGCCAATTTCGCCGTAGATCCGCATTGCGGCGCCGAGCGCCACCGCGCCCAGAACGTTCGGCGTCCCCGCCTCTTCCCGGTCCGGCAATTCCGTCCATGCGACGGCATCGGGGTCCACGGTTTCCACCGTGCCGCCGCCCGACTGATAGGGCCGGTCCGGATCGAACAGCGCCGCTGGCGCGACGAGCACGCCGATGCCGAACGGCGCGTACATCTTGTGGGCGGAGAATGCGACGATGTCCAGATGCTCGGGATCGTCCGGATCGCCGACGTTGATCTGACGGTGCGGCGCCAGCTGCGCCGCATCCACCGCGATGCGCGCACCGGATTCATGCAGCCAGCGCGCCCAGCGATGCACCGGGTTCACGATACCGGTGACGTTCGATGCACCGCTCACCGCGAACAACGCCACCCGCCGCCCGTATTCGCGCAGCCTGGCTCGCAGGTCGCGCTCATCCACCCGGCCCGACGCGTCCACCGCCACGTGGACGACCCGCGCGACGTTCCGCCACGGGAGATCGTTCGAGTGATGCTCCATCCCGCTCACCAGGACCACCGCCCCCGGCTCGAACCGGTACGAGGCCGCGACGTGGTTGAGCGCCTCGGTGGTGTTCCGGCCGAACAGCACGACACTACGACTCGAGTCGGCGCCGACGAACCGCTGGACGTCCTGGCGGGCCGAGTCGTACGCATCGCTGGAGATGCGCGACTTGAATCCCGCCCCGCGGTGCACACTGCCGTACCACGCCGCCATGCCGCCGATCGCGTCCAGCACCCTCGCAAACGGTGGCGTGCTCGCCGCGTTGTCGAAGGGGACGTAGCGTCGCTCGCCGCCGCCGAGCACCGGCACGCGTGCGTCCGAGCCCGTCACGACTCCGGCCAACCCGGCGATGCGCGTCACTGCCCTGCCGCCGCGGTGTGATGGCTGTCGCCCTCGACGGGCAGGTCGGCCCGCGCGCTCCATTCCTGAAACGATCCGTCATAGAGCCGCGCGTCATAGCCGAGCGAGCGCGCCACCAGGCGGACCCAGCTCCCCTGCTGCCCGATGTGGCAATAGACGACGAGGATACGGCCCGGCGCGGCGCCCGCGGCACGGAACGCACTCCGCAGTGCGCCCTCGCTCTTCAGGTTGTCCAGCGAATCTGTCAGGCTGGTGTAGGGGATGCTGTGCGCGCCGGGAATGTGCCCGCCGCGCGGCATGCTGCTCTTGATGGTGTCGAGGTAAAATCCCGCGTCCCGCGCGTCGATGATCGCCACCTTCGGATCGTGCAGGTGCGCCTGGACGAAGTCAGCGGACACGAAGTAGGCCGGATGTGGCCGGGTACGGGCCGTTCCGGGCGACACGGAGGGGAGGTCGGCGGTGAGGGCGCCGCCGCTCCGCCGCCATCCCTCCGCGCCGCCCTCCATGAAGCCGACTCGGCCACCGAACCCGGCCCAGTCCAGCGTGAGCGCCAGACGGGCGGTCGGAGTCACCCATCCGCTGGTGGCGTACACCACGATTCTCGAGTCGTCCGTGATGCCCAGTGTTCGCAGCGTGGAGTCGAAGCGCGCGGACGTGGGCAGTTCGAGCGCCAGGCCTGGATGCTGCTTGCCATCCATCGCCATCGGCGCGGTGAATGCGTGGAAGTCGACGTAACGCGCGCCCGGCAGATGCAGGGAATCGTACGCCGGCCGGGGGCCGACAGTCAGGATGATCAGCCTGGGATCCGTCAGATGAGCCTTCACCCATGCCGGGCTGACGACCAGCGGCACCGCCGGATCGGCCGGCTGTCTGGGTGCGCCGTTCATGGAGAGGAGCGCGGCGGCGAAATGAGCGATCATGGCGGAACCTCCGGTGGATGAAGTCGAACCCCGACGACATCATAGGGAGGCGGTCACCGGCAATGGCGCAGGTTCGGTCGCCGATTCGTGCGAGTTCTGTGCGGAGATGTCGCGAAGGGGCCGTCAGGGACGGAAGCGGTATCCCACCTTCCAGACCGTGAGGAAATGACCGGGCTCCGCCGCGTCGTCCTCGAGCTTGCGGCGAAGTTCCGCCATATGCGAGTCGACGGTGCGCGTAAGCACGTCGCCCTCCTGGCCCCAGACCTCGCGCAGCAGGTCCACGCGAGTCGCCACCGCGCCGTTGCGGCGCACCAGCGCAAGCATCAGCTCGTACGCCTTGGGCGTGAGCGTCACGGCAGCGCCGGAGCGGGTGACTCCGCGCGATGCGGGTTCCACCTCGATCGTGCCGAAGCGAATCGGCGCCAGCGCGGGATGCGCCGCGCCGTTTGCGGCCCGTCGGAGCAGCGAGCGGATCCGTTCGAGCAGCTCGAGCAGGCCGAACGGCTTCGTGACGTACTGGTCAGCATCGAGCCGGAAGCCCCGCACCTTGTCCGCCTCTTCGCCGCGGGCGCTGAGAATCAGCACCGGCACCCGGTTGCCCGCGGCGCGCATGGCCTGCAGTACCCGATAGCCATCCACGCCCGGCAGCATCAGATCGAGCACGACGAGATCGGGGCGCCACTGGCGGGCCAGCTCGATCGCGCGGTGCCCGTCGCCGGCGACGGACACTTCATATCCCTCGAGCTCAAGGTTGTACCGTACGCCATCAGCCAGCTCGGCGTTGTCCTCGACCACGAGGATGCGGCTGGTCATGGCGACACGCCAACGGGCGCGGGACGAGTCGCCGGCAGGCCAGGAATCTCGATGATGACGGTCGTGCCGCGCGATACGTTGGGATCGATCCAGGCACTGCCGCCGTGGCGCTCCACCGCCTCACGCACGACGGACAGGCCGATCCCACTTCCGCCGATGGCCCGCACATCGGGACTGCGACCGCGGAAGTATGGCTCCCACACCCGTTCCCGCTCGGCCGGCGGGACGCCGGGGCCTTCGTCCGCGACGCTGACGCGAACGGAGGATCCGCGAGTCGTAGCTCCAACGGTGACGGTCTGGCCCGGCGGCCCGTATTTCACCGCGTTGTCGAGCAGGTTGAGCACCAGTTGGCGGAAGCGCGCCCGATCGAGCGGCGCGACCAGGCCCGGCGCAAGCTCCATGCGAATCTCCACCCGGCGCGAGCGCGCCAGCGGCGCGAATGCCCGGACGGTCTCTCCGACTTCCGTGGCCACATCAAGGGGCTCGAGTGGCGGCGGCGTGGGCTGATGGCCCGCCGGGGAAAACTGCAGCACGTTATCCACCAGGTTCCCCAGCCGAGTGGTTTCGCGGTCCAGGTGGGCAAGGAGCCATTCGCGCTGTTCCTCGGTCTCGAACCGGCCGAGTCGCAGTGTTTCGAGAAACAGGCGTACCTGTGCGAGCGGTGTACGCAGCTCGTGGGAGACACTGGAGACGAAATCGGAACGCAGCCGTACGAGCTCGCTTTCGCGGCGGAGCTGGCGCAACGCGACCACCGCGAGAGCAGCTGAAATCAGGACCAGTGCAAGGAGGAGACCGGATGTCGACCGTCCGCCCCGCAGTACCTGCCCTGCCAGCGCCGGGCGAACCGCGGCGGTGATGTGGAGGCCCGCCGCCGCGGTGCGGACTGTGTCATTGGCCGCTCGGCTCCAGTCCGCATCGCTGGATGATGCGAACAGCCGGACGCCGCCCGCAGTGGTGACCCGCACGGCCAGAATCGAGTCGTTGGGCAGGCCGCGGGTGACCGCCGCCGGGAGCAGCCCGTTCGCCGTAAACGCATCCGCAAAGACCGCGGACATCGTCGCCGGATCGAAGGTGAAGCCGTAGACGATCGTGTCAGCATGCCAGTTCGGCATCAGGCCGTACGCGAACATGCGCTCCTGCCCGTGCACCCGCCCGGACACCAGCGCCATCCGCTCGCTCGTCCGGGCCAGCCCCCGTAACCTGGCGGTCAGTTCGGAGTGGATCCAGCGCCGCATAGCGGAATCCGGCTCGGCGCCGGCGGTCCCCATCGTGTCGGCGCCGAGCGTGAAGGCAAAGAACATTTCGGCGCGATACTTCGGATTGCAGTTGCACTGGGCGAGCGACGTGCGCTGGTAGTCGAGCAGGCGGGCGGCGCTCGGATGGTTCAGCAGCATGTGGGTTTCCCGATGCAGGATCGGGTTGAGCACCTGCCACCCTGCTTCACTCAGCGCATTGTTCACATGGCGCTGGTAGCTCCACGCCGCGAATGCCGCGTAGTCATGCACCAGCTGTTCCGCTGTCTGCCGCTGGAGCCGCGCCGCGCGCTGGGCCTGGATCGCCGCGAGCGCCATTGCGGCGAATGTCGCGACGAGCAGGAGGAGTGACCAGGCGATCGGGCGACTGGGACGCGAAACGGGCAAGCAGGGCTCCGGGTGACGGCTAGGCCAACTGTAGCGGCCGGGCCTGGTGCCAGCAATGCCGACCTGGTGCTGGAATTGTGCGGAAACGGTGCGAAGTTGGTTGCGGTCGGGAATCAACGCTGAGGGGAGACGGATGCCTTGCCGATGAGCTCCACCAGCCGGCGGATTCGGTTTGCATCCGTGACCATGCGGGAGCCCTCCGGCGGCACCGCCCTGATCATCGACACGAGTGGATTGTGGAACTGCATCTGGTCGGTCTTGACCGAAACACCACGCGCATGCACCTCGCTGACCCCGGTGGCACCGATCAGCGCGGCCACGTTTTTTTCGCTGACGCCGCCTCCGGCCAGCACGATGATGCGGCCGGCGGCCTGCCGAACCAGCGCGGCGAGGGCGACTGCGCCCTCGAGAGCCGTGGCGGCCTGACCCGATGTCAGCACGCGGTCGACTCCGAGCTCGATCAACTCCTCGAGGCCTCGGCTGGCGTCCCGGCACCCGTCGAAGGCGCGGTGGAAGGTGACCGCCATCGGCCGGGCAGTCTCGACGAAGCGAGCGGTCGTCTCCAGGTCGACGCGTCCGTCTGACCGAAGGGCGCCGATGACTACACCATCCACCTCGAGCTCGCGGCACATGATGATGTCGCGACACATCGCCTCGACCTCGAGATTCGAATACACGAAGTCGCCGCCGCGGGCGCGAATCAGTACGAAAAGCGGTATGCCGACCTGCTCCCGGCATACCGCGATGATTCCGGCACTCGGTGTCGTCCCGCCTTCGGCGAGATTGTCGCACAGCTCCAGCCGGCCCGCGCCACCCGCCTCGGCGGCCAGCGCGGACTCGATCGAGTCCACGCAGGCCTCCAGGATCACAACGTCCAGCCCTTCCGATACACCGGCTTGAGATACTCGGGCGGCACACCGGTATTCCTGATCTCACCCGTTTCCGAATTGAGCTCGATCGGCTGCTGCATGCGCACCGCAAAATTGCCCAGCAGCACCATCTGGGTCAGCGGCCCCGAATGACCGTTGAAGTTGGAGCCCGGCTGGGTGCCGCCCTTGATCGCGGCGATCCACTCCTTGTGGACCCCCTCGGTGCGTGGATACTTCTGCGCCGGCGGATGCGCCTTGAGCTCCTTGTCATGCGCGGGGTCCACGAGCCGGACATTGTCACCGTACACATCGGCCACGAGCATGCCGGCGGTGCCGACCCAGAGCTGGTGGCCGGGATCGCCGCCGAGCGGCCAGATCGCGTCCGCCGGATATCCGGCCGGCCGGCCCGGCGTCAGGCCGCCGTCGCGCCAGAACACCTTCAACGCGGGCCGGGTGCCGCGGGCGGGAAACTCATAGATGATGCGCGACATCTTGGGCGCGGTCTCGGCGTAGGTCGGCGACGTCTCGGCTTCGATGCGTGTCGGAAACCCGAGGTTGAGCGTCCAGAATGCCGCGTCCATCGCATGAGGCGCGATGTCACCGAGGGCGCCACAGCCGAAATCCCACCAGCCACGCCAGCGGAATGGAGCGTAGGCGGGATTGTAGGGGCGTTCGTTCGCCGGGCCCAGCCAGAGGTTCCAGTCGAGCGTGGGCGGGACGTTGAACGCCTCGCTCGGCCGGTCGATGCCCTGGGGCCAGATGGGGCGGTTGGTCCAGTAGTGGACCTCCTTCACCGCGCCGATTGCGCCGGCCTCCACCAGCTCGCGAATGAGCCGGGTGCCGGCGCCGGCATGTCCCTGATTGCCCATCTGCGTCGCCAGTTTCGGTGACCGGCGTGCCTGCTCCATCAGCGCCCGCACCTCGCCGATGGTCCGGGCCAGCGGCTTCTGGCAGTACGTGTGCTTCCCGGCCCGAAGCGACAGGAGCGCGGCAGCGGCGTGCGAGTGGTCCGGCGTCGACACGGTGATCGCATCGATATTCTTTCCCTCCTTGTCGATCATCTCGCGGTAGTCCTTGTACCGCCGGACCTTCGGATAGGTCTTGAAGGCGTCCTCGGCGCTCTTCCAGTCCACGTCGGCAAAGGCGACCAGGTTCTCGCCGCTCATGCCGGTCACGTCGTTCCGACCCATGCCCCCCACCCCGATGCACGCTACATTCAGCGTGTCGCTCGGCGCGCGGTATCCGCGGCCCAGCACATGCCGCGGTACGATGGTGAACAGGCCGGCCGCCGCGCCGGTCCCGACGAACTTTCGCCTCGACACTCCCATGCGATCTCCTTTGGTAGACTATGCGGCGGCTGTGCCCGCCCGCGAAGCGGGGCGGAACAGCAGTGCGAACGTGACCAGCACCACCAGCGCCATCACCGCCGGCACCATCCAGATCGACTGCCAGTCGTGCCCGGAGCCGTCGGCCAGCTTCCAGTTGTCCACCACCGACCCCGAGACGAACGCGCCGACGAAATATCCCAGCCCGTTGGTCACGAAGTTGATGAATCCCTGTGCCGCCGCGCGGATTGTCACGCCGGCCTTCTCGTCGGTGTAGATCTGGCCACCCACGAAGAAGAAGTCGTAGCAGATGCCGTGCAGCAGGATGCCGATGTAGATGAGCCACATGCCGGCACCCGCGTTGCCGTTGCTGAAGGCGAAGTAGCGCAGCGACCAGGCCAGCATGCCGCCGAGCATGATGCCCTTGATGCCGAAGCGCCGGAGGGCGAAGGGTAGCAACAGCATGAAGAAGAACTCGGACATCTGGCCGAAGGTCTGGATGTAGGCAGCGTCGCGCACCCCGATCTCGTTGAGATACGCGTTGGTCCAGGTGTAGTAGAACTGCAGCGGCACGCAGAGCAGGAACGACCCGATCACGAAAATGAGGAACGAGCGGTCCTTCAGCAGCCCCAGGGCGTCGAGTCCCAGCGCGTCACGCGCGCTGAACGGCGTGCCGGCCGCCTTGGGCGGCGTGTGCGGCAGCACCAGCGAGAAGAGGCCGAGTACGATTGAGCCGATTGCTCCCACGCGCATCGGCAGGGCGAGCGGGTCGGCGTGCATGACGCGCCCGATCAGGACGCCCGCCACGATCCAGCCGATGGTGCCGAGTACCCGGATCTTCGGAAAGTCCCGTGCCGGGTCGGCGATATGGTGGAACGAGATCGAATTGGTGAGCGAGAGCGTGGGCATGTAGCAGAGGGCGTAGAGAATCAGAACCGGATAGAAGCTCCCGAACGTCGTCTGGGTGGACACCAGCCAGAGCAGCACGCCGCCGATCAGGTGCAGCACGGCGAGCAGTTTTTCGCTCGCGAAGAACCGGTCGGCGACCATGCCGACGAAGAAGGGCGTCACCAGCGCCGCGATCGCGGTCGCGCCGTACGCCAGTCCCACCTCGCGGCCGCTGAAGTGCAGCGTCTGGGACAGATAAGTCCCCATGGTGACGAACCACGAGCCCCAGATGAAGTACTGCAGAAACATCATCACGGACAGCCGCACGCGGGTGCTGGTCATGGCAGCACCCGGATCTTGATGTTCCGGAGCGAGAGTGTGCCGTCGTGATCGCCCTGGAAGGCGATGTAGCCCCGTTGGAGCTTCCCGTACTCGGGCCACGCGGCGAACTTGCTGGCCTTCACCTTGGCGGTCCAGTCGGCGCTTCCCAGCTCGTATTCCAGCAGCTTCCTGCCGTTCATCCAGTGCTCGACGTGGGATCCGTTCACCACGATCCGGCCGCTGTTCCATTCGCCCACCCGATGCAGCACCCCGATCGGCGACGGATAGAGTCCGTATGCCGCACCCGCCGAGGTCAGGCGGCTGCGGCCGTCGGGCGCGCCCAGGTCGTCGAGCAGCTGGTATTCCGGCGCGGTCCAGTAGATGTGCTCGTACGCCTCGTTGCCCCGGTAGAAGACGCCGGCGTTCCCCCCTGCGCCGAGCTGCCAGTCGAACGCGAGCTCGAAGTTGGCGAACTGTTCGGTCGTCATGATGTCTTCGGTGCTGCTCGACTTGGTCAGCGTGCCGTTCACGGCCTTCCAGCCGGCCGGCACGGCCTGCATCTTGTAACCGCGCCAGCCGTCGAGCGTCCGCCCATCGAACAGCAGGCGCCAGCCGTCCCGCTGTTCCCTGCTCGAGAGCCGGTTGAAGTGTCCCGCCGGCGACACGCTTCCGCCGCCCTGGCTGCAGGACAGCGTCGCGCATACGAACAGCAGGACCGGCAGCAGTGCCACACGGGCGGGCAGGCGCAGAATCATCGTCGTCTCGATCGGAGTCATTGTAGGGGAAGCGGGTGCCATCGGCAGACCCGCCTCAGAATACGATTCATGCCCGCTGAGCGAAAGGCCGGCCAGCCCGAACCACGGAGCGCGCGTGCCTCACCGGTGGAAGCACCTGACCCTGCCCGTCTCATTGCTGTTGGCGCTCCTGCCGCGTGCCCTGCCGGCGCAGCAGCCCCGCCGCACCGAAAACGTCGTCCTGATCGTCACCGACGGGCTCCGCTGGCAGGAGCTGTTCCGCGGCGCCGATTCGGCGCTCATCGATGCGCGCTGGGGCGGGGTCGAGGACACGGCCGGCACGCGCCGCGCCTTCCGGCGGCCGACGATCGAGGCGACGCGCGGGGCGCTGCTGCCGTTCATCTGGGGCCAGGTCGCGCAGCAGGGGCAGATCTTCGGCAACGTGCCGCGCGGCAGCGTGGCGACCGTCACCAACGGGCTCAAGTTCTCGTATCCCGGCTATAACGAGATGATCTCCGGCCGGCCCGATCCGCGTATTGACCGCAACGATGCCGGCCCGAACCCGAACGTGACGGTGTTCGAGTGGCTGAACGGCCGTGCCGGCCTGAAGGGACGGGTCGCGGTCTTCGGCACCTGGGACGCGTTCCCGGCCATCTTCAATCGCGGCCGGAGCGGCCTCCCCATCCACGCGGGTTGGGAGGTGCCATTCGTCGCGCATCCCGCGGCGGGCCAGGCCGCGATCAATCGGCTCTACGCGACCACGACGCGGCTCTGGGATGACCTCGCCTACGACGGGTTCATGCAGGCCGTGGTGCTCGATTACGTCCGGGCGCGGCGCCCGCGGCTCCTGTTCGTCGGCTATGGCGAGACGGACGAATGGGCGCACAGCCGGCGTTACGACCAGACACTCCGCTCCGCCCAACGGGTAGACGGGTTCATCGCGGAGCTGTGGAACACGATGCAGGGAATGCCCCAGTATCGCGGTCGGACCACGTTCATCATCACTACCGACCACGGCCGCGGCGCCACCCGGGAGGACTGGACCGACCACGGGAAAAACGTCGTGGGTGCCGAGAACATCTGGATCGCTGTGATCGGGCCCGATACCCCGGCGGTCGGGGAAGTCACCGGAGGGGTGCGGGTCACCCAGGGCCAGATCGCCGCCACGATCGCCGCGCTGCTGGGCGAAGACTACCGGGCTGTCGCCCCGGACGCTGCGCCGCCGCTCGCGTGGGCCATCCCGTCGCTCGTGCCGGCCGGCGTCCGGTGAACCGCCGGGACCTGCTGCTCGCCGGCGGCAGCGCGGGGCTCGCGTTCCTCGTTCCGGGCCGGGGAGCGTCGGCCGCTCCGCGCCCCGTGCCCTCCCCCGCCCAGCTCGCCTGGCATCGGCGCGAGCTCGCGATGTTCCTTCACTTCGGCGTGAACACATTCACCGACCGGGAGTGGGGTGACGGCACCGAAGATCCGGCGATCTTCGATCCCCGCCGGCTCGATGCCCGCCAGTGGACTCGGGCCGCGCGCGCAGGCGCGTTTCGCACCGTGATCCTCACGGCCAAGCATCACGACGGCTTTTGCCTCTGGCCCAGCCGCGTCACCAGCCATTCGGTCGCCGGAAGTCCCTGGCGCAACGGCCGGGGCGATGTGGTCGGCGAGCTCGCCGCTGCCGCCCGCGCCGACGGCCTGGGCTTCGGCGTTTACCTCTCGCCCTGGGACCGGCACGAGCCGTCGTACGGTGATTCGCCTCGCTACAACGACTACTACTGCGCCCAGCTCACCGAATTGCTGACCGGCTATGGACCGATCACCGAAGTCTGGTTCGACGGCGCGAACGGTGAGGGCCCCAACGGCCGCCGCCAGGTCTATGACTGGCCCCGGATTCACCGCCTGGTGCGGTCGCTCCAGCCCGGCGCCGTGATCTTCTCCGATGCGGGCCCCGACATCCGCTGGGGCGGCAACGAGCGCGGCATCGCCGGTGATCCCAACTGGTGCACGATGGATCCGGCCGCCGTCCCCGTCCCCGGCGCGAGCGGCGATGGCGTTACTGACGCGCTGCAGCATGGAGACCCGGCCGGCACCGTCTGGCGCCCCGCTGAGGCGGACGTCTCCATTCGCCCGGGCTGGTTCTGGCACGCGGCGGAGAACGAGCAGGTGCGGTCGGTCGGCAACCTGGTCGACCTCTACTTTTCGTCGGTGGGCCGGAACAGCGGCCTGCTGCTCAATGTCCCGCCCACCACCGATGGCCTGCTGCATGACACCGACGTCTCCCGGCTCGCGGCGTTCGGCGCGGCGCGAGCCGCCCTCTTCGCGGACGACCTGGCCCGCGGCGCACGGGTGACTCGAGGCGAGGGCCGAATCGAGATCAGGCTGCGCCGGCCGGCCACCTTCGACGTCATCTCGCTCGGGGAGCGGATCGAGCTGGGTCAGACGGTCTCGACCTACACCGTGCAGTGCCTGACCGACCGCGGGTGGGAGATGGTTTCACGCGGGACCACGATCGGCCATCGGAAGCTCGATCGCATCTCCCGCACGACCGCACGAGCCGTCCGCCTCACCACGACCTCGCCGGGCGGCGCGGCGCACATCGCCTCGGTGTCGCTCTACGACTCGCAGCGACTGGCTCAGGGAGTGACCGGCCGGTAGTTCACGTCCAGCGCCTCCAGTCGGCGCAGATGTGAGGCGAGACGCGTGGAGAAGTCGGCGAAATCCTTCCGGGCCACAGGCGTCCACAGGATCTCGGCTAGCGCTGACATCCGGGGATACGCCATGTATTCCACCTGTTTCGGCCCGGCGATGTACTCGGTCCACACCTGTCCCTGTGCGCCCAGGATGTGCTTGGCGAATCGCGGTTCGAGCTCGGCCGGCATCGGGTCGTACGCATAGACGGTATCGATTGGCAGGAAGCCCCCGATCGCGAGCGGCTCGGCTCCGCGATTCAGCGATTGATAATGGTCGAGGTACGTGTGGCTTCCCGGCGCCATCACGACGTCGTGGCCCGCTCGCGCCGCGGCGATACCGCCGCTGATACCGCGCCACGACATCACCGCCGCGTTCGGCGCCAGTCCACCTTCCAGAATTTCGTCCCAGCCGATCAGCCGCCTGCCGTGCGCCGTGAGAAATGCATCCATCTGCCGGGTGAACCAGCTCTGCAGCTCGTCCTCGGTTTTCAGGTTCAGCGCCCGCATCCGTGCCTGGGCCACCGGACTCGCCTTCCATTGCCCTTTAGGGGCCTCGTCGCCGCCGATGTGGATGTAGGGCCCGGGAAACAGCACCATCACTTCGGTGAGTACATCCTTCATGAACTGGATGGCGCTGTCCGAGGGATTGAGGATGTAGCTGCTGACACCCCAGATGGTCATGACGGGAATCGTGTCCGCCGTATTGCCGAGCCACGGGTACGCGGCGATCGCGGCCTGCGAGTGACCCGGCATCTCGATTTCCGGCACCACGTTCACGAATCGCGCCTTGGCGTATGCCACGATCTCGCGGATGTCGGCCTGGGTGTAATAGCCGCCGTGGCGCTGATGGTCGTAGACCCGCTTGGCGGTGTCCGCCTCGTATGGGCCGACGAGCGTCTCCCTGCGCCACGCGCCCACTTCGGTCAGCCGCGGATACTTCTTGATCTCGATCCGCCAACCCTGGTCTTCCGTCAGGTGCCAGTGGAACGAATTCATCTTGTGGAGCGCCAACAGGTCGATGTACTTCTTGACGAATTCCTTCGGCATGAAGTGCCGGCCCGAGTCGAGATGGCCGCCGCGCCAGCGGAAGCGCGGCGAGTCCTCGATCGTCACCGCCGGCATGGCCCACGTCACTCCGGTCATCGTCGCTTCGCGGAAGATTTCGGCCGGCAGCAGTTGCCGGATCGACTGCATGCCGTAGAACAGCCCCGCTGCGGCCGGCGCCCGCACCGTGACGCGCCCGGCACGCACGTCCAGTGTGTACCCCTCCGGCCCCAGCCGGCTGAGCGTCTTGTCGCGCGTCAGGACGATCCGGCTGCCGGAAGGCGTCCCCCCGATGCGCACGGCGATCGCGTAGCTGGTAGCCGGGGCCAAATAGGCGGCGAGCTGGCGCCCGAGCGCCGCGTCGGCCCGATCGGTCCAGATGACGGACTTCGCGGTGAGCAGGAATCGGCCGGCGTGCGGCGTCAGCTTCACCGGACGAGGAATGATCGCGGGCTCCGCTTCCTGGGCAGCAAGGCGGGCCACTTCGGTCCCGCTCAGCAGTGCGACGGCGAGAATCAGCTTCCGCATGGAACCCCGCGTGGCGTGTGTGTCGTCATCGGAGACGGACGAGATATCCGCCTTCGTTCAGGTCCTTCGAATACTCCTGCACCAGCCCACGAAACTCCCCCGCGAGCATGCGTCCGACCAGCGGTCGCAGCACCGGTCGCCCGCCGGAGCCGAGCCCTCGGCCGGTGACGATATGCGCGACGTCGCCCCGGCGGGCGCCGCCCTTGCCGCGCAGCAACCGCTCCACCATCTGGCGAGCCCGGGCGGCATCGCAGCCATGGAGGTCGAGCGTCGTGGCGACCTTCGCGTCGAGCAGGTTCACACGCGAGTCGCCGGCGGACCTGCACGCGCCGGGAAGAACTCCGAGCGCTCCTCCGGCACCGGGAACGCTCGCCGGTAGGTCCGCGCCCACTCCAGCGCGAACGGTTCCGTGTCGGCGGTGGGCACCAGCGCCCATACGCTCCCGCCGAAGCCCGCGCCGAACGCGGACGCGGCCACCGCACCGAGCGACCGCGCCGACCGCGCCAGCGCGATCGTTTCCGGCACCTGGTTGCCCAGCAGGCGCTCGGCGCACTGCTGCGACACGTCCACCATCGCGCCCACCGTCACCAGGTCGGTTTCCGACAATGCATCCGCGACAGCGGGAATCACCACGCTGTTCTCGGTCTGGAACTGCTCGAACCGGTCCACCAGGGCCGGGGCGTCGAAGCCGCCGGCGGTGGGTGTCCGGATCAGCGCACGGATGCGGTCCGCGGCGCCCGCCTCGGAGTCCACCGCGGCGCCGAGGGAGCAGTCCTGCCGGCCGGTCGCTCGATTCCATTGCTGCAGGATCGTGGCGGCCGCGGCGGCGCAGCGATTGTAGGCCCGGCGGGCGGCTCCGGTCTTCTCCGCGGCCACCCCGCTCGACGCGATCACGAATGTGAAGTCGTCGGGCAGCGCGATCGCCTGCTCGAAGCGGAGCGGGGCAAAGGCGTACTGCACCAGGGCACCAGGACGCGAGCGCAGGATCGCGGCGTGGTCCTGGCTTCCGCCCGACGTGCCGGTGCCGGCGTCACCGCCGAGGTCCGCGAATGCCGAGCCATTTTCAACGGCGCCGAGATAGCCGGCGAGATCGTCGGCGGTTCGGATGTTGCGCCGATACTCCTGGCGGCTCGCCAGCTCGTTGATGTCGGACACCACGAGGAACGCGGCGACGACGAGTGCGCTCGAGCTGCTCATCCCCGCGGCCTGCGGGAGGTCGCTGGCGAACGCGATATCCGCGCCGCGATGCAGGCCGGGAAAGTTGCGGGCGACACGGCGCACGACGGTGATCACGTAGTTGGACCAGTGACCCGGCACCGAGCCGACCGACGGCGAGATCGCGCACTCCATGGCCTCTCCGCTCCGGAGGTCATGCATGCGCACGCGGTTGTCCTCCCTGGGCGACGCAAGCACGCAGAGCCCGCGCTCGATTGCGCAGACCAGGCTCCGGCCGCCGGCGTAATCGGTGTGCTTGCCGAGAAACTCGATCCGGCCCGGCACCCACCAGCCCCGCGCCCTGGCCGGATCGCCTCCTGCGGACCCGAGCAGTCTTTCAAGCTCTCCGAACCAGTCCGCCTTCCGCCGCGCCTCGGCGGCGCTCATCCCGGCATCGATCAGCGTCTCCAGCCGTCCGGTCACGGACGCACCGATACGTCCCGGAGCCGCGCCGTTACCGCCGCAACGTCGCCGCGACTCGACAGGTCGAGCACGGGCAGGTCGGCCGGCACCGCGCGCACCCGGAGATGGTGTGCCTCGATCGCGTGCTGGACCGCGAGCGGAAGCTCCAGCTCGCCGCGCGACGACGGGGTGACCTCCCGGCACGCCTCGAAGATCGACGACTCGAACAGCCAGCAGTTCATCCCGATCCTGGGATCGGAACCGAGGGCGGCGATCTCGGCGGGATCGGGTTTCTCCACGATGCGACGGAGATAGCCATCCGGAGCAATGTCCAGGACCGAGAAGCGTTCGATCCGCTCGGGCGGGATGTGGCCGTCGGCAATCAGCGCAGCCCGGGAGAAGGCCGCCACCGCCGTCTCCGACTGAGCGCGCATCGCCGCCAGCACGGGCACCGGGTAGTAGTTGTCGCCGTTGACCACGAGGAACCGGTCGAGTCCGACAAAGTCGCGCGCCGCCAGTACCGCGTCGGCGGTGCCGATCGGCTGCTCCTGCACCGCGAACGAGACCGCGATCCGGCGAAGACCCCGGCCCGCGACATGAGTCCGGATCGCCTCGTGTTCGGGACCGATGACCAGGCACGCCTGCTCGAACCCGGCGTCCGCCAGCGCGCTGAGCGCAAAATCCAGGAAGGGCCGGCCCACCGGCATCATCGCCTTGAGTCCGGCGGAGGCCGCCGCTGCCTGTTCGGCAGCCAGCGGGGCTCCACTGTCTGCCGTACGCATCCGGGTGCCGAGCCCGCGCGCGAGGATGACGGCCTTGCCGCTCACGTGGCTGGCGTACCCGCCCAGAGCTTCGGAATCAGACGGATGAGCCCGAGTCCGCTCACCACGAAGAGGACGGCCCAGATGACCGCGCCCGTCGTGTTTCCATATATGAAGCTTCCGGTCCCGAACAGCCCGGCATACACGAAGGTGATGCCGAGGCTCCACCCGAGGAGCATCTGGGGCAGGCTGTCCGGTGATCCACCGACACCCGCAATCGCCTGGATCGGCGCCCACCCCTTGCCGGCCGGCCGCACCAGCCGGTAGAACGCCACCAGCGTGTCGCGATCGGTCGGTTCGGTGAGGAGCGTGACCGTCAGCCAGATCGCCGTGGTCGCGGCGACCGTGATGAGGAGCCCGATATGCGGCGCGATGTCGAGCCCCATCTTGCCGGCCACGAATAATCCGATGCCGATGATGAACGAGCTGGCCATCGCGGCAATTTCGCTCCACGCATTGATGCGCCACCAGAACCAGCGCAGCAGGTAGATCAGCCCCGTCCCGGCGCCGATGGACAGCAGCAGCTGGAACGCCTCGCTCGCCGTCGAGAGGAAGAGGGTAAAGACGCCGCACGTGATCATCAGGAAGGCGGTCAGGAACCGCGACACCCAGAGGTAGTGACGCTGGCTCTTTCCCTTGGCCATGAAGCGCTGGTAGAAGTCGATCACCAGGTAGGACGACCCCCAGTTGAGATGGGTCTCCATCGTGGATCGGTACGCCGCAAACAGCGACGCGACCAGGAGCCCCTTCATCCCCGCAGGCAGGAGTGTCAGCATCGCGGGATACGCCAGGTCGTTCCCGATCAGCTTCGGATCGACATGGGGAATGGCGCGCTGGATGTCGGCGAGCGTGGGAAACACCAGCATGGAGCAGAGCGCGACGATGATCCACGGCCAGGGGCGGAGCGCGTAATG
Organism: Gemmatimonadales bacterium; assembly: GCA_038321865.1. Classification (GTDB taxonomy): domain Bacteria; phylum Gemmatimonadota; class Gemmatimonadetes; order Gemmatimonadales; family GWC2-71-9; genus JAICUF01. Next base: position 104,549 of record JBBQFH010000005.1, read on the forward strand.
GGCCACGTTGAACCAGAGCGTGGCCCCGAGCGCGTGGCGCTCATTCTTCGACGCGAGGATGCGCTGCGCGATATAACTCCCGCCACCAGGCTCCGCGCCAGGATACCAGACCGACCACCACTGCACGGTGAGCGGAATGATCAGGACCGAGAGCGTGAGCGAGGTGTTGCTGAAGTCGGGCAGGAGCGAGAGCGTCTTCGGGTCGATGCGGTGGAGCAGGTTGGCGAGGCCGCCGACGGCCGGGTGATGCAGCGAGAAGTAGGCGGCTCCGATGACCCCGGCCATGGCGAGCACAAACTGCACGAGATCAGTCGCGAGGACGCCCCAGAGCCCGGAGACCGCCGCGAAGAGCACGCAGGCGGTCCCGGTGATGGCGATCGTTTCGAGTCGCCCCCAGCCCAGCATCACGTTCGCGATCTTCACGGCGGCGAGCGTGACCGTGGACATGATCATGAGGTTGAAGAACAACCCCAGGTACACCGCCCGGAACCCCCGCACGAACGCCGCCGGCCGGCCCGCGTAGCGCAGCTCGTAGAACTGCAGGTCGGTCAGCACCTTGGACCGTCGCCACAGCTGCGCGTAGAAGAAGACCGTGGCCATGCCGGTCAGCAGGAACGACCACCACACCCAGTTGTACGACACGCCGCGCGTGCGCACGAAGTCGGTCACCAGGTTCGGCGTGTCGGTGCTGAATGTCGTCGCGACCATCGACGTGCCGACCAGCCACCAGGGTGCCGCCTGTCCGGACGTGAAGAACTCGCTGGTATTTTTCGTCGCACGCCGGAGATAGAACATGGCCGGCAGGTAACACAGCACGAGACTCACGACCACGATGATCCAGTCGAGGGACGTCAATTCCATGCGGCGGAACCTCGCGCTAAGGAGAGAACCGGCTCGGAGCGGTGCAGGAGAGTTGGACGAACGCACGGACGTGCGCCCGGTGGAGAATACGCGGCCCGACTGACGGAGGAAAGGTGGGAACGACAGGTTTCGGCATGCGGACCGGATTTGACCGCTCGAAACGGATAGCCGGACCGTGCCGCGCATGCCATCTTCGGGCAGGAGGAAACAACCAATGACTGCTGCCCAGCTCCACCCGGCCGCCGATGACTCCGCCTGGCAGGCGGTGCTCGACCGCGACAAGGCCGCCGACGGCCGGTTCGTGTACGCCGTGCGCTCCACCCGGATCTTCTGCCGGCCCAGCTGCCCCTCGAAACGGCCGGGCCGGTCGCAGGTCCGCTTTTACCCCTCGCCCAAGGCCGCCGCCGCCGAGGGGTATCGCGCCTGTCTCCGCTGCCGGCCGGATCGGTCCGGCGACCCCGATCGCGAGCTCGTGGAGCGCGCGACGGCCCTGCTCGGGAACGGCCCCGTGCCGGCCGCCGCGCTGGCCGGACGGCTCGGAACGAGCGCGGCACATCTGGCGCGGGCCTTCCGCCGGCTGACCGGTCTCACTCCCAGGGCCTATGCGGCCGCCCGTCGCGAGGACACCCTCCGGACCGGACTCCGCTCCGGTGCGACCGTCAGCTCCGCGATGTACGATGCCGGCTACGGCTCGAGCAGCCGGCTCTACGAGGGCTCCGCGACCTCGCTCGGCATGACGCCGGCACGCTATCGCCGCGGCGGTGAAAGCCTCCACATCGGATACGCCCTGGGCGATTCCCCTCTCGGCCGCGTGCTGGTGGCGGCCACTGATCGCGGTCTCTGCGCCGTCAGTCTCGGTGACGACGATGCATCGCTCGCCGCCCGGCTTCGGACCGAGTTCCCCGCCGCCGAGCTGTCCGCCGACGCACCGCGCCTTCGTGCGCTGCTTCACTCCGTGCTGGAGCGGCTGAACGCCGGACTGCCCGCCGCCGATCTCCCCACCGACGTCAGGGCGACCGCGTTCCGTCGCCGCGTCTGGGACGCGCTGACCCGCATCCCCCGCGGCGAGACACGCACCTATGCCGACGTCGCCCGCGAGATCGGGCAGCCGGCCGCCGCGCGGGCGGTCGCGTCCGCCTGCGCCGCCAATCCCCTCGCCGTGATCGTACCCTGCCATCGCGTGGTCCGCGGCGATGGCGGGCTCGGCGGTTATCGCTGGGGCGCGGAGCGGAAGCGCGCTCTGCTGGAGCGGGAGCAGGCATTATCTTCGGGGCCATGATCCGGTCCCTGTACAGCGTCGCCGTCTTCGTCACCGATATCGAGCGGGCGGTTGGCTTCTATCGCGATACGCTGGGCCTCCCGCTCATCAAGCAGGGCTCATTCGGCGCCGAGTTTCTCGAGTCTGAACCACATCTCGGCGTCCACCCGGCCAACCATCCGGACTCGAAGGCGATGGTCGGCCGGCACACCGGTCTCACCTTTCATGTGCCCGAGCTGCTCCATTTCTGCGGCATGCTGCACGATCGCGGCGTCCGGTTCATCGCCGAGCCGACCCGGCAGGCCTGGGGCGTGATGGCGATGATCGCCGATCCCGATGGCAACATCTTCGCGCTCTGGGACGAGACGGTGCCGGATGACGCGTAGCTTCGCCAGCGACAACAACGCCGGCGTGCATCCTGAAATTCTCGCCGCCATTGCCGCCGCGAACGACGGTCACGTTCGCGCCTACGGCGATGATCCGTACACCGCACGTGCCGTCGAGTGCTTCCGTGACCATTTCGGTCCCGCGACCGAAGTCTTCTTCGTGTTCAACGGCACCGGCGCGAACGTGCTTGGTATCCAGGCGCTGACACGGCCGCACGAAGCCGTCATCTGCGCCGACTTCGCGCACATCAACGTGGACGAATGCGGCGCACCCGAGAAGTTCACCGGCTGCAAGCTCCTCGGCGTGCCGGCACCGGCCGGCAAGGTGACCGCCGAGGCCGTCGCCGGCCGCCTCCGCGGCATCGGCGACCAGCACCACGTCCAGCCGCGCGTCGTGTCCATCTCCCAGTCCAGCGAATACGGCACCGTCTACACACCGGCCGAGACCAGCGCGCTCGCCGACTACTGCCACGCGAACGGGCTGCTGCTGCACATGGATGGCGCCCGCATCTCGAACGCCGCGGCCGCGCTCGGGCTTCCGCTCCGCGCGCTCACCGCGGCAGCGGGGGTGGATGTGCTTTCGTTCGGGGGCACGAAGAACGGGCTGCTCGGTGGCGAGGCCGTGGTTTTCTTCGACCCCGCCCTGGCCGACCGCTTCCGGTTTCTTCGCAAGCAGGCCATGCAGCTCTCGTCGAAGATGCGGTTCCTGGGGGCGCAGTTCGCCGCGCTGCTGGGCGACGATCTGTGGCTCCGGAGCGCGCGGCACGCCAACGCCATGGCCCGGCGGCTGGCCGATGGGCTCCGCGTCATCGACGGCGTGACCATCACCCAGCCGGTGGATGCGAACGCCGTCTTCGCTCTCCTGCCGCCAAGCCACGTCGCGGCGCTTCAGTCCGAGGCGTTCTTCTACGTGTGGGATGAAGGGCGGACCGAAGTACGGCTGATGGCCTCGTTCGATACCACCGAAGACGATGTGGATCGGTTCGTCGCCGCCGTGACCCGCCAGCTTTCCTGACTGGGAGTCGCCTCATGTCCGAGATTGCCACTGCCGCCCAGGGCGGGGACGCCGAGCGAATCCGCGAGATCCTGCAGCGCGACGCGGCGCTGGTGAACGCGCCGGGCGCCGATGGGTGGACGCCGCTCCACCTCGCGGCCTACTTCGGGCACCGGGAGGTTGCCGAGGTGCTGCTCTCGCACGGTGCGGACGTGGCCTCCGTTTCGACCAACGGCATGGCCAATCAGCCGCTGCACGCCGCGGTCGCCGGCGGACGGGCGGCGCTCGTCACCCTGCTCCTGGGCCATGGCGCTGACCCGAATGCTGCGCAGCACGGCGGATGGACACCGCTCCACGGTGCGGCCCAGCAGGGCGATGCCGAAATGGTTCGCATGCTCCTCGCCCACAACGCCGACGTCGAGGCGCTGAGTGACGACGGGCAGAATGCCGTCGACCTCGCCGCGGCGCCCGGCCACAACGAGGTCGTCGACCTGCTCCGCCGGGCGCTCTGAGTCAGCCTGATCCGCGCCGGCGGGCGGTCGGCGAATAGGGCGATACCGACTGCGCGCCCGCGTCGCCGTTGAAGCAGTCTTCCACGATCCGCCCCTGCTGCTCCATCCCGTACGCTTCGAACGGCCTGCCATCCAGGACATACTGGTAGGGACCCGGCCCGTACCCGATGGTCAGGTGCAGCACGTCACGCACGCGGTCCGCGATGGCTCGCGCGTAATACGTCGGAGGTCCCCAGGCCTGATATTGCCCGCAGTGGGTGAGCTCGTGCGCCAGGAGCGCGACGCCCGCCGCACCGTCCGGCAGAAAGACATGGTTTCCCAGCGCCACGGCCCGCTGTCCGCTGAGCGCGAGCACCAGCCGCCGCTTCCAGTCGGCCGGGTCGCGGTGGACCTGGACCGCGTCGCAGTCCACCCCGTCGCACAGGCTGCCCAGCGCCTCCCGCTCCTCGCCCCGCAGCGTCACTTGCCCAGAAACTCCCCGATCGGTGCCAGCGTCTCGATGTGGTCACAGAAGATCTTGAAGGTGGCCAGCAGCGGCACCGCGATGAAGGCGCCTGGAATCCCCCAGATCCATAGCCAGAAGACCAGGCCGATGAAGATGGCGACCGGGTTCAGCGTGAGCCGGCGTCCCAGCACCAGCGGTGACACGAAGTTGGCCTGGATGAAGTTCGTCGCGAGATAGATGGCGGCGGGCAGTAGCGAGTGTCCCAGGGTATCGAACGACACCAGGCCGGCGAACAGGAGGGTACCGACCATCGTCGCCGCACCGACGTAGGGGATGAACTCGAACAGCGCCACCAGCACGGCCCAGAGCGCCGCGTTGGGCAGGCCGATCGCGAACAGCCCGACGCCGACCACGACGCCCTGCCCCACGTTGATCAGGGTCACGGTGAACAGGTAGGTCGAGATCGCCGCCTCGGTGTCCCGGGCGATGGCCACCGCGGTCTTCTTGTCCCGGAACTGCGGCAGCACCTTGATCAGCTTCTGCAGGAAGAGGTCGCCCGACGCGAGCAGGAAGTACAGCAGGATCATGACTTCGAGAAATCCGGTGAGGATCTCCCGCGTGGTGCCGACCAGCTTGGACGTGAGGCTCGGGCCCTTGATCTCCACCTGCTGGGTCTTGGGGCCGCTCGTCTGCGTCGCGTCGGCCACCCGGTTGGCCGTGTTGCTCATCTGCTCGATCGGACGCCGGATCGCGCGGATCCGTTCCTGCACCTTCGCCATGCTCGCCGGCGCGGACGCGATCCACCCCTGGGCCGGTCCGCTCAGCTCGTACGCGCCGAATCCGATGCCGCCGATCAGACCGAGCACGACGATTCCCGCCCCGAGCGGTGTCGGAATGCGCAGCCGTTTCATCCCCCGGATCACGGGGCTGAAGAGAAAGTCGAGCAGGATGGCGAGCAGGATCGGCAGGATGAAGGCGCGCGCGAAGTAGAGGGTGTAGAAGAGCGCCAGTACCAGGAGTCCGGTGATCGCCAGCGAGCGGACCTCGATCTCGGCCCGCAACGCATCGCCCATCTTTCGCAGATCGGTATCCTGCCCGCTTGCCGTCGTGGCCTGCGCGCGCGGATCCACGTCCGGCGTGAGCACCGAACCGGCTGACACCTTCGGCTCATCCATGAACAGGAGTCCTCTCGGGTTGGTAAGTGACGTCGCGGAACCCTTGTCGGGTCCGGTGAGGGGTGGCTAAGGTTACGCCGGCTGCCCCCACTGGTCTGTGCGCTGGCACACTACGTTCACCCCACACTCCGGACGGGATCTGGCCGAATGGCGGACCTCTCGCGCTCCCTCATGTCGATCTGGACCTGGGCCGTCCTCGTCATCTGCATCCTCATTTTTCTGCCGATCATGTTCCTGACTCGCCTGGCCACGGCGGCCTTCGATCCCGGCCGCTACGCCGTGGGGCGCATGTTCCGGTCGATCGGTATCGTCACCGCCCGCCTCAATCCGCTCTGGCATTTCCGGCACACCGGGGTCGTCATCACCGATCCGCGCCGGCCCTATGTCGTCGTGTCGAATCATGAATCCTTCGCCGACATCCTCCTGATCAGCCATCTGCCATGGGAGATGAAATGGCTCTCGAAAGCCGAGCTGTTCCGCCTGCCGCTGCTCGGCTGGATGATGGCGCTCGCCGGCGATATCCCGGTGCGCCGCGGCGTCGGACCCAGCGCCATCGAAGCGATGGAGCGCTGCAAGGACGTGCTGAAGCGGCGCGTGTCCGTCATGATTTTCCCTGAAGGCACCCGCTCGGCCACCGGACGCATGCTTCCGTTCAAGGACGGCGCCTTTCGGCTGGCGGTCGAGATGGGCGTTCCGGTATTGCCGCTGGTGGTGGCCGGTACCGGCACCGCGCTTCCCAAGAAGGGGTGGCGGATGGGCCGGTGCGTCGCCGAAGTCCGCGTGCTCGAACCGATCTCGACCGAGGGACTCACCCTGGCCGACGTCGCGCGGCTGCGCAATCGGGTACGCAATCTCATCGAGCAGACCCGGGCGACCATGCCCGCCATCGCGCCTTAACGCCGAAACGCCTTGCCGAGATCTTCCGGCGCTCGCGTGCGCCGGATCGCGCCGGCCAGCGCCAGCAGGGTGAGTAGGTACGGCAGCATGAGGAAGAGCTGATACGGCACCGGAAGCCCCGCCGCCTGGAACAGGTACTGCAGCGCGGTCGCGGCGCCGAACAGCAGCGAGGCAAGCAGCACGCCGCCCGGCCTCCACCCGCCCAGCACCACGATGGCGATCGCCACGAACCCCCGGCCGACCGTCATGCGCTCGGTGAAGGTGCCCACCTGCGCCAGTACCAGCGTCGCGCCGGCCATGCCCGCGAACGCACCCCCCAAGAGGGTCGCGCCAACCCGGATTGCCCGCACCCGCACGCCCGACGCGCGCGCGGCGATCGCGCCTTCCCCCGACGCCCGGAGCGATAGCCCGGTGCGCGTCCGGTAGAGCAGCCACCAGACGGCCGGCACTGCCGCCAGGGCGAGGTAGGTCATCACCGGCTGGAGGAACAGCGCCTCGCCCACGAGCGGGATGCGCGCCAGCACCGGCACGCGCATCACGCCGAATGTCGGGATCGAGAGCCCGGCTCCCGCGCTGCCGAAGGCCACCCGGTAGATCCCTCCCGTCAGTCCGACCGAGCCGAGCGTAACGGCGGTGCCCGTGATCACCTGATCGGCGCCGGCGCCGATCGCCACCGCAGCGAACACCGCGGCCAGCGCCACACCCGCCAGGAGACCGGCGAGCAGCCCGACCCATGGCCCGCCCGCGGAGGCCCCGATGGCGGACGCGAGTGCGCCGCCGAGCATCGCGCCCTCGATGCCGAGATTGATGACCCCCGAGCGCTCGGCGACCAGCTCGCCGGTGGCGGCGAGCAGCAGTGGCGTCGCCACCCGCACGGCGGCGGCGAGGAAGCCGGCGATGAGAATCGTGAGCGGAGCCGTCATGCGTGGCGCCGCCGTGCGCTCGCGTCGGCCAGCAGAATGACGATGATGATCACCGCTTCCACCAGGTAGACGGCGACCGCCGGCACCCCGGCTTCCCGCTGCATACCGCCGGCCCCGGCTTCGAGCGCGCCGAACAGAATGCCGGTGAGGATGATCACCGGCGGATTCAGCCGCGCCAGGAGCGCAACCGCAATCGCGGTGAAGCCGTAGCCGGGCGAGAGATTGGGATACAGCGCATACGAGACCCCGGTCACCTCGATGCCGCCGGCCAGCCCCGCGATCGCACCCGACCAGACCAGGGCTATCGCGGTCAGCCGGGGCACGTCCACCCGCCCGCTCACCCGCGCCGCCTGCGGGCCGAGTCCTGCGGCGCGGAGCCGGAACCCCCACAGCGTGCGCGCCTGCACGTACCATAGTGCGCCCGCAAGCGCCAGCGCCGCGAGGATTCCGGCGTGCAGTCTCGTGCCCGGCAGCGTCGGGAGGCGGGCGGCCAGCGCGATCGGCTCGCTCTGGGGATAAACGTGAGTGTGCTCCTGCAGCGGCCCCTGCACCATGAGGCTCACCAGAGCTTCCGCGACGAAGTTGAGGAGCAGCGTGGTGATGACTTCGAGCACGCCGAACCGGAAGCGCAGCACCACCGGCACCGCGATCCACAGCGCCCCGGCGGCCAGCGACACGGCCCACACGATGGGGATGGCGAGTGCCGGTGGCCAACCGGCCGCGAGCGTGCCCAGCCATGCGGCCGCGATCGCCCCGGCGTAGAACTGCCCCTCGGCGCCGATGTTCAGCGCGCCGCCCCTCAGGGCGAGCGCAAACCCGAGCCCGATCAGCACCAGCGGGGTCGCCCGCACCAGCGTCGCCGACGCGAACGTGTCCCACGATCCGAACGCACCCCGCCACAGTGCGCCCAGGGCGAGCCCCGCGTCGTACCCGGCGAGCGCCAGGCCGGCGGCCAGCACGACCAGACCCACGCTGATCGCCGCGCCAGCCGTGAGCGCGCCGCGCTTCATGACCCGCCGGAAACCATCAACGACCCGATCTCGGCCTTGCCCGCACCGGCCGGAGCCTCCACCACACGTCCTCCACCTGCCACCAGCACGCGATCCGCCAGATCGAGCACTTCATCGAGGTCGCTCGACGAGAACAGCACCGCGGCGCCCCGATCCGCCGCCCCCCGGAGCCGCGCGTGGACGTCGCCGGCGGCGCGGAGGTCGAGGCCGCGCGTCGGGTTTTCCGCGACGAGGACGCGGGGTGCCCGCTCGAGCGCGCGCGCCACCACGACCTTCTGCTGGTTCCCGCCGCTCAGGCTTCCGGCAGGAGCCGCGGGCCCCGCTGCGCGGATGTCAAACAGCTCGATGACTTCCGCCATGCGCGCGCGCGCCTCGGGCCAACTCACCCGCCCCCCGCGGATCCACGGCGCGTCCGTCCCGAGACCCAGCACGAAGTTTTCCGTCAGTGTCATGTCGGGGATGAGCCCTTCCGTCGTGCGATCCTCCGGCACGAACGCAACCGGCCCGGTCACCTCCAGCGTACCATCGACGACACTCCCGACCCCGGCTATCGCGCGGAGCAGCTCCCGCTGCCCATTTCCCTCTACGCCGGCGACCCCCACGATCTCACCCGAGCGAACCTCCAGCGATTCCACGAACAGCACCTGCCCTCGTCTGCCTTCCCGATCGAGCCTCAGGGAGCGCGCCTGCACCTGCACTTGGCCAGAGCTCCGCGCGGATGGCCGCGCAGGCGCGGCCTGAAGGGTCCCGCCGATCATGGCGCCGGCGAGCGCGACGGCAGTCTGCGCCCCCGCGGCGCCGCTCAGTACGACCGTGCCACGGCGAAGTACCGTCACCTGGTCTGCGACGACGAGCGCTTCATCAAGCTTGTGCGTGATCAGGACGACCGCGTTTCCGGCCTCCGCGAAGCGCCGGACCATGCGCAGCAGCTCCTCGACTTCGGCCGGCGCCAGCACGGCGGTCGGCTCGTCGAGCAGCAGGATCCGTGCATCGGCCGCCAGCGCTTTCACGATTTCGAGCCGCTGCTTCAGCGCGACGGTGAGCGATTCGACGCGTGCGTCAGGATCGAGCGCGAGCCCGGTGCGGCCGGTCAGTGCATCTACCCGCGCCCGAAGCCTGGCGGGTTGCACCGGCCAGCCCGCGGCGAGCGCGATGTTCTCGGCGACCGTCAGTGACGGAATCGACGTGAAGTGCTGATGGACCATGCCGATCCCGAGCGCGCGCGCGTCCCGGGGCGAGCTGGGGAGGTGGGGTGCGCCGAAGACGCGCACGTCGCCGCCGTCGGGGCGGAGCATGCCGTACGCGATGTGCATGAGCGTCGACTTGCCGGCTCCGTTTTCCCCGATCAGGGCGTGCACCTCCCCGCCATTGACCGTGAGATCGACTCCGCCGAGCGCCTGCACCGTGCCGAATCGTTTTGTGATGCCGCGCAGCTCGAGCGCGGGTGCGCCGGTCACAGGCCGGTGGGGTGGTCGTGAAAGTCCCAGGGAAGGTCAAACCGTTCGGAGAGGTGCGAGGCGAGCGCCTGCACGCCCAGGGTTTCGGTGGCGTAGTGGCCGGCGTACAGCAGGTTGATCCCCCACTCGATCGCGTCGAAGTAGGTGTGGTGGGCACCTTCGCCGGTGATGAATGTGTCGAGCCCGGCCTCGCGGGCGGCGGCCACCATCGACCCGGCGCCTCCCGTGATGATCCCTACTTTCGCGACACGATCCGGCCCACCCGGCACGAGGAGCGGGCCCGGCGGCGCCGTGGTCACCGCACGGCCAAGCTCGGTGCGCAGGCTCTCGCGCTGGCTCAGACGCGGCGGCACATGGCCCCAGACCCCGATCGGAATACCCCGCGCGTTGCCGAACCACCCCTCGACCGTGATGCCGAGCCGCTCTGCCAGCACCACGTTGTTGCCGACCACCGGATGCACGTCCAGCGGAATGTGCGCCGAATAGAGCGCGATGTCGTGCTCGAGGAGCGCGCTCAGGCGCCGGTACCGCCGGCCTGTGACCGGCAGGTTGCCATCCCAGAGGAGGCCGTGATGGGTCAGGATGAGCGGCGGTCCCCCGTCCGAGGGGCCCACGGCGAGCTCCTCCTCGATGACGCCGTCGATGGTGGCCTGGGACGCGTCCACGGCTGCCACAATGCTGCCGATGCGCCCGCTGTTCTCGACCTGTAGCCCGTTCTGCGCACCCGGATCGTCGGGCACGTCGCGGACGCGCAGGTACTCGTCCAGATAGGTGACGATCTCGTGCAGCGGGACACTGGCCCCGGTTCCACCAGGCCCACTCATGGGACCGCCTTCAGCGTGCCGGCCCTGAGCCCCCGTTCGGCTTGCGCCAGGCGGGCGGCGAGCGGCGGAGGGATCAGCGTGTCGAGTGCCGAATTCGGAACATATTTCACGACGTCGCTCGCGATGCCGAACGACTCGGCGCGTGAAATGAATCGCGCTTCCTTTACCTCGCGGGCTATCAATAGAAAGGCGTGCGGCAGGTTGATCACCGCCGACCCGATGACGTGGTCGGGGGCCAGCGCAGACTGATCCGCATTGGCACCGAAGATATAGACGCTCGGCGTCTGCTTCACCGCCTGGAAGACTCCGAGCGCTGCGGCATCGGCGTTGTGATGGAACATGTCCGCCCCTGCACGGATAAGCGCCAGCGCAGCTTCGCGGCCTGCGGCGGGATCGTCCCAGGTGTTGAGATAGGTGACCCGGGTCTGCACCCTCGGGTTGGCGGCCCTCGCCCCGTTGACCCAGCCATCGTATGCGCGCTTCACGGGCGGCAGTTCCACCCCGCCGACAAAGGCGATGATTCCGGACCTCGTCAGCCCCCCCGCCACCAGACCGGCGAGATAGCTCGCATCTTCGAGTCGAAACACCAGGGGCACCACGTTGCCCTTCGCCCGCTCGCCCGAGGTCACGACGAAAATCGTTTTGGGGTACGATACGGCCACCCGCTCGGCCGCGGCCTGGAATTCGTAGCCGTGAGCGAAGATGAGTTGGTAGCCCTCACGGGCATAGGTGCGAAGCGCGTCCTCCTGCTCGGCCGGCGTGCGGGCCTCGACATTGCTGATCTTCGCAGCCAGCGAGTCACGCACGGCCGTGAGCCCGGCGTACGCGCCCGAATTCCAGGCGGCGTCGCTGATGGATCCCGGCGTGATCAAGGCGACGCTGAACCCATCCCGTGGCACATTGGGACGTCCGGAGCAGCCCAGAAGAGCCACATAGAACACAGTAAAGCGCCAATTATACGCCAGTGAGGCCATTATTGGGGGCCTGGTTCGCGGTGTCAGCTTACTATTCAGATCACGAATCGGTCACAAGGCAAGTGTTTCCACAGACTTGTAAGACTTCTCAACGTGCGGGGCCCGAATCGGGCTGTCTGCGAGCGTGCTGATCTCCATCCGAACCGCCCCACTGAGCCGGCCGCCCTCGAGAATCGCGATCCGCGGCGTATGCACGTCCCCCACGACCGCGGCGCTTGCCTGTAGCTCCACTCGTTCCGAAGCATGAATCGCCCCGTGCACTTCCCCGGCGACTACCGCCTCCCGTGTATGCAGCTCGCCCTGGACGATTGCGCCCGGGGATACCAGGACCTGTGAGCCCGCGCGGATATTGCCGGTGACGCGCCCTTCCACCTTCACGACGCCATCGGTGTCCAGATCGCCGTTGACGGTCATGTCCTTCGCCACGATCGAGAGTGCCATGCCGTCCGAGCGCCGCCGGTTCGGCGCCGGCTCGGTCACGGCGGTCGTGGGCGTTTCGCGCGAGCTGTTCGAGAAGATGGCCATTCAGCGTCCCTCCTTCACCAGGATGAGCGGATCGATCGAACGTCCTCCGTGCCGTACCTCGAAGTGAAGGTGCGGCGCCGTCGAGCGCCCGGTATTTCCGGACAGGCCGAGCACGGTGCCGGGCTCGACAGTGTCCCCACGTGCCGCGATGATGCGCGAAAGATGTCCGTACATTGAGCGATAGCCCGACGGGTGGTCGACCAGCACAAATCGTCCGTACTCTGGATCCGAACCTGCCTCAGCCACCGTTCCACCGCCACTCGCGCGGACGGGCGTGCCGATGGGGACCGCGATATCGAGTCCGGGGTGCGACTCATCCGGAGTGCTGTCGCCGACTAGCCCACGTGTAATGAACCCAGGCTCATCAAGTGGCCAGTACCGGGGGACCGTCAGTCCGGTCCGGAATCGTGGAGTGGCCAAGGGCGAGCGCGCGAGCACCGGAGGTGCGACGGGCAGATCGGTCGCCAACTCGACCGGGTCACGCACGATGTCGGCTCCGACCATGCGGCGCACCTGGGCGTAATTGTGTTCCACGCTGTCGAGTGCGGCGGCCAGCCGCGCGACCTGGGCATTGTCGGTCTCGAGTCGCCGCACTTCGGCTTCGAGCCGCGGAACCCGCATCGCCGCCCGCGCCAGCGGCCCCACCATGACGAGGCCGATCATCACTCCGACGCCGATCAGCACCACCAGACCCACCAGGGCACGAAATACCCAGAGCGGCAGGTGATAACTGAGCGAATCCGCCGCGCCGTCGTGATGCACCATCACGCTGACGTAGCGACGGCGCGCTGGAGGTTTCATCCCGCGAAGGGCTCGCCGATGATCAGCTCGAGGAGCCGCGCAAGGTCATCGTTCGAGTAGTAACTGATGGAGACGAGGCCGCGGCCTTTCCGCTTGGCGGTCACCCGCACGTCCGTGCCGAGCCGTTTCCGCAGCGCATCCTCGATCCGCCGCGCATCCGCGGTGGCCGCGTGAGGCTCCGGAGCCTTGCGCAGCCGCATGCCGCCCTTGAGCGGGGGCACGACGGGTCCGCCGCCGCGAACTCGCGCCTCGACGTCGCGCACCGAGAGGCCGTGTTCCACGGCTTCCTCGGCCAGCCGGATGGCGGCCGCCGGATCATCGAGGCCAAGCAGCGCCCGGGCGTGCCCTTCGGTCAGCTTCTCCTGGTGCACCAGCGCCTGGACCTCAGCCGGCAGGCGGAGCAGCCTAAGGCGATTGGCTACCGTCGGCCGGCTGCGTCCCACCATGCGCGCCACTTCGACCGACTGGATCCTGAACTCGTCCACGAGGCGCTGATATCCGAGTGCTTCGTCGATGGCGGAGAGGTCATGCCGCTGGAGGTTCTCGATCAGCGCGAGCGTCAGCAGCGTCTGGTTGTCAGCGTCCTTGATCACCGCGGGAATGGTGCGCCAGCCGAGGCGTTGCACCGCGCGCCAGCGGCGCTCGCCCGCGATGAGTTCGTAGCTGCCGTTCTGTGGCCGCACCACCACCGGCTGGAGAAGCCCGGACGCCTCGATCGACGCGGTCAGCTCGGCCAGCGCGGGCTCGTCGACTCTGGTCCGTGGCTGGTAGGGGTTCGGCCGGATACTCGATACCGGCAGCTCCTTCAGCGCACCGGAGGCGGCCGCCTGCTCGCGCGAGGTGGGGCCGAGCAGTGCCTCGAGCCCGCGTCCCAGCCGCTTCTCACTCACGTGGCCGCCACCTGGGTCTCGCTCTGGCCGCTGCCCGCCCCGATCGCATCCTCCACGCGCCGCATCAATTCCTGCGCGATCGCGAGATAGCTCTTCGCTCCGACCGACTGCACGTCATACAGCAGGATCGGCTTGCCGAAGCTCGGCGCTTCCGCCAGCCGGACATTCCGGGGCACCGTGGTACGGAACATCTGCGCACCGAAATACTCCTTGGCGTCGTCCGCCACCTGCCGGCTGAGATTGAGCCGGGTGTCGAACATGGTAAGAAGCACGCCGTCGATCGCCAGCGCGGGGTTGAAATTCTGCTGCACCTGGCGAACGGTATTCAGCAGCTGGGAGATTCCCTCCAGCGCGTAATACTCGCACTGAATCGGAATCACGACGCCCTGCGCCGCAGTCAGCACGTTCAGCGTGAGGAGTCCGAGGGAGGGCGGGCAGTCCACGACGATGTAATCGTACCGGTCGCGCATCGGCTCCAGCGCTCGCCTGAGCGCCGTTTCCCGCCCGTCCCGCTCCACAAGCTCGAGCTCGGCGCCGACGAGATCCTGAGTGGCGGGAAGCACATCGAGATGCGGTAACGACGGATTCTTGACAACGACGTCTGCCGCCGAGGCGGCCCCCATGATCACATCGTAGAGGGAGCGCTCGAGCGACGCCTTCGGGACGCCGACACCGCTGGTGGCGTTCCCCTGCGGATCGGCGTCGACCAGCAGCGTCCGCCGCTCCGCCACGGCGAGCGACGCGGCGAGATTTACGGCAGTCGTCGTCTTGCCAACCCCACCCTTCTGGTTGGCTATCGCGACGATATGCCCTCTGGAGCCATTTAGCAAATGAAGTCTCTACAATGACTTACATGATTATTGATTCTGCAGGGCCGGTGGATCGCAGTGGGGCAATATACAGCTTTCGCTCCCGACCTTCAAACCCCAGTTTCACGTGAAACAGCATCGGATGAGGGGTTCTGTTTCACGTGAAACTTACGATTTCGTGCGATCTCCATCAGGAGCGTCTGCACGTCGCTGGGAGAAACCCCGGGAATTCGGCTGGCGTGTCCAATCGTGGTTGGAGTCTGAGCCGCCAGCTTCTCGCGTGCCTCCCACGACAGTGTGGTGAGTGTCCGATATTCGAGTCCTGATGGTATGGGGAATTCATCGAGTGTCGCGACCCGCGCTGCAGCTGTCGCCTCGCGAGCGAGATAACCTGCGTACTTGAGCTCGATGTCAGCCCACTCACAGTCTTCCGCTGCCACGTCACTTCCCGCTACCTCAAAAAGCCGCTCCAGCGGGACTTCCGGCCTGCGGGCCAGGTCCGCAATCCGCGATCCGCCGACGACCAGTGGTGAGCTGAGCTCGACGAGGGTGGGATTGGCGGTGCATTCCGACAGCGTGATCGCAGCTGCCATATCCCGAACCCGTTCCTCACGGTGCAGTCGCGACTGCGCGGCTGCAAGCTCCTCTCCGTTCAGGAGTTCCAGCGACTCCGCCTTGGGCAGGAGCCGACGAAGCGCGTTATCCTGCCTGAGCAGTAGTCTGAACTCCGACCGCGACGTGAACAGCCGATATGGCTCGTCCACTCCCCTGCTGACCAGATCATCGACCAGGACCCCGATAAACGCTTCATCGCGGCGAAAGACGACTGGCGCTCGCCCAGCGGCCGAGGCCGCAGCGTTCAGGCCCGCCGCCACCCCCTGGCCGGCGGCTTCCTCGTAGCCTGTGGTGCCGTTGATCTGCCCGGCGAAGAACAGGCCGGGAATCTCGCGAACCTGGAGGGAATGGTCGAGCTGAGTCGGCGGGAAATAGTCGTACTCGATGGCGTAGCCCGGCCGCGTCATGTGCACCGACTCGAGTCCGGGGACAGTGCGCAGGAACTCGAGCTGAACCGACGCCGGAAGGGAGGTGGATAGCCCGTTCACGTACAGCTCCGAAGTATCCAGCCCCTCGGGCTCCAGAAACACCTGATGCCGCTCCGCGTCCGGGAACTTGACGATCTTGTCCTCGATCGACGGGCAATACCGCGGACCGCGGCCGCTGAGAACCCCACCGTACAACGCCGACTCGCTGAGGTGGTGCTGGATCACCGCTTTGAGCTCGGGTCCGGCGTAGGTGAGGTAGCATGGCAGCTGGCGAGGGTGCGCCAAGCGCTCGTGGGAGGAAAACCAGTACGGGATCGGATCTCCGTCCTGGCGCGCCATCTTCCCGACATCGACCGATCTTCCATCGACCCTTGGAGGCGTCCCTGTTTTGAAACGTTTTACTGTAAGTCCAATGTTTTCAATTGCTTGTGCTATTTCCACCGCCGGTGCCTCTCCGGCTCTGCCGGCCGGAACGCCGGCATCGTGCCCCGTGTGAATCCGCCCGCGAAGGAATGTGCCGGCAGTCAAAACTACGGCACGCGCTCGGACAGTGAGCCCGGACGATGTAATCACCCCGGCCACGCGTCCATGCTCGAGCAACAGATCGGCTACGGTGCCCTGGGCAAACGCCAGCGCTGGTAGCCGCTCGAGCTGTGTCCGTACTGCCCGGCGGTAGAGTCCGCGGTCACACTGCGCCCGGGGCGACCATACCGCCGGACCCTTGGATCGGTTGAGCATCCGAAATTGCACGCGGGCCATGTCGGTGGCGCGGCCCATAATCCCTCCCAGGGCATCGACTTCGCGCACCACGGTACCCTTGGCGATACCTCCGATCGCCGGGTTGCACGACATCTGGCCGATCGTCTCGAGATTCTGGGTCAGCAGAAGCGTCGGCGCGCCCGAACGGGCAGCCATGGCGGCTGCCTCGGTACCGGCGTGCCCACCGCCGATGACGATGACGTCGTATCGTTCCATCGTTGAAATCTAGCGAAGCCGCCAGGCGAGGGTTGGATTTGCGCGAACCGATTTCATGCTGTAGCCTACCCGCATCACACCACCACACAGGAGCAGGCCATGGCTATCCGTCTGGGCGACGAGGCACCCGACTTCACCGCCGATACCACACAGGGTCCGATCGCCTTTCACCGGTGGAAGGGAAACGGCTGGGCGATCCTGTTCTCGCATCCCAAGGATTTCACGCCGGTGTGCACGATGGAGCTCGGTGCGGTCGCCGCGCTCAAGCCGGAGTTCGATCGGCGCAACACGAAGGTGATCGGCCTGAGCGTGGACCCGGTGGAATCACATCACAAGTGGGAAGGCGACATTACCGATGTCACCGGGCATGCGGTGAATTTTCCGATGATCGCCGATCCGGACCGGGTGGTCGCGAACCTGTACGACATGATCCATCCGAATGCGAGCGATACCATGACCGTGCGTTCGGTCTTCGTGATTTCGCCGGACAACAAGGTAAAGTTGTCGCTCACCTACCCGGCCAGCACGGGACGCAGTTTCGACGAAGTGCTGCGAGTGCTCGACTCGCTGCAGCTGACGGCAAAGTATTCCGTGGCCACGCCTGCCGACTGGAAAAACGGTGACGACGTCATCATCATGAATTCGATTTCCGATGACGATGCCCGGACGCGCTTTCCGCAGGGCTTCGTGGCCAAGAAACCCTACCTGCGCGTTACGCCGCAACCCAACGCGAAGCAGGCCGAGACGGTCGACGCCTAGGAGGTCCGGACCCAGCGCACGACTTCGCTGAGCTTCGGCTTCTTCCCGTAGCTGAGGATGCCGACGCGATAGATCCGCGCTGCGATCCACACGACCACGACGAGCCCGGCCAGCATCGCGGCGACCGAGAGCAGCAGCTCGGTCCACGGCATTGGCGAAAGTGAATAGCGAACGGGCGTGACGAAGGGCGCGAAGAACGGCACCAGGCTAAGCGCCCGCGCGGTCGGGCCGTTGGGTTCGCTCAGGAGCGAGAACATCAGCATCAGCCCGGCCGCGATGAACAGCGTCACCGGTGTCTGCGACTGCTGCGCCTCCTGGTGGGTGTTGCACATCGATCCGACCGCCGCGTACATCGCCGAATAGAAGAAGAAGCCGAGGACGAAGAAGCCGAGAAACACCACGAGCATCATCGGGGAGACCACCGGGATCGGGAGATCGGCGACGGTGGCGGGTGAGGCACCGAATGCCCCCGCCACCTGGGCCCGATATGTCGTCAGCAGCATGGCGGTACCCGCCCAGATACCCAGCTGCACCAGCGCCACCGATGCCACGCCGATCACCTTCCCGAGCAGCAGCTCGAACGGTGACAGACTCGACACCAGCACCTCCACGATCCGCGTGCTTTTCTCTTCGACCACCGAGGTCATCACCTGCATGCCGTAGAGCAGCAGTGCGAGGTACAGCATGAACGACATCACGTAGGCCAGCAGGAACGACGCACTTCCGCTTTGCCCGGTGAGCACACCCTGACTCACCCGCTCCGTTTTCAGGCTCACGTTGCCCTGCGCCGCATCCACGACCTTCGGGTCTACGCCGGCGCGCTCCAACCGCGCCGCCATGACGAGTGGTCGCACGGTGGAGCGCAGCGCGTCCATGTCGTTTGGACTGCCGACATTTGACCCGTAGTAGTGCATGCGGCCGGACTCGAGCGTGCTGTCGGTGATCAGCATGATGCCGTCCACGCCCGAAGGCCCGGCCTTCCGCAGCCCCGTGAGCGCGACGAGCGAATCACGTACCTCATTCACCCGAGCGCCCGCCGCTACGTGATCGACTCGATAACGCGGGGCCGTGTGTGTCACCGTATCGCGCATGTCCCCTGCCAGCCGCGCCGCAACCTGCTCGCCGAAGCTTCCCGCCGCCGCGTCAAGGACCACCACGTGCTTCGGCGTGGTCTGCCGGCGATCGAGTAAAATCGGCATGGCGAAGAGCGCGCCCATCAACAGCGGTCCGAGCACGGTACTGATGACGAACGCGCGCGATTGCACCCGCGCAATGAACTCCCGGCGAACGACCGCCCATACCTTGTGCATCAGGCGACCTCCCGTGCAGGCGCGGTGGCCGCGTCGGCTCCGACCTTGGCGATGAAGATGGATTGGAGCGACGGCTCCACGATCTCGAACCGCGTCAGGCCGACACCGGTGCCGACCAGCGCCGCGAGCACCCGATCGACATCCGCACCGGGAGCGAGCTGTATCTCGGCGGTCGCGCCGTAATCGTCCACCTGCGCAACCAGCGCGCGATCGCGCAGCACCGGGAGCGCGCGCTCCGGATGATGGCTGAACGACAGTGCGACGTAACTGCCGCCAAACTCGCGCTTCACATCGGCAACGCGACCATCCACGATCTTCTCGCCGCGCGCGATGATGACGATGCGGTCACACATCCGCTCGGCCTGCTCCATGATGTGCGTCGAAAACAGGACAGTGCGCCCTTCACGCGCGAGGTCCACGACCACGTCCTTCATCAGCTGGCTGTTCACCGGGTCCAGGCCGCTGAACGGCTCGTCGAGGACCACCAGCTCGGGTTCGTGGAGGAGGGCGCTGATGAACTGCACCTTCTGCTGCATGCCCTTCGACAGGTCCTCAACCTTGCGGAGCGTCCAGTCTTCCAGCCCGAGCCGCTCGAGCCACCGGCGTGACCGGGCGCGCGCGTCACGCGCGCCGAGCCCCTTGATCTCGCCGAAGAAGATCAGGTGGTCGAGCACCTTCATCTTCTTGTAGAGACCGCGCTCCTCCGGCAGAAACCCGATGCGGTTCGTCAGCGCGCGGCTGGCCGGCTGGCCACCGAACAGCTCGATGCGGCCCTCGTCCGGCGTGATCACATTCATGATCATGCGAATCGTGGTCGTCTTGCCGGCACCATTCGGGCCGAGCAGGCCGAAGATGCCGCCGCTCGGCACCTCCATCGTGAGTCCGTGCACGGCCGTATGGCCGGCGAACCGCTTCACCACGTTCTGCACGCGCAAAACCGCATCGGGCATGCGTATGACTCCGGTCACGGAGATGGATGTGCCCGGCGCACGGACGTGACGCAGGCGACGGACCTACGGCGGGAAGGGCGGGTCGGTTTCTCAGTCGGGTGCCGCGGCGAAGCGGCGGATGCCCGCCACCTCGGCCGCGGGCACGATCAACTGCTTGTGCTCCACCTTGATGCCGAACTTGTGCTGGCGGGCGAGCCAATCGTCCAGTGACATGCCACTCCCGCCGTCATGGACCGCCACATCGTGCATCACGACGCCGCGCTCGACCTGTTCGTGATACCGGCCGACGTAGCTTGCGCCTGTCTGTCCGGTGACGACCACCGTCACGCCATGCAGCGCTTCGTGACCGGGGTGAAAGACGTGTCCGGCCATGGATCAGACCGTCGCGCCGCAATACTTGTCGAAGGCGGCCGTGAGATCGGCGGCGACCGCCTGCGGCGACCGGCCTTCGATCTGGTGCCGGTGAACGAAGTGCACCACTTCACCATCCTTCAGCAGCGCGATGGACGGCGAGCTCGGCTGGTAGTCGCTGAAGAACTGGCGAGCCCGTGCCGTCGCATCCAGGTCCTGCCCGGCGAAGACGGTCACGACCTCGTCCGGCCGGGCCGGATGGCGAAGCGCGACGGACAGCGCGGGCCGCGCGTTGCCGGCGGCGCAGCCACACACCGAATTGACGAATACCAGCGTGGTCCCCTTGGGGTCACCGAGCGCAGCGTCGACGTCGGCGGCGGTGGTGAGCTCACGGGCTCCCATCTGCGTCATCTCTTCACGCATGGGCGCCACGAGCAGCGGATTATACGACATGCCTTACCTCTTCCAGGTTTCGATTACGATGATGTCGTCGCGGTCTCGCCTGCAAGCGCCGAACGAAGCGCGTGCCAGGCGAGACTGGCGCATTTGACCCGTGATGGAAATTCCCGTACCCCCGAAAACACCGCGAGCTTGCCCAGGCCGGCGGCCGGCTCGGTCGGCTGGTCGCCCGCGACCATGTCGTGAAAGCGGCCGAACAGGCGCAGCGCCTCCGCCCGCGTTTTGCCCTTCACACTCAGCGTCATCAGCGATGCCGATGCCTGGGAGATCGCGCACCCGATCCCGACGAAGCTGACATCGGTGATGACGCCGTCCTCACCGACCTTGAGCCACACGCTCAGGCGGTCCCCGCAAAGCGGGTTGTAGCCTTCGGCCTGCCGGTCGGCGTCGTCCATGCGACGGCAGTTTCGCGGCGCGCGGTTGTGGTCAAGGATCACGCTCTGGTAGAGCTCGCCGAGATCGCTCATCGCCCCATCACCGTCCGGACACGCGCGAGTGAAGCGACGAGCGCGTCCACTTCGTCCAGTGTGCTGTAGAGCGCGAACGACGCACGCACCGTGGCGGGGACGCCGAGCCGGCGCATGAGCGGTTGCGCGCAATGATGGCCGGCGCGCACACAGATCCCGTCGGCGTCGAGGACGGTCGCGACGTCGTGCGGATGCACGCCGTCCATCACGAAGGAGACGACCGAGGCTTTCCGCGGGGCCGTGCCGATCAGCCGCACATCCGGTACCGCACCGATGCGGTCGGTCGCCACAGCGAGCAGCTCGGCCTCGTGAGCGGCGAGCGCCCCACGATCGAGGGCAGAGAGATAGTCCACGGCGGCGCCGAGGCCGACCACCCCGGCGATGTCGGGCGTGCCTGCTTCGAATTTTGCCGGAAGCTCCGCCCAAGTGGATCCTTCGAGCGTAACCGAGGCGATCATGTCCCCGCCGCCCTGCCATGGGGGCATCGCCTCGAGCAGCGCCTCCCGGCCATACAGCACGCCGACGCCGGTCGGGCCGAACATCTTGTGTCCGGAGCAGGCAAAGAAATCGCAGTCGAAGGCGCGCACGTCGGCCGCGAGGTGGGCGACCGACTGCGCCCCGTCGACGAGGACCGGGATGCCTCGCGCGTGGGCGAGCGCGGCGATTCGCGCAACAGGGTGAACGGTTCCAAGCGCATTGGAGATGTGGGCTACGGATACCAGCCGTGTCCGCTCGCCGAGCATCCGATCGAACGCATCGAGGTCGAGCTCGCCGGCGTCCGTGATGGGCGCGGCACGGACCACGGCACCGGTCTGCGCAGCCACCAGCTGCCAGGGTACGATGTTCGAATGATGCTCCATCGCCGTGATGAGAATTTCGTCACCCGGCTGGAGCCGCGGCCGCAGATAACTCTGCGCCACGAGGTTGATCGCCTCGGTCGTACCCCGGGTAAAGATGACCTCGCGCGGGCTGCCGGCATTGAGGAAACCGGCGATTCGGGCGCGTGCGCCCTCGTACGCCGCCGTCGCGGTCTCGCTCAGCTGATACACGCCGCGATGGATGTTGGCGTTCCCGGCCGAATAGAAGCGGGAGACGGCGTCGATCACCGCCTGCGGCTTCTGGCTCGTGGCAGCGCTGTCGAGATAGACGAGCGGCTTGCCGCGCACCTGCTGAGACAGAATGGGGAAATCGCGGCGCACGGCGGCGACATCGTACCGCGGCGTCAGCGCCGTCCCACGTCGAACCTGCGTCGCCGGCATGCGATCAGTCCTCGGCACCCAGGCGCTCGCGCACCAGCCGCTCGAGCTCCAGCCGCACCGGCTCCAGCGCCACCTCTTCCACCACTTCCGCGGCAAAGGCGTACGTGAGCAGCGTGCGCGCGCGGCGCTCGTTGATACCCCGGCTCCGAAGATAGAACAGGGCGACATCGTCGAGCCGCCCGACGGTGGCGCCGTGCGTGCACTTGACGTCGTCCGCGAAAATCTCCAGCTGCGGCTTGGTGTCGACCCGGGCGCCGTCGCTCATGAGCAGGTTCCGGTTGGTCTGCTTGGCGTCGGTCTTCTGCGCCTCGGGCCGAACCAGCACCTTGCCGTTGAACACCGCCCGCGAGCGGCCGTCCAGCACACCCTTGTAGACCTCCCAGCTGTTGCAGTTGGGATGGTCGTGATAAATCGCGGTGTGATTATCCACGACCTGCTCGCCATGCGTCAGGTAAAGCCCGTACATCAGCGTTTCGACGTTGGGCGCGTTGAGCCGGACGTGCAGATTGTGCCGCGCAATCGCGCCGCCCATCGCCAGCGTGAACGAGCGGTAGTGGCTGTCACGGGCCTGATCCACGTGCGTCAGGCCTACGTGGTAGGCACCTTCGCTCTCGCGCTGGATGCGGGTGTGCTCCGTCCAGGCCCCTTCGCCCGAGGAGACCTCGGTGACGGCATTGGTGAAGTAGCGGCGGCCGGGCCCGAGCGTGACATAGCTTTCGATCAGCGAGGCGCGTGCGCCTCGTTCGAGCACCAGCAGGTTCCGCGGGTGCGTCACCGTGCCGTCGCTGGATCCGCTCGAGACGAACATGACGTGCACCGGGTGAGCCAGTTCGACACCTTCCGGCACGTAGACGAACGCACCGTCCCGGATGAACGCGGTGTTGAGCGCCGTGAACGCGCTGTCGTTGACGGGGGCGTGGTGGCCGAGGTGGCGCGCCACGTGCCCGTCACCGGCGGCGATGGCATCGGCGAGGCTCACCGCGTACGCCCCGCCACCAAGCGGTCGCACCGGTGCGAGCGACGCATCGTAGCGGCCGTCCACGAACACCAGCAGCGGCCACTCCGGATGTCCGAACACGAAGCGCGCCAGCGCCTCGCGGGTGACCTGATGCGTCACGGTCGGCGCCACGAACTCCGCGTTGGCGATCGCCGACACCGGCGTGAACCGCCACTCCTCGTCCCGCGCACCGGGAAAGCCGACCTCGGCGAAACGGGCCATCGCCGCGTCGCGCACCGGCGGGAGCCAGTCCGGCTCCGCGGCGGGATGCACAAGCTCCCGGAACTGCCGGACGTACGGGGCCGCGGTCACGCCATCTCCACCGCGGCTTCGACCCAGTCGTAGCCGCGCGCCTCGAGTTCCAGTGCCAGCTCCTTGCCGCCCGACTTCACGATGCGCCCGGCAGACAGCACGTGGACATGGTCCGGCACGATGTAGTTGAGCAGCCGCTGATAGTGGGTCACGACGATCGTGGCGTTATCGGGGCGGCGGAGCTTGTTGACCCCTCCCGCCACGATGCGAAGTGCGTCGATGTCGAGGCCCGAGTCGGTTTCGTCGAGCACCGCGAGCCGAGGCTCAAGTACCGCCATCTGCAGGATTTCGTTCCGTTTCTTCTCGCCACCCGAGAATCCCGAATTCACCGCGCGGCCCATGATCTCCGGACCCCACTCGACGACCCTCAGCTTCTCCTCGAGGACGTCGAGGAAGTCCATCGGGTCGGCCTCGTCGAGCCCTTTGGCTTTCCGGATCTCGTTGTAGGCCGCGCGGAGGAAGTAGGCATTCGTGACGCCCGGAATCTCGACCGGATACTGGAACGCGAGGAACACGCCGGCCTGCGCCCGCACCTCCGGCTCCATCTCCAGCAGATCCTGGCCCATGTAGGTGACCGAGCCGCCGGTCACCTCGTAGGCGGGGTGCCCTGCCAGTACCTGGGCCAGCGTGCTCTTGCCGGAGCCGTTGGGCCCCATGATGGCGTGCACTTCCCCGGCGTTGACGGTGAGGTCGATGCCGCGAAGAATTTCCGTGTCGCCGGCGGTCGCACGCAGGCCCCTGATTTCCAGCACTGGTTGCACTCCGATTCCCGGGTTATCCGACGCTGCCTTCGAGACTGACGCCGAGCAGCTTTTGCGCTTCCACGGCGAACTCCATGGGCAGCTCCTTGAACACTTCCTTGCAGAAGCCGTTCACGATCATGGAGATGGCGTTTTCGGTGTTGAGTCCGCGCTGCTTGCAATAAAACAGCTGGTCCTCGCCGATCTTCGACGTGCTCGCCTCGTGTTCCAGCGACGCCGTCGGGTTCTGCACATCGATGTACGGAAATGTGTGCGCTCCGCACCGATTGCCGATCAGCATCGAGTCACACTGCGTGTAGTTCCGCGCTCCCGCGGCCTTCGGCATGATCTTCACCTGGCCGCGATAGCTGTTCTGCCCCTGGCCGGCCGAGATCCCCTTCGACACGATCGTCGACCGGGTGTTCCGGCCAAGATGGATCATCTTCGTGCCGGTATCGGCCTGCTGCTTTCCGTTCACGACGGCTACGGAATAGAATTCTCCCACCGAGTTGTCACCCTGGAGAATCACGCTGGGATACTTCCAGGTGATGGCCGAGCCGGTCTCCACCTGCGTCCACGAGATCTTGGCATTGGCCATGGCCTTGCCGCGCTTGGTGACGAAATTGTAGATCCCGCCCACGCCGTTCTCGTCTCCGGCGTACCAGTTCTGCACCGTCGAGTACTTGATAGACGCGTCGTCGAGCGCGACCAGCTCGACCACCGCCGCGTGCAGCTGGTTCGTATCGCGCTTGGGCGCCGTGCAACCTTCGAGATAGCTGACCGATGCACCCTGTTCCGCCACGATCAGCGTCCGCTCGAACTGGCCCGTGTCGGCGGAATTGATGCGGAAATACGTCGACAGCTCCATCGGACACCGAACGCCCTCCGGGATGTACACGAAGGAGCCGTCGCTGAAGACGGCGGCGTTGAGCGCTGCGAAGAAGTTGTCGCTCGCCGGCACGACCGAGCCGAGGTACTTCCGGACCAGCTCGGGATGTTCCTGCACCGCCTCACCGAACGAGCAGAAGATGATCCCCTGCTCCATCAGCTTGGCCTTGTAGCTGGTACCGACCGACACGGAATCGAAGATCGCGTCCACCGCCACCCCGGCGAGAATCTTCTGCTCGGTCAGCGGGATCCCCAGTTTGGTGTAGGTCTCGAGCAGCTTGGGATCGACTTCATCCAGGCTGCCGAGCGGCTTGGCCGTCCGGGGAGCCGAATAGTAGATGATGTTCTGGTAGTCGATCGGCTCGTAATGGATGTTGGGCCAGCTGTGTGGCTCAGCCATCTTCTGCCAGCCGCGGAACGCCTTGAGCCGCCATTCCAGCAGCCAGTCAGGCTCGTGCTTCTTGGCCGAGATGAGGCGGACCGTGTCCTCACTCAACCCCCGCGGCGCGGTGTCGGCCTCGATGTCGGTGACGAAGCCGTACTTGTAATCCTTGTTGACCAGTGTCTCGACCGACGACGTCATACGCTCTCCTGCGGGAATCGCACCTTGTATTCACACGCCCCACAGCCTCCGAGCATGTGGCTCCGGCGCTCGACGGTCCCACCGAGCACACTGGAAAGAAACCGCTCTTCAGCCGCGCAGATTTCGGGGAACCGCTCGGCGACATCGCGGATGGCGCAGTTATGCGCGGTCAGCGTGCCGCAGCTGAACGAGGCCTGCCCCTCGGCCATGTACCCGGCCGCCGACAGCGCCCGGACGACGGCCTGCATTCGCACGTCCGGCGTGGCACCTTCGAGCTCGGGCTGCAGACGTTCGGCCAGCGCATCGAAATGTGATTCGAGCGCCGCGGCCGCCGTCGCCCGGCCGTCGCGCGCCACGACGTAGTCCAGCAGCTGGTCCAGCGTTTCCTTATAGCGGCGGGGAAACAGCGCCTCGCCGGCCGCAGTCAGGCGGTAGACGAAAACGGGAGCGCCCACGCCGCGGTGGTCGCGCTCATACTGCACCAGCTCCTCCGCCTCGAGGTCCTTCAGGTGGTGACGGACGGCGTTGAGCGAAACCCCGACACCGACCGCCAGATCCCGCGCGGTCATCCCGGTGCCACGCTTGAGCGCCAGCAGGATCGCGGCCCGGGAGCCACGAATTCCACTGGGGCCGGACTCCGGCGCGGAATCAGGAATGGCGGTCATGAGCCGAAAATCATAAGTGAGGTTATGGGGATTGTCAATTCGTACATCGCCTTTGGTGCGAATTAGTATCACGCTGTGAAGTAGTGCTTTAGCGGATCAGCTTCCAGCAACTATCCGTGATTGCATGACGGGTTCGGCGCACCCGGGGTGAGCCAGCGGCGTGGCCTAACCTGCCAAAGTAGTCTTGTGAACTACTCCTACAATGATATCGGCGTCTCTGGCAGTCACCCCGGCGATCTCACATATTGGATCGCACCCCGTGAGGGGTCTGAGCCGTCCACAACTTCGAAGGCTTCATGACGATTCACCGTATCCGCCTGCTGGGCGATCCCGTCCTCCGCGCCAGCTGTGACCAGATCACCAAACCACAGTCAACGGCGGTCCGCGTCATCCTCGACGACATGCGGGAGACGCTGCGCGACTGGCAATCCCGGTTCGGCAGCGGCCGCGCCATCGCCGCCCCCCAGATCGGGGCACCCGTCCGCATGATCTTCGTCGAGATGGATCGTCCCTGGGCCCTGATCAACCCGGAAATCATCGATATCGGCAGCGAAGACTTCAGTGTCTGGGACGACTGCTTCTCGTTCCCGAACCTGCTGGTGCGGGTGTCCCGGGCCTACCGGATCCGGGTCCGCTATCAGGACGTGAAGGGGCAGTGGCACGAGGACGAGCTCGAGGGCGACCGATCGGAGCTCATCCAGCACGAGATCGACCATCTCGACGGCGTGCTGTCGGTCGACCGGCCGCACGGACTCGACCCATTCTACCTTCGGGAAGAATGGAACCGGCTGCACGGCCCGACAGGCCGTTACGGCGAGCCGGAGGGGCGGACTGAGTCGTACGCCACTCCGCTGACGGGGTTGCTCTAGCTCAGAACCAGCGGCCGAGGCGCACCAGGAGCGCGTCCCGGCCGCCAGTCGCGCGACCGTATTCGAACCGCATCGGGCCAACCGGCGTGTCGGCGCCGATGCCCGCGCGGGCCCCCGCCACCCAGCCGTGGCTGGTCAGCAGCGGCCCGCCATCGGCTGAGCGGCCGACGGCGCTCTCGATCACGACCACCAGCGGCCCCCGCAGCGGGATGGTTGCACCGAGCCCGGCCATCGCCTCGCGGCCGCCGCGACGTTCACCGATGTGAAGCCCCGGAAAGCCGTCGGTCCCACCCAGCGGAAATGCGAACTGAAGCGGCAGCTGGCGCCCCCACCCGAGCCGGACGATCGGCCGGAGCGTCACGCCGCGCACCCTCATGGCCGGCGCGGCCACCAGGGCCGCCCGTCTCATGGTGCGGCTGAGCTCCGCTTCGGCCAACACAGGCTGCTCCGCCGTTTCGCTGGACCGAGTCAATCGGGCCCGCCCGCCGAATACATGGGCGCTCACTCGTGCGGGGTCACGCCACGCGGTCAGGGTGCCGCCGAGCGCCAGCAGCCACCCCTTTCCGAGCGATCGCTCCAGACCGACGAACCCGCGCGCCTCCCGCGTCTCCCCCGTGGCCAGCTCGCCGCCGGCGGAGTCGAACCGGCGGACGCCCTCGGTCGCGATGCCGGCGGTGACGGTCGGCGTCACCAGCCGGCCGCCGAGTTGGTACGGCCGCCGGAATCCGACGGCGAGTTCTCGTCGGAGCTCCCCCAGGTACAACGCCGCACTGCCGA
>JBBQFH010000006.1:0-130330 GCA_038321865.1 Gemmatimonadales bacterium
TGGTACGGCCGCCGGACTCCGACGGCGAGTTCTCGTCGGAGCTCCCCCAGGTACAACGCCGCACTGCCGACGACGGCGAGCCGCATCAGGTTGCGGTCCACCACCCCGAGCCACATCCGTCCGCCGAGCTCGTTGTCATACACCAGGCCGAGCGCGGCCGCACGCCGCGGTGACGCCAGCGGCGCGAGGTCAAATCGAACCGTGTCCCCACGGCCGCTTGGCCGCAGCCAGACCGCATCGAACGCGTCCGACTCACCGAGCTGACGGAGCCGGGTGCGCAACGCACGGACGTCGACGTCATGCCGGCCCTCGAGCCCCAGCACCCGCAGCAGCGCGCGCCGCTCGGCCGGCGTGGTACCCGTGGTCAGCACGGTGTCGAGATGGGAAGGAAGCCGCCCGGCCGTGGCCACGGCGTGCGGCAGACAGGCCCCGGCCCCCAGGCTGGCGGCGGCCGCGCTTTCACCCAGCGCGATCAGGCGGGCGACATGGCCGGGAGAAAAGTCGAGGCTGGTGAACCCCTCGACCGCGGGACGGATGCGGATGTCGCCGGCCACGAGTGAATCGGCCGGCTGCTGAAAGAGAAAGCCGAGCAGGCGGTCCGCCAGCGAGAGCGGTGAGTAGAAGTTGAGCGAGTCCGGCATGCGCTCGGTCGCGTCGGACACGATGACGCGCACAGCGCCGGCGCCGCGGGCAATCGCGACCGGGATGTTGGCAGACAGTCCGCCATCCGCGAGAAAACGGCCATCCACGCGCTCCGGCGAAAAAATGAGCGGAATCGCGATACTGGCGCGCACGGCGCGGGCAAGATCGCCCGCACGCAGCACCACTGCGGATCGGTCGCGGAGGTCGGTGGCGACCGCACGAAAGGGAGTGGGCAGGGAGTCGAAGTCGCCGCGGGCGAGCAAGTTTCCGCGCAGCATTGCGGCGCTCAGCAGCGCGTTGACCTCGCGCTCGCGCACGGCGGCGCTCTGCAGGACGAAGCCGCGCTCACCCTGCTCCCAGACGACCAGCGGCTGCAAGGCGCCGAGCGCACGGGGGGCGCGTGGTGCGTAGGTCCGGAACAGGGATCGAAGCGACAGTGATCGCGCGAGCGAGTCGATCTCGCGCCCCGAATACCCGCTGGCGTACATCGCGCCAACGACCGCGCCCATGCTGCTCCCGACAATGAAGTTCGGGCGGACGCCCAGGCTGTCGAGCGCGCGCAGCACGCCGATATGGGCCAGTCCCTTGGCGCCGCCACCGGACAGCACGAGGGCGACCGGCCCTGCGGGGCACTGCTGCGCCCTGAGCGGCATGGCGGTGAGCAATGTGAGGAGGGCAAGCGCGCGGCGCATCGAGCGAAAGCTAATGCCCCTTGCGCCTGAAGATTCACCTTCGTATTTCTCGGCGAGCGTGCTGCGCCACGGCGCGCGGACGCGAGGCCAGACATCCCGGAGGAAGTGCCGCATGACGTATGTGATCACCGAGGCCTGCATCGGCGTGAAGGATCGGGCCTGCGTGGATGTGTGCCCCGTGGACTGCATTTACGAAGGGGAGGATCAGCTGTACATCCACCCTGACGAATGCATCGACTGCGGCGCATGCGAGCCGGAGTGCCCGGTGACGGCGATCTTTCCCGAGGAGGACGTGCCGCCTCCGCTCACCGACTATATCGAGAAGAACAAGGAAGCCTTCAACAGCGAGACTCCGCCGGGCCGGCCGAAGCGCTGACCCGACGCAGACTCGGCCCCCGCCAACCCGCGGGGGCCTTTTTTTAAATGGTCCTGATGAACTCCGCTATCACCCGGCTGGTCTCTGCCGGCTGTTCGAGGGGCGGGATGTGGCCGGCGCCGTCAATGGTGGCGAAGCGAGCTCCGGGAATGGCCTCCGCCATCGCCTGCGCATCGTCTGGTGGTGTGATGGGATCGGCGTCCCCGACCACGACCAGCGTCGGGATGCCGGCGAGCGTCGGGAGCAGGCCGGTGCTGTCGGGCCGGTCCCGCATGGCGACCAGCGCGCCGGCGATGCCGGCGACCGGCGTTGCGCCGATCATGCGGCGGATCCGCATCGCGACCGCAGAGGCGGCCGCGGCCGGATCGGGAAACAGCTTCGGGATCAGCCCGTCGGCGACGGCCTCGGAGCCACGGTCGCGCGCGAGCGTGGCCTGCGCATCGCGCGTGCGGCGCGCCTCGGGACCATCCGGCTCCGCCCTCGTGTCCATCAGGATCAATCCCCGCACGCGTGCCCGCCACCGCCTCACGAACTCGAAGGCGACGTATCCGCCGAGCGAAAGCCCGCAGAGGATCACATCGTCGATGGCGAGTGTGTCGAGCAGCGCGGCAAGATCGTCGGCGTAGGTTGTCATGCTGTAGCCGAGGTCGGGGGCGTCGGACAGCCCCATGCCGCGGAGGTCCGGCGCAACACGGCGAAACCCTTCGAGGGAGCCAAGCTGATGCTGCCACATGGTGCGGTCGAACGGGTAGCCGTGAATGAAGAGAATCGCAGGACCGTTGGTGCCGCGCACATCGACCGCGAGACTCACCCCGTTGACGGTCAATCGCTGCACATCCCCGCCGGGCCGGGGTCGGGAGTTCATGAATTCGGCAACTTCGATCGGCACCGGCACCGGACGGCCAGCCCGGCTGATGCAGACGAACACGAATTCGGCGGTGGCGATGAGCGTATCATCCCGGAGGCGCCGAGCCGTCTGGCGCATGGTGAAGCTGGTGCGTCCGTGGTGGGTGAGCGCCTGCTGGAACCGGAGTACGTCACCGGGAAAGGCGGCGGCATGGTAGTCGATGACGGTTTTCCGCACGGCCGGCCAGGCGCCCGCACGAGTGAAGACATCCATCCCCGGACCCCGCGCCAGCATCTCCCAGCGGGCCCGCTCGAACAGACTGAGGAACGAAGCCTGGTTCAGGTGACCGAAGGCGTCACACTCGTCGGGATAGACGCTGAGATCGATCTCGAGGGAGCCCATCCCGATACGTTATGACAAACCGGCAAGTGGCGGAAGACCGCCTCTCCGCCGCGGCCGGAAAAGGGGGTTACGTTGGTTCAGCGCCCCCCCTCACCCACAGGATCGGATCATGCCGCCAGCTACCGACTACATCCGTCACGCCGCGCGCCTGGCTCGAAAGCTCCACATGGATTCCGCACTGGGCGGGTCACCCCAGCCGGATTCGGAATTCTACAAGACCCTGGCGAAGGCGCTGGAGGAGATCGCGGCTGGCCTGGAACAGAGTGGAAAACGCGCAGATTAGGCACAGTATTAGAACATCATACACCCAGTGAACTGGCACTACGGTTCATTTTCGGGCCTGGAGTTGCCCCTGCGGGGGCATGCGGCCAGCTTACGCGGATGACTGCGACGCCTGCGACCGCGCCTGATCCCGCCAGTATCCGCCTGATCGAGCGGCAGCCCGACCTCGAAGCGCTGATCGCCGAGCTCGCCCGGGAGCCGCTCGTCGCGGTGGACACCGAGGCGGCCAGCTTCCACCGCTATCGTGACCGGGTCTATCTGCTGCAACTGTCCTCCCGCCGGACGACGGCCGTCGTGGATCCGCTCGCAGTCGACAACCTCACCTCGTTCGCGACCCTGCTGGCCGACCCTGCGGTCGAAATCGTCTTCCACGATGCCGACTACGATCTTCGGCTGCTGGACCATGAGCTGGGCTTCCGGGCGACGAATCTCTTCGACACACGGATCGCGGCTCAGCTGCTGAACGAACCCGGCGTGGGACTGGCCGCACTGCTCGAGAAGTATCTCGGGCTGAAAATCGACAAGCGGTTTCAGCGCGCCGACTGGTCCGCCCGCCCGCTCTCCGCCGGGATGCTCGAGTACGCGGCCGGCGACACGCGCCACCTGGCAGAGTTACGCGATATTCTGCGCGGCCAGCTGGTCGAGCGGGGCCGGCTGGCGTGGGCCGAGGAGGAGTTCGCCCTGCTGGAGCGGGTTCGCTGGAGCGCCTCCGCCGAGGACGAGCCGGCGTACCTCCGCATCAAGGGAGCCAAGGCCCTTCGCGGCCGCTCCCTGGCCGTGCTGCGGGAACTCCATGCGTGGAGAGACGGGCTGGCCCAGAAGGCCGACAAGGCGCCATTCCGGATCATCAACAACGAGCCGATGCTCACGATCGCCAAGGAGCCGCCGCCGGATATCGCCGCGCTCAGGGCGGTTCCGGGCGTGGGTCATGATCTCGTCGAGCGCCGAGGCGCCGACCTGCTGGCAGCGGTCGAGCGCGGGCTGGCGGTGCCCGACCGGGAGCTCCCGCACATCGAGCGGCCGGCGAGGCGGGCCGCCGATCCGGCGTTCGACGCGAGGATGGAACGGCTGAAGGCGGTGCGGAACGCCGAAGCCACCCGGCTCGAGCTGGCACCCGGTGTCCTCTGCCCGAACGGCACGCTCGAAGCGATCGCCCGGTCCGTGCCCGGAACGATGGGTGATCTGCAACAGATTGGGGGGTTGAGGCGGTGGCAGCGCGAAACGCTCGGCGAGGCACTGCTGGTCGCGCTGCCGGCGCGGGCGGGCGGTCAGTAGCCGAGGAATGCCTTGACCCGGGGATCCATCCGTTCAGGCGTCCAGTAGGGCTCCCAGACCAGCTCGACGTCCACCGAATTGACGTCCTCGAGGTCCGTTACCACCTCGCGCACGTTCTGCATGATCTCGGCACCTGAAGGACATCCCGGCGACGTGAGCGTCATCTTGACGAGCACGTCGCCGGAGTCGTTGACGTCCACATCATAGACCAGCCCGATGTCCATGATGTTCAGGTTGAGCTCGGGATCCTTCACGGCGCGAAGCGCCTTGCGGACGGATTCAGCGGTCTGGACGGCCATGCCTCAAACTAACACCGTGGCAACTGGACGGTACAGCGCTCCGGTACCATGCGGGCCACCGCGTCGGACAGCCGGGAACGCACTCCGCGAATTCCGGCGAGTGAGCCCGCATGCCGCGGGTCGAAGCTCCGGTTGGTGAGGAAGATCAGGAACATGTCCCGCGCCGGATCGATCCAGATCTGGGTGCCGGTCCACCCGGTATGCCCATACGCCGCACCGCTCAGGAGGTCCCCGAATGCGGTCGGCCCGTCAGCCTCCCGATCGGGCGAATCCCAGCCCAGGAGGCGGGTGCCCGAGCGTTCACCCGGCTCGAGAAAGAGCCGCATCGTCTCCGCCCGGACCCACGGCTTGCCCCGGACGCTGCCGCGCCGGAGCCAGGCCTGGGCATACCGGGCCAGATCGGCACCGGAGGAAAACAGCCCGGCGTGCCCCGCCACACCGCCGAACACCACCGCGTTCTGGTCGTTGGGGATCCCGGCCACCGCCTGGCCGCGGAAGGAGCTGCTGGGCGCGACTCGCGTGAGCAGGGTGGGATCAGGCCGATAGACGGTTGCCCGCATCCCCAGCGGACGGCTGACCTCCTGCGCCACGATCGAATCGAGCGGCTGGCCGGCGATCTTCTCCAGCACCAGCCCGAGCAGGATAGCGTTGAGATCGCTGTATTCGGGTGAGGCGCCGGGGTCGCGGCGGAGCGAATCGGCCAGCAGCTCGGTGACCGCTTCCTCCCGCGAACCGGCCATGCGATAGAAGGGGACGTACGGTCTCAGACCGCTCGTATGGTCGAGCAGCATGCGCACAGTCACACGGTCCTTCTCCAGACCGCTGAAGGCCGGGACGTAGCTCGCGACAGGCGCGTCAAGATCCAGCCGGCCCTGATCGACGAACCGGAGGGCTGCCGCCATGGTACCGACGACCTTGGAGAGTGACGCCAGGTCCCAGAGCGTGGTGGCCGGACCCGGCGTCTTGGAGCGGCGGCTCCAGGTGAAGTGACCGTAGCCGCGCTGATACAGGATCCGGTCATGCCGCCCGATAATCACCACCGCACCGGGGTAGAGTCCGAGCCGGATCCCGGTCTGAACGGCGGCGTCCACCGTGGCGTAGCGCGGCTTCCGCGCGGCCGGCGGGCCCGCGAGCACCAGGATCGGCAGAATGAGCGACGCCAGCATGCGATACGGCATCGTCACGGGACCAGACTGTCGCGCACGGAGCCTGGCGGCAGGTCGTACAGCAGGAGCACCGTGCGCCGGTCACGCTCGGAGATGGCGCCCGACCGGGTGGCGGGAAACATCACGTCGTTGGAGTCGGCCGAATGGGGCAGTCCGATCGCGTGTCCGGCCTCGTGAATGGCCACGGACAACAACGCGTGGTCCGGAAGCCTCAGCCCGCTGCTGGTGCGCAGCGCCAGCGCAATGGACGCGTGGCGCACGTGCCCGAGCTGATCCCAGGTGAGGTCGGTCTGGCCGGCCCGGTCGAAGTTGAAGCTGTCGATCCAGTGCACGGTGATGTCGGCGTCCGTGGTATCGGAGACCATTTCGAAGCGGAGCGGCACCCCCGCCGATTCCCACTCGGCGAACGCTTCGCGCACGTGGGTGGCGAGGCGGGCGGAATACCCGGCCGGCCCACCTTCGACGATGGCAACTCGCAAGGGCGTCTCCGGACGGTCAGGCCACCGGCGAACCAGAGAATCGGTGGAGACGATCAATGAATCGAGGTACGTGCCGCCGGCTTCGCGGCCCAGCTGCCGGCGGATGGCTAGGCGGGCGAGCCGATCGATGGTCGGCGTGCCCATGCCACCGGCGCTGGCGCCGCTCGGCCGGGTGGCCGGGAGACCGGTCGTTTCGAGCACCGTGGGCGGAGCCGGCACGGAGCGCGCCGGTGGCGCCGCGTCCACCCGGACGACGCGAAACAGCTTGTCGCCGACGACGAAGAGAAACAGCACCAGCGTAATGGCGGGGAGAAACGAACGCTTCATACGGTCTCATCAATATGGGTGGCCGGCGCATCCTCGCGCCAGCACCGCTGGCGTCGTGCGCCTGAGCGGTCTAACATTTCGCCACCTCTGGTCGGCTCACCGCCCAGTATGACGGAGAAATCAGCCTGAACCTCATGGGTCCGATCGCGCGCGCGCTGGTGCGCTGTCGCTGGGTCGTCGTCGTCGTCTGGGCCGGCATCGGTGCGCTGGCGGCGGTGCGCGCGCCCCACACCCCGGAGGTCCTCAACATTCGCGGCGGAAGCAGCCGACCCAACGAATCGTCCGCCGTCTCCCGGGCGCTCGACCAGCGCTTCAGCCAGCCGATCACCGAATTCTTCGTGGTCACGCTCGAGGGGCCTGCAGCGTTCGATTCGGGGCCTCCGCGGCAGCACCTGGACACCCTGCTGGGCCGGATCGCGGCCCAGCCCTACGTCCGGAGCGTGGCGTCGTACCCGTCCACCGGACAAACGACATTTGTCAGCCGCGATCATCGTGCCACGTTCTTCGTGGTCGCGCTGAACGTCGCAAACGGCGACAGCGCCGGCAAGCTGGTCGTCCCGTTCCGCACCCTGGTCCACCGGACCCTCGAGAGTCTTGCAGACGGCCACGAATACCGCGTCCTGGTGACTGGGCGGTCCCCCCTCGATCTGGACGTCCGGACGGTGAGCGCGGAGGACAGCCGCCGGAGCGAGGCACGGCTGCTGCCGCTCACGATGGTGATTCTGGTGCTCGCCTTCGGCGCACTGGTGGCCGCCGTTCTCCCGCTGGTGATCGGCTTTCTCGCGATTGCAGTCTCGCTCACGATCATCGGAATCGTTGCCCGCTTCACTCCGATGTCCATCTTCGTCCTCAACATGACCACGATGATCGGGCTGGGCGTCGGCATCGACTATTCGCTGCTGGTGGTCACCCGGTTTCGCGAGGAGCTTCGCCGCGGCATCCGCCGCCGGGAAGCCGCGGTCAACACGATGATGACGGCCGGAACGGCCGTGGTTACGTCGGGACTCACCGTGGTGGTCGGCTTCGCCGCCCTGCTGCTCACCCCGCTGGTGGAGACGCGCAGCGTCGGCCTGGGTGGACTGATCGTCGTCGCCGTAGCGGTGCTCCTCTCGATCACGCTCCTCCCCGCACTGCTGGCGATCCTGGGCCGCGACATCGATGCACCACGCGCCCTGGCGCGGAAGCTCACCTGGTACCACTCGCCGCAGACCTGGGAGAAATGGGCTCGTACCCTCAGCCGCCACCCGCGCCGGGCACTCGCCCTGGGGGGCGTCGCCATCGCCATCCTCACCGCCCCGCTGTTCTGGATCCGGATCGGCCTCCCGGCCCGCAACTGGTGGCCGGCGGAAACCGAGGCGGGCAGGGGGCTGGAAACGCTCACCCGCATGGGGGTGGCCGGCTACGTGAACCCGATTCGCATCGTGGTGGACCTCCCGCCGGGGGAGCATATCGTCGCGGCGGCGTCCCTGCGGGGGCTTCGCGCACTCTCCGATTCGCTCCGTGCCGATCCGCGCGTCCAGGAAGTCCGCAGCATCGTCGACCTCGAGCCGGGCACCTCGATCCTCGGCTATTCGATGCTATACAGCGATCTCCCGGCCGCACGCGAAAAGTATGGCGCCTTCCTGAACGGCTACCTCAGCGGCGACGAGCGGATGGCCCTGCTCGACGTGATCCTGACCGACACCACCTCATTGACCTCGGCCATGGACGTGGTGGCGCGGGCGCGCATGCTCGGCGCAGCGAAACTGCGTCATCTGTCCGGCGCGCGCATTCTGGTCGGCGGCTACGCGGCGGCCAGCGTGGATTTTCAGCGGGATCTGCTCCGGCGCTTCCCACTGCTGGTGCTGCTCATTCTGGCCGCCACCGGCATCATGCTCGCGATCGCATTCCGGTCGGTGCTCGTGCCGATCAAGGCGGTCATCATGAACAGCCTGTCGGTCAGCGCGACGTTCGGGCTGATCGTCCTGGTATTCCAGCACGGGATCGGCGGACGCATCTTCGGCCTCGACGGCCCCACCTCGGCCATCTTCGTCGTGGTGCCGGTGCTGGTATTCGCGGTGGTCTTCGGCCTCAGCATGGACTACGAAGTGTTTCTGCTGAGCCGGATCAAGGAGGCCTTCGACCGGACGGGGCGGAACGACGAGGCGACGATGGAGGGGGTGAGCGCGACGGCCTCGGTGATCACCTCCGCGGCGCTCATCATGATCATGGTATTCGGGGTGTTCGCCTTCGCGCGGGTGCTGGTGATGCAGTTCCTCGGCTTCGGGCTGGCCGTGGCGGTGCTGCTCGACGCCACACTGATCCGGATGGTGCTGGTGCCCGCCTTCATGCAGCTGGCCGGTCGCTGGAACTGGTGGCCGGGCGTGCCGATCCGCAAAACGAAGCCGGACTGAACCGAGAACTTCACCGCGGTTCGGGACGCTAGTTGACGAAGATGCGGCCGCCGCCGGATCCCCCGAAGCGAGGGTTGACCACGTTGTTGAAAATCGAGCCGAAGCTGTAGCTGAATCCGACGGAGCCGAAATATCGGTAATTGGTGGCAAGCGCGCGGCGTTGCAGCAGCACTTCTTCGGGCGTCGCTCCGCCGGCAGGCAGAAACCGCTGATCGCGGACCCGCGAGACGCTGCCAAAAAAGTTCATCGACAATCCCTTGAACAGCCGAACGTCGAAGTTGCTGAACAGCTCGACGCGGTTCTTGGCGAAGTCGTCGAGGTAGTGCGCGCCTTCGAGCGATACACTCACCGACCCCCACGGCTGCCGCGCATCGAGCGACGCCGCGAGCGACTCATCGAGCAACGTCTCGGCGGTCTTGAAAAAGATGGTCTCCTCGTCGTACTTGAACCGATTCACGCCGATGTTGTAGCGGACGGTGAATTGGCGACGAGTGGATTCCGAATACGGAAAGACGTCGTATTCGATTCCCGGCGCGAAGCGAAGCGCCAACGCCTGGTTGGAATAGGTCGAGCGGCTGGCCGATGCCACGGCGCCGGCTGCCCAGTGCCGGCCGATGCTTCGTGCAGCCAGTGTATTGGCACTGTAGTTCTTCGAGGTACTCTTGATCGTCGTGACCGAATCGATTTCGAATTTGTTCTCGCTGTAGTCGCCGTTCAGCGAGAAGTTGAGTTTCCACGCCTCGGTGGTGCGGTTCGCGGAGAGGCTGCCGGAGAGGTTAATGGAGTTCGACGATGACTCGCCCTGGAAGAAGCTGCTCGCCCGGGCTCGAAATACCCAGTAGTTCCATGGATCGTGGGGCTTCCGGCTGCCGGCCGTTGCGTCGGCCTTGGGCGGCGAGTAGGTGATCGCGATGCGATCGGCCAGGGGAGTTCCGGCGAGGTAGCGGAGGAGTCCGATCTTGAACACGCGGGACAATCCGGTGCGGATCACATCCTCGGTATCGTCCTGACGCGAATAGAAGTGCAGCGTGTCCCGCCGGCCAGCGAACTGCTTGAGTCCGATGAACGCCGCGGTGTACTCTCCCCCGCCACCCCCCGTCTCCTGCCGAGTCACCAGGATGTGCACGTCCGCGTCCTCCCGGCTCCTCACGTAGTCCACAAACGGGATCTCAGTTTTGTAGTAATCCATCTCGCAATACAGCTGCTGGCAATCCAGAAACACCCGCGGCGTCCTCGAAGCGTCCGGCGTCGGGTTCGCTTGCGCTCTCGCACGGGCCGGGACCAGGCACAGCGCGAGCGCGAGCGCGACGGGCACCGCGGTGAAGCGATTCATGGGATGTCCGGCGAGGGAAACCTGCCCAGGGACTCTGTTGGGAACGTCATGTACGACGCGGGAGAAGCCGAAAAGGTTGCGCGGATCTCAGCGCTTGGCGTCCAGCCAGTTGGCCCCGACGCCCATGTCCACCACCAGTGGCACCTGCAGCGCCGCCGCCCCCTCCATGTGTTCGCGGACGAGCCCCTGCATTGCCTGCATTTCGCCGGCGGGTACCTCGAACACCAGCTCGTCGTGGACCTGGAGGAGCATCCGGCTCCGGAGCGCCTGATCCGCGAGCGCCCGATGGATCCGGACCATCGCAATCTTGATGAGGTCGGCGGCGGAGCCCTGGAGGGGAGAGTTCTGCGCGTTGCGCTCGCCGTAGGCCCGCATGTTGAAGTTCCGGTCCTTGAGCTCGGGGATGTAGCGCCGGCGCTTGAACAGTGTTTCGACGTAGCCGAACTCGCGCGCCAGCTCGACCTGCCTGTCCAGAAAGGCGCGGACGCCCGCGAACCGTTCGAAGTACTGGGCGATGAACTGTTTCGCGTCGTCCTGCGAAATTCCCAGTTTGCGGGACAGCGCGAATGCCCCCTGGCCGTAGATCGTCGCGAAGTTGATCGTCTTGGCCCGCGCCCGCATCTCCGAGTTCACTTCCGCCAGCGCGACACCGAAGATCACCGCCGCCGTCTGGCGGTGAATGTCCCCGCCCTGCTGAAACGCCTCGATGAATGCCGGATCGCCCGAGAGGTGCGCCATCAGCCTCAACTCGATCTGGGAGTAGTCCGCCACCAGGAATTCGTGCCCCGGGGCCGGCACGAATCCCCGGCGGATTGCCTCCCCGCGCGGCGCGCGGATGGGAATGTTCTGCAGGTTGGGATCGCTGGAGGAGAGCCGGCCGGTCGCCGCGCCCGTCTGATTGAAGCTGGTATGGATCCGGCCCGTCTCCCGGTTGACCCGCAGCGGAAGGGTATCCACGTACGTGCTCTTGAGCTTCTGCAGCTCGCGGTAATCGAGAATCAGCTGGGGCAGCTCGTGGCCCAGCGCCGCCAGCTGCTCCAGCACGTCGGCGTCGGTGGATGGCCCAGTCTTGGTTTTCTTGAGCACCGGCAGCTGCTGCTTCTCGAACAGGATGGCGGCGAGCTGCCGCGGCGAGTTGAGGTTCAGCGTTTCCCCGGCGACGGCCGCGATCTGGCCCTCCAGCCGAATCATGTCGTCGGTCAGCTCGCGCGCAAGCCGGCTGAACAGCTCCCGATCGATCGCGATGCCGGCCCACTCCATCTCGGTGAGCACCGGTACCAGCGGCATTTCAACGCTGGCGAGCAGCGCGGACATGCCGGTCTCCGCGAGCGAGGGCGCGAAGAAATCGTGCAGGGCCAGCACGGTGGCGCTGTCGCTGCCGCAGTAGGCCGCCGCATCCTGAATGGCCACCTCGGCGAACGGAATCTGCGTCTTCCCCTTGCCGGTGAGCTCGCTGTATGACCGCATCCCGCGGCCGAGGTGCTCGAGGGACAGCGCGTCGATCGCGTGCGAGCGACGGCCCGGATCGAGCACGAAGCTCGCGAGCATGGAATCGTAGGCCACTCCCGCCAGCTCGACGCCCGCTCGCCGGAGCACCTGCCAGTCGTACTTGATGTTGTGCCCGGCCTTGGGAACCGACG
This sequence comes from Gemmatimonadales bacterium, assembly GCA_038321865.1. Taxonomy (GTDB): domain Bacteria; phylum Gemmatimonadota; class Gemmatimonadetes; order Gemmatimonadales; family GWC2-71-9; genus JAICUF01. The sequence goes on from JBBQFH010000006.1 coordinate 12,154, forward strand.
GATCGGTGAGCAGCCGGTAGAGCGGAGCGCACGCCGGGTCGGTGATGGGGGGCAGGTTCCGCACCGGGTCGGGCGCGGCCAGTGCCCCGCCCCGCGGCAGGTGTCCGAAGGGGAGATACCAGACTTCGGTCGGGCTTGACGCGAGGGACAGGCCGACCAGCTCGGCATCATGCGGATCGAGCGAGCTCGTTTCGGTGTCCAGCGCCACGAGCGGCGCGGCGCGGAGCCGCTCGACCAGCGCCGGCAGGTCGCCGGGATCATCCACCAGGACACACTCGCACGCGGAGCTGGTGTCGAGAGCAAGCCAGTCCGCCGCGGTCGGAGTGGCTGCCTGGACCGGTCCGTCGAGCACCTCGGCTTCCGCCACGAGGAGCTCGTCGGTCCGGACGGCCACAGCAGCGCCGCCCAGCTTCCGGGCCAACGAAAAAAATTCCAGCTCCCCGAGGAGCCGCACCACCGCTTCGCGGTCGGGCTCGGCGGAGGTGAGCTGGTCCAGGTCGAACTCCACCGGCACATCGCACTGGATCGTGACCAGCTCCTTCGACAGCCGTGCCGCATCGGCTTGGGACAGCAGCGCCTCACGCGAGCGCTTGCCCGGCACCTCGGCAGCGTGCGCGAGGATCGATTCGAGATCCCCGTAGTCGGCGATGAGCTTCTGCGCGCCCTTCTCACCGATGCCCTTCACCCCCGGCACGTTGTCGGACGTGTCGCCGACCAGCGACAGGAAGTCGGTGACGCGCGCCGGTGGCACGCCCAAGCGCTCCGACGCATTCGACTCGTCGACCCAGAGCTCGTCCACCGATGCCGGGCCGCCGCGCCCGGGGTTGAGCAGCGCGATCCCCGGCGCGATCAGCTGGTAGAAGTCCTTGTCCCCGGAGACGATCACCGTCTGGAGGCCGCGCCGGCTGGCGCGCGACGCGAGCGTCCCGATGACGTCATCGGCCTCGTAGCCCCGCACCGCGATGACCGGAATGCGAAACGCATCGAGCAGCTGGCAGATGCGCTCGACCGAGCGGTCGAAATCGGCCTGCAGCTCCTGATCGAGCTTCTGGCGGGTGCTCTTGTAATCGGGATACCGTGCAGTGCGGAAGGAAACGCCGGCATCATTGACCCAGGCGATATAGTCGGGCCGGTATTTTTCGCGCAGGCGGAGCAGAAAGTTGACGACTCCCCAGGCGGCCGACGTGTTCTCCCCCTTGGCGGTGCGGAGGGGCCGCGAGATCATGGCGAAAAACGCCCGGTAGATCAGCGCGTAACCGTCGATCAGAAAGAGCTGGGGCGGATTGTGCTCGGGCATGGACGAAAACTAACGGGGGGCCCGGGCCCCCCGCCCCATTCTAGTCGGTCAGGCGCCGCACCCGATCGCGCGTCTGCTCGAAATCCGCCCGGGACGAGGGATCGAGCCTGAGGCGCCCGAAGCCGGTCTCGTCCACGAAATAGAGCGTGAGCCGCAAATTGACGTAGGTCCAGCGCAGGGTACGGCCACCGAGCTGGCCCGGGGTGGTAGCGTAGATCTCATCGGGCTCGCCCAGGGTAATGAAGACTTCACCGCGGTCGGTGCGCCATCCGTTTGTGCCTTCGTCCCGGAAGCGCTGGTTGGCGATGGCCAGGCGGGTAAAATAGCCGTTGAGCGCCTCGTTCTCGGGGGTGGATGGATTCGGGTCGGTGGCGTGGTAGAACTCGCGCCAGATCCGGGGCCGGTTGGCCGGAGCGGCTCGCTTCAGCGAATCCAGCGCTGACTGATGGCCGAAATACCGAAGCAGCCCCACCATGTCGTCGAAGTTCGTGACGACCCAGGCGTTGGAGAACGACACCAGGGCCGACGTCTGGCGCGCGGCGGTGCCCTGCCCCACGATCAGTTTGAGCTCCCCCAGCGCCATGCTGTCCGGCCGCAGGCGCAGCACCTGGCTCTCGACCTGGTGCCCGCCCCGGAAATCGAGCGAGTCGCGGTACACGACGCTATCGGTCTCGGTGCGAACCTCGAACGGCACGCGGGTGGGCCGGGTGAACCCGTAGCCTTCGATGTACGCGAGGAGCGTGTCGCCGCCATAGGACACGGTGCCGCGTGGATTGAGGACGATGGACAGGGTGTCGGCCAGGCTGGAGCGGCCGCGCACCTGGTAGGCCAGCATGGGCGGCGACGTGGTCCCCGTGCCGAAGGACGGCACAACGAAGTCGGCTTCGGCCTTCGACGCGTTACCCGTGGTGGGATCGCGCAGGTCGATCGTCACGTGGTACTTCCCTGCCGCCAGTCGAAACACCTGCTGAAACAGGACGCTCTCGTCCGCCCGTTGCGTCTCGGCAAAGGTCGGCACCCGCACCAGCTGGTCGCGCGCGGCGGTGACCGGCGGCGTACCGGCGCCGGCAAAGGCGATGGCCACATGGTACCGGGCGACAAAGCTGTTCCCTTCCTTCTGGAAGCTGAACGCGCGATTTTCCAGGGACAGCGCCACGATGGCGATCGTCGTGTCTGCGAGCCCTGCCGCGAAGGCCACCGAGCCGACGAAGGGGACCGGATCGCCGGCGGCCAAACGGCCGAGGCGCTTGTAGTAGGACTGGATGTTCAGGAACTGGGTAAGGGTCTCGGACGGGGCGACCTTGTCGTCACTTCCGACGCGCTTCCAGCTGCCGCAGCCCAGGGCGGCACCGGCGACCAGGAGTCCGCCCAGGGCAAATTGACGCTTCACGGAACCCCCACAATGACAGAGTGACGCCACCGGTGCTGCGGTCGGTACGTTAGTGACGGCGGCGAGCTAGCGTCAAGCACATTCGTCACATAGACCAAGTCGAAGCTTGCTGTGGTCCCGGGAATTCACTAGCTTGGCAACTCAATGAACCCAGAGAACTTCGTCGGCCGCACCGTGGCCGGCTACCGGCTCGTCAAGCATATCGGCGAGGGCGGCACGGCCGACGTCTATCGCGCGGAGCACCCCGACAAGGGGGTGGCCGCGGTCAAGGTCCTGCGCCCGCGTCTCGCCCAGGACCCGGTGGCGGTGAAGCGATTCTTCCGCGAGGCCGAATTCGGGAAGCGCGTGGCGCATCCCAACATCGTCGGCACATTCGACTACGGGGAATCGGATGGCGTCTACTATCTCGCCCTGGAGTGGGCGGATGGCGAGCCGCTGGCCGAGTTTGCGACCCGGTCCGGCAATCTGGCACCGGCGCTCGTGGCCACGATCGTGGAACAGATCGGGGCGGCGCTGACCTCAGCGCACGCCTCCGGCATCATCCACCGCGACCTCAAGCCCGCCAACATCATGTACAACCCCGCAACCCAGCAGGCCAAGCTGCTGGATTTCGGAATCGCGCGCGACTCGGAAGTGGACGCTGAGGAGCGGCTGACTCGCGCAGGCTTCTTCGTCGGCACTCTTCAGTACGTGGCGCCCGAGGCGCTGAGCGGCGAACTCGTCAGCGAACAGGCCGACGTCTACAGCCTGGCGACGATCGCCTATCACCTGCTGACCGGAGCGCTCCCGTTCACGGGCAAAAGCCCACGTGAGTTGTTCCAGCAACTACTATCACAGACCCCGGTGCCCCTGAACCAGGCGACGAAAGGCGTCAAGTTCTCGCCGGCGATCGAGGCAGCGGTCATGGGCGGACTCGAACGCGATCTCTCCAAGCGGTGCCGGACGGTCAGCGACTTCGCCAAGAGCTTCTGTGCGGCGGTGAACGAAGAAGGGAAGAAGAAGGGCGGCTTCCTGTCGTCGTTATTCAAGAAGGGCTGAGCGTGACCGACAAGGCTGCGCTCGAACGGCTGCTGCTCGAGCGGTCGGTTCAGCGCGGCGATTTCGTTCTCGCCTCCGGCCAGCGGTCCTCCTACTATATCGATTGCCGAATCACCACGATGTCCGCTGAGGGCCTGGTCCTGATCGGGCGGCTAGGCCTGTCGGCAATTCGCCGGTTGCAGTGGCGTCCAAGAGCGATTGGCGGGCTTACGATGGGTGCGGACCCGGTCGCCTATGCCATTTCGGCGGCAAGTTTCGGCAGTGATGCAGTGGTCGAGGCGTTCAGCGTGCGGAAGGAAGCGAAGGACCACGGCACGAAGCGACGGATAGAGGGCAACTTTCGCAGTGGTGACGACGTGGTCGTCGTCGAGGACGTGATCACCTCAGGCGGCTCGGCATTGCAGGCGATGGAGGCCGTCCGGGACTTCGGTGGCCGGGTTGTGGGGGTATTGGCCGTGGTCGATCGGGAACAGGGCGGGCGAGCCAGGATCGAAGCCACTGGAACAATAGTAGTTGCATTGACTACCGCCAGTGAATTGGGTGTGTCAGACGCGTAGGCCCCTCCGATTGGCCTTCGCCCTCGCCCTGACGGCGGCGTCGGCGTGCCGGCCAGCCACGACCGCCACGCTCGGGGACGACGTGCGTGCGCGCCTCAGCGCCGAAGGGATCCTCCATCAGGCCGACGACCTCACCTTCCGCTACACTGTCGGCGCCGGGAAGAGCAACGCTGCCTGGGAAGACCGGCGCGCCTCGATCGTCGTCACACGGTCATCGGTCCTGATTCACAAGGGCGCCAAGGTCGGTGTCGACGCTCGCGCCGGCGACGGGGCTTTCTCGGTCGAGCGGGCGGGGGTGCGGATTCGCATTCGCACCGGCAAGGGACGCGCATCCGAGATCTGGTCGTTCGAGCCGCCATCCGACCCCGCCGGCTGGACGGCCGACATCCGCGCGGCCATCCGGCCGCATTGAGGGTCGAATCCTCCCCGTAATTCTGCTGGTCTGGTCGCTGGTGTCCGGCTGGGCCGGGCCGGCGCCGCTGCGTTACTGTCTCAGCTACCGCACGGTCGGAGTGACGGGGGACTCGATCCGGCTCGCCCGGACGCTCGAGTGGACGGCCTCCGGCGATTCCGGGGCCGCGTTCGCCACCCCATTCCCGCTCGATTCCACGCACACGCCCCGCCTGCATTCCCGAACCGGGCGGTGGGCGCGGCGGGGGGCGGTGATCGCACTCCAGTTCGGTGACCCTGCCTGGCGCTACGTATATGACCTGCGCCCGTCGGGCGACTCGATCTTCGGCCAGGCACATGTCGAGACCGACATGCACCTCGATCGGGTACTGCACTGGCGGGTCGCCGGGCGCCGCTGTCCGGCCGGGGCGGCACGCCACACGGGAGGCGCATGAGCGAGCCTGCTTCGGAATTCTCGATCCGTCTGCGCCGGGCCGCGCGGGTCCTGCGCTGGAGCGTCGGCACCATGGTGGTCGCGTTCGCCACGGCCTGGGTGGCGGCCACCCGGCAGTCCGGCCCGCTCGTCCGTGGCGCGATGCTGATCGGGGCGCTCGGTTTTCTGGGCGCCACGCTGTGCTTTGTCTGGCTGGCGTATCAGGCCGCGACGCACCGAGGGCGGCGGCGCGCGCCGCCTCCCTAGGCGGCGTTACGCCGGCCAGCGGCGGCCCCGGACCGTTCCCGACGGAGCAGGCACATGGCGCGCGAGACGTTGTACGAACCGCTGACGTGGCGCCGGCTGCTGGCCTACGTGCTGGCCGTGCCGGCTGCGCTGCTTGCGGCGCTGTACTTCATGTACAGCCTGGCGGCATGGCGGGCGGGATACGCCTGGAGCGAGATGGACTGGGACGGCAGCGGGCACACGTCGATCGGCGAATTCCTGCACAGCCGGGACGTGGGCAGCCGGGTCGTCCAGGGCAACGGAAGGTTGTGTGCCGAGTTTTATGAAATGAGCAACGGCCGGCGGATCCGGCTGAGCTGCCCATCCGACTGAGTGCCGGGTTCGGACTCACATCGGCGGGACATCGAGCGAGAGTACCTGTCCGCGCTGCACGGGGATCGGTTCGGTAGAGGAGGAGCGACCGGTACCGCCGATCGGGAGCGCCAGGAATCGGACCAGCCCGACGCCGACGAACTGGGCCGAACCGACCGAGAAGCGTGTCGTCTGTCCGGCGGGCGCGAGGCCCAGCCGGCTTCGCTGGCCGCCGTGCTCAACGTACACGTCCATATCGGCGGTCGCCCGATTGACGACTTCGAGTCGAGCCTGCCCGCTGTTCGCCGAAACCTCGGCGTCGCCGATGGCGGGAGCGGATCGGGCGGCGCATGCCGGAAGCGGCAGCGCGAGCAGGGAGAGCAGGAGGCGGTAGCGGCGCATGTGTGGACTCCATCGGGGTGAGCGCATTGGACAAGGTGCCATGATGACGGGTGACGGCGGAACGGGGCGGGGAGCCACGCTCCTGGGCGGAGCGATCCTGCTGGCGCTGGTGCTCGGGCAGCCGCAGGCCGCCGCAGGTCAGGCCGCCACGGTGATTCTGGTTCGCCATGCGGAGAAGGCGGCCGAGCCTTCAGCCGACCCGGGGCTGACGGCGGGCGGGGAGGCCAGGGCTCAGGCGCTCGCCGAGGCGTTGGAGGCCGCGCGGCTGGACGCAGTGCTGGTGACGGAGTACCGCCGGACCCAGCTCACCGGCGCGCCCACGGCCCGCCGGCGCCGGCTCACACCCATCGTCGTGCCGGTGCGCGGCGATTCGCTGGCGCATGCGCAAGCGGTCGTGCGACTGCTGCGGGCTCGGCCCCGGGGCGATGCCGTGCTGGTGGTGGAGCATTCCAATACCATCCCGGCCATCATCGCGGAACTGGGTGGTCCGGCGCTTCCCGAGCTCTGCGCCGGCGAATACGCCACGATGTTCGTGCTTGCGGTGCCGGCGCGGGGGCCTCCGCACGTGATTCGCGCGACGTATGGAGCGGCCGAGGCGGCCGACGCGAGGCGGTGCGGCAGTCCCGCCATGAAGTGACCGGCGCCGTCCGCCGGAGTATCTTTCGTCGAAACTGCCCGGAGGACGTCGCATGTCGCAGCCACAGTCGGGCGAGACCCGATCGTCCGCCACCGCGCCGGCGCCTGATCCCCTCGCTCCCGAAGCGATCGGGCGTCCGCACCTGGTGGTCGTGACGACACGCGCGGCCGAGGCCGGCAGCGAGGCCGAGCGGCACGGCAGCGTGCTGGTGACGCGGTTCTGGCATCCGCGCAACCGGGCCTGGGCCGAGCATCACTTCGAATCGCTGGAGCACGCCGCCCGGCTGTTCGTTGACGAGAGCGGATGGCAGCTTGTGCAGCAGCAGGCCCTCGATGCGCCGCACGCGTACGAATTGATTTTTCAGGCGCGCCGGCTCGATTTCGCGCGCCCGAGCACCGAGGACATTCTGCGGGAGATCGGGCTGACGCCGGAAGGCATTGCCCGGATGATGGACCCGCCGCCACCCAGTGAGGCATGACATGGATCGCAGCCAGCTGTCGACGGAGGACCTTGCGGCGCTCATCGCCGATGCGCTGATCGGGGCCGGTTTGCTCAACCCCGACGATTTTGAGCGCGCGACGGGCATCATCGGTGAGGAGATCGACGATGGCAAGGCTAACGAGGACACGGCCGACGAGGACTGAGCGCGCGGCTGGCGGCACCGGTGAACGGGGATAGCTTGCGACACACCCTCGGAGAACCACGATGACGAACAATCTGCCTGCAGTTCGGAATTCCAGCAGTCTCGTCGCGCCGGCCGGTGCCCATGGCCCGGTGGTGGCCCGCCGGTCGTCGGCCGTTCGCCAGCTCGCGCGCACGGCGCGCTCGGCTGCGGAGCTGGTGATGGTGGCGGCGGACGCCGTCGCCGACCGCGTGCTCGAGCTCGTCAGCGCACCGCGGCACTAGTGGCCACCCTGGAAGCCCTGTTCCCGGAGCTGGCCGAGCTGGTTCGGAGGGATGCTCGCTCCCGCGGCTTCGCGGAAGCGCCCGAGCGGCCGGACGAAGCGGCCTTCGGCGGACGGGTGCTCCGGTGGAAGCGGGGAATGGAAGAGCTTCGGCTGCTCTGGGACGGACGGGAGCAGTGGATGAACTTTGAGTATCGGCCCGCACCCGATTATCCCGCCGCGCTCGAGTGGACGGGCACGCTGTCGGAGCGGTACACGGGACAGAACATCAGCGACAGCGACGCCGCCCGTCTGCGAGAGGGGTTGACGGCGGCCGCCGCGGCCGTCTGGGCTCGGCGGCCCGAAAGGATCTGAACGTGGATCGCCACGCACTGGCCCTGTTCATCCCGATCATCGCACTGATGATCCCGGTGGCGGCGATCGTGATGAGCGGCCTCACGAAACTCGCGCGCTACCGTGCCCTCGGCGCCAGCGACGGCGGCGACACGGCCGGCCGGCTGGACGTGCTCGAGCAGGAGGTTATGACGCTTCGTCAGGAACTGGCGGACACGCAGGAACGCCTCGATTTTACCGAACGGCTGCTCACCCGCGCCGATCAGCCTCAGGCGCCGCGACAGCTTCCCTGACCCCGCGGAGCGCCCGCTGGATACCATATCATTGATGGGAGGGCTGGGCGAGGTCGTGCTGCGCCTGATCGCGGCCATGCTCGTCGGATGCGCACTCGGCATCAATCGGGACCTGCGCGACAAGCCCGCCGGGCTTCGCACCCACGCGCTGGTGTCGCTCGGCGCTGCGCTCATCACCGTCGTCAGCGTGCAGCTTTCCTACTCAGCCGGCCACATGGACGGCAGCAGCGTCCTTCGCACGGTGCAGGGGGTCATCACCGGCATCGGCTTCCTCGGTGCCGGCGTGATTCTCCGCGACGGAACGACGCACAATGTCAGCGGCCTGACTACGGCCGCGTCAATCTGGATCGCGGCGTGCCTGGGCGTCGCGTGCGGAGCCGGGCAGTGGCGCACCGCGACGATCAGTGTCGTGCTTACGCTGGCCGTGCTGATCCTGGGCGGCCCCTTGGAGCAGGCCATCCATGACCGCGTGCACCCGCACGACACCGGGCGAAGGCGCCGCGCCACGGATTCCAGCTGAGAAACCGCCCATGGAACGAGGATGCTTCCCCCTGCGGCCATGGGATCGGGGTCGGCGGGCCCCACAGCCGTGAATCGTGAGCTGATCTACGCGGTGGTACGCCGCATTCCGCGCGGCCGGGTGGCGACCTACGGCCAGGTGGCCAGGCTGGCCGGATTCGCCCGGCACGCGCGCCAGGTGGGCTACGCGCTGAACCGCCTGCCGGATGACAGCGGCGTTCCCTGGCATCGGGTGATCAATGCGCGGGGAGAGATTGCCAGCCGCGCGATGCCGGACGATGGCCGCTATCAGCGTATCCTGCTGCGGGGGGAAGGCCTGCGCTTCGACCCTGACGGACGCCTGCCGCTCGCGCGGTACCAGTGGAAAGATGGAACGCAAACCGAGGCCGAGGACCGATGATCAGCCGACCCGATCCACGCGAGCATCACCCCTACTACGGCACGTACATCGCCGAAGCCGGCGAGGAAGACCCGGTCGCGACGATGCGCGCGCAACTCGAGAGCACATGCGCGCTGCTGGGTGCCGTCAGCGAGGAGAAGGCCGGTCATCGCTACGCACCGGACAAGTGGAGTGTACGCCAGGTCGTGGGCCACCTCGCCGATGCCGAGCGGATCTTCTCGTATCGCGCTCTTCGCTTCGCGCGGGGAGATACGACGCCGCTTCCCGGATTCGACGAGAACGAGTACGTGGCGACCGCCAACTTCGACACGCGGACGCTCGAGTCCCTGGTGAGCGAGTGGCGGGACGTCCGGCGCAGCTCGATCGCGCTTTTCGCCGGGCTTGCCCCCGAGACAGTGACCCGGCAGGGCATCGCCAGCAACGGCCCGATGAGCGTCCGGGCGCTCGCGTACATCATTCCAGGTCATGTGAACCATCATGTTGCGGTCCTGCGTAGCCGCTACGGCATCGGGAGCTGAGACATGGCACGGCGCGTGGCTGGTACGGCGGCGGTGCTGCTCGCCGCAGCCTGCAGCGGGGAACCCGTCGCGGATGTTCCCAGCGGTCCATCGGTGCCGGCGGACACCCGAGCCGACCTGGTGCCCGCCGGCATCGACGCGCCTGCGACTGCGATCGCCGGCGATCTCTTCACGATGCATGTGGGTGTGCGGAACGCGGGGGCGCTCGACGTCGGACCGGGATGGATCGTGCGGGTGTATCTGTCCGCCGATGCGACGATCACGCCGTCCGACACACTGATCGACGAGTTCGTCACCTCGCGGGACCTCAATGCCGGGCAGAGCGATTCGTACCTCCGCAACAAGAAGCTCTCGGCGCTGCTGCCGGCCGGCACCTACTTTCTCGGCTCGATTATTGACGCCACCGGTGTCGTAGACGAATCGCGCGAGACCAACAACGTGATGGCCGGTCCGCCGTCCGTTTCGCTGTCGGCCGCTCCGACGACCCAGTGACCAAACTGCTCGGCTTCGTCGGCGGAACGGCGGGCAGCGCGCTGGGCTGGTGGCTCGGCGCCCGAGTGGGCACCATGACCGCGTTCATGCTGAGCATCATCGGCACCGGCCTCGGCATCTATCTCGGGCGGCGCCTCGCCCAGGAGCTCAGCGAGTGACGGGCCCGCGCCGTACGGCGATGCAACCATCACGCTCGAGGGTGAGCAGCGGCCGCTCCGGTTCGAGCCGGCCGAGCACCGTTCACATGAGGTAACATGCCCGTCATCATCCGCACCGCCGGGCTGCTCGTCCTGTCCAATATCTTCATGACGTTCGCGTGGTACGCGCATCTGCCGTCTTCGTGCCGTTCGCGGTCCTGTACATGAAGCAGCCGCTGAAGCTCGACTACGTCTGGGCAGGGTGCTGCATTCTCGGCGCCGTGTACTTCGTGTTCCGCTCGCATCCAGCCTAACCACTTGCGAGGCGATCCAGTGGCGACCGATCTCCGCTATCCCATCGGGCCGTTCGCTTACGACGGCATGACCACGGCGGAGAGCCGGCGCGAGCGCATCGAGCAGGTCGCCCGGGCGCCCGCCGCGTTCCGCTCGGCCATCTCGGGGCTCAGCGAAACCCAGCTCGACACGCCATACCGGCCGGGGGGCTGGACGATCCGGCAGCTGATCCATCACATTCCCGACAGCCACCTGAACGCCTACACCCGCTTCAAGCTCGGCCTGACCGAGACGAATCCGACGATCCGCCCGTACGACGAAGCGCGCTGGGCGGAGCTGCCCGACGCGCGATCCGCACCGGCCGAGATGTCGCTGCGCCTGCTCGACGCGCTGCATGAGCGCTGGACCCTCATGCTCCGCTCGCTCGACGGCAGCGAGCTCGAACGGACGATTTTCCACCCGGAGCGCAATGCGACCATGACGCTGGACGAGGTGCTCGCGCTCTATGCATGGCACGGCCGCCACCACGTGGCGCATGTGACGGCGCTCGCCGAGCGCGAGGGCTGGACGGCCGGGCGATGAAGGTGGTCCTGGGGCTGGCCCTCGGGCTGGCCGCCTGCGGCTCGCATGCCGGCGAGGACCGCGTCATCGTGCCCGGTCAGCGGGTCGGCGCCATCACCCGCACCACCGGCATGGCCGACCTGCGGCGCATCTACGGCCCGACCAACGTCGTCGTCACAGAAGTGGAGATCGGGGAAGGGGAGACGGCACCGGGCGCGGTAGTCTTCCCCGACGATTCGCTGCGGCGAGTGGAGGTCGGCTGGCACGACTCGACCGCACGGGTTCCACGGTTCGTCGTGGTGCGCGGCGCTCGGAGCGCGTGGCACACCGACGCCGGCGTCACACTCGGAACCGGGCTCACCCGGCTGACCCAGCTCAACGGCCGCGGGTTCGTGCTGCTGGGATTCGGCTGGGACTACGCCGGCACCGTCGTCTCCTGGAACGATGGCGCGCTCGGGGTCCACGACAGCAGCCACACCCGCTTTATCGTCCGGCTCGCGCCGACTGCCGCCGGCGCCGACTCGCTTCAGCGCGGCGCGCTGGGAGACCGGGAGTACCGCTCCGATCAGGCCGGAATGGCGGCGCTGGCGCCGGCGGTGTACGAGCTCCTCACGACGTTCGAGTAGCGCCGCCCGGACGCGAGGCGATATGCGCGAACCCACTCCGAGTCTCGATCCAGCCCGGCGAGCGACGCTCACGAGCGCCGCCCACACGTTCGTCCCGGCCGGCGGAATCCCGGGCGTTCCCGCCGCGATGGAAGCCGCGATCGGCCAGCTGAGTCCCCGGCAACACGCCGAGGTGATGCAGCTGCTGGATCTCCTGGAGCAACCGCTGCTGATGCTGGTGCTCTGCCGGCGGGCGCGGGCGTTTACCGCACTCGCGCCGGGAGAACGGGAACGCGCGCTTCTGGCGATGGCCCGGAGCGCGGTGCCTCAGCTCCGGAGCGGATTCCAGGCGCTCAAGCGGCTCGCGACGTTTCTCGCCTACGCGGACCCCGGGCCGACCGGCGAGAACCCGCTGTGGCGGGCGGCAGGTTATGAACCGTCCAGGAATCCTCCGGCTGTCGGAGCCCCGGTCACACTCACGACGATCACCCGCGCGACGAGCCTCGAGGCCGATGTGTGCGTCATCGGCTCGGGGGCGGGCGGCAGCGTCGCCGCGGCCGAACTGGCCCGCGGCGGACGCCGGGTGGTGGTGCTCGAGGCGGGCGGCGGCTGGCAGGCGCCAGAGTTCGATCAGCGCGAGCTGCCGGGAATGGAGCGTCTGTACCTGGATCGTGGCACGACGGCAACGCGTGATCTGTCCATCGCGGTGTTGGCGGGCGGAGCGCTGGGTGGCGGCACCACGGTCAACTGGCAGACCTCGCTCCGCACGCCCGATACCGTTCGGCAGCAATGGGCCGAGTTGTCAGGGTGCCCGCATTTCGTCGAGGACTCCTTCTCCCGTGCACTCGACGCGGTGAGCGAGCGGATCTCCGTTGGAACATCGGAAAGCGTCGTCAACGCGAACAATGACGCGCTCCGCCGCGGCTGCCAGGCGCTCGGCTACCGGCATGTCACCATCGCCCGTAATTCGCGCGGGTGCGATTCGCGGCAGTGCGGCTACTGCGTCTACGGCTGCCGACATGGCGGCAAGCAGTCCGCCGCCGCCACATTTCTCGTCGACGCGCAGCGCACGGGCGACACGGTCGTCATTCCCGGCTGCCGCGCCGACCGCATCCGGGTGAGTGCCGGGCGGGTGAACGCGGTCATCGCCGAAGCGACCGATTCCGCGACGGGCACACGGCACGCGGTCGAGATCCGGACACCGATCGTCGTCGTTGCGGGCGGGTCGATCGAATCGCCGGCGCTGCTGCTTCGCTCGGGGCTGACGCTCCCCGCGATCGGACGCAACCTGCTGCTTCACCCGACGACTGCGGTTGCCGGGGACTACGATGAGCCGATCCAGCCGTGGAGCGGTCCGCCGCAGACCATCCTGTGCGATGAGTTCTCCGACCTTGAGGGTGGTTACGGCTTCCGGGTCGAGACGGCGCCTCTGCATCCCGGCCTCCTGGCGATCGCGGCGCCCTGGCATGGTGCCGCGGACCACGCGCGCCGGATGACGCGGGCATCCCACACTGCGGCGTTCATCGTGCTGACGCGGGACCGCTCGAGCGGGCGGGTGACGATCGGGCGGGATGGCCGGGCGGTGATCGACTATCGCCCGGGCGCGCGCGAGCTCGCGCACCTGCGCCGCGGGATGGTCGAAGCCGCGCGCATTCACCTCGCAGCCGGGGCGCGCGAGGTCGTCACCCTGCATGCGCGGCCACGCGCCTGCACCGCGGACGGTGACGTGACCGGGTTTCTCGACCGGATCCGTCGCGAGCGGTTCGACCGGAACCGGGGCGGACTGTTCAGCGCGCACCAGATGGGCACCTGCCGCACCGGCACGAGCCGGCGAGATGCCGTCTGTGATGCGGACGGCGAGGTGTTCGGCGTCCGCGGGCTGTTCGTCGCCGACGCGAGTGCCTTTCCGGCTTCGTCGGGCGTCAATCCCATGCTCACGATCATGGCGCTGGCCCATCACACGGCCGGGCGGATCGCCGCCCGCTGAGCGGACTGCCAGCGCACCCCCCATCAGCGCATATTCTTCGTGAACGCATTCCGCCGGAGGCCCAGTTGGTCACTGCAATCATTCTACTGAGCATCGAACGCGGCCAGGTCAATCCGGTCGCCGAGGCGCTGATCGACCTGCCGGGAGTGGCCGAGGTCTACTCGGTCGCCGGCCGCTATGATCTGGCGGTGGTGGTGCGAGTATCGGCCAACGAGCAGCTCGCCGACCTGGTCACCCAGCACATGGTCAACCTGAAGGGAATCCTCCAGACGGAGACCCTGATCGCCTTCCGCACCTTCTCCCGCCATGATGTCGAGGCAGGATTCTCGCTCGGCGGTTGACGCATCGTTCATCAGCTATCCGGAGATTTCCATGCCGTTCGAGCAGTACCACGAGCCAGCCTCCGAGCTGTCGCAGAAAACGCGCACCTTCGCCCGCATGTGCGCATCGCTGATCGAGGAGGCCGAGGCGATCGGCTGGTACGAGCAGCGCATGTCGCTCGAGAAGGACCGGACCGCCCGCGCGATCATGAAGAACGCGCAAAAGGAGGAATTCAAGCACTTCGGAATGGACCTCGAGTTCCTGCTGCGGGCGAAGCCGGAGTGGCGTACCATCCTGCAGGGGATCCTGTTCACGACCGGCAGCATCGTCGAGGCCGGCGAAGAAGCCGAGGAAGCGGCGGACTGACCGGTGACGTCAGGGAACGCGCCGAGGCCGCTTCGGCAACGCCCGCTGATCATCGCCGTCGTGGGCGGCACCGGATCGGGCAAGACGACGGTGGCGCGTGCGATTCACGAGTCGCTGGGGGTGGAAGCCGTGCTGCTCGATCAGGACGCGTACTACCGCGACCTCGATCATCTGCCGCTGGAGGAGCGCCGCCGCGTCAACTTCGATCACCCGGACTCGATCGACACCGATCTGCTCGTGGCGCAGCTGGAACAGCTCGCAGCGGGGGAGGGAATCGACAAGCCGACCTACGATTTCGCAGCGCATACGCGAGCCCCCGGGCGGCTCCGCGTCGAGCCGCGCGAGGTGATCATCGTCGAGGGCATCCTGCTCCTGTGCGACGCCCGCCTGCGAGCGTTGTTCGACATCAAGATCTTCGTGGACGTCAGCGACGACGTGCGGTTCATTCGCCGCCTGCTGCGCGACACGCGGGAGCGCGGCCGGACCATGGAGACCGTGATCGATCAGTACCTGGCGACGGTGCGGCCGATGCATCTGGAGTTCGTCGAGCCGTCCAAGCGCTACGCCGACGTCATCCTGCCCGAGGGTGGATTCAACCGGATCGGCATCGAGATGGTACAGGCCCGGGTGGACTGGGAATTGAGGCGCCGCCGCTGACGATGCGTTCGCTGACTCTGCGGTCACCGGCCTTCGACGGCATTTCCTTCGGGACGCTGCTGGCCTATCGCGACAGCGAAACGGCGCGGTGGCGCGCCTGGTTCGACGCGCACCCGGCGGCGCTGGAGGTGCCGATCGGCACCGGGCGCATGGCCACGGTGCGCGGACTCATCATTCACATCTTCGCAGTCGAGCTCCGCTACGCGGAGCGCCTGCTGGATGCCCGGGTGACGACGTACGAAGAGCTCACGCCCGAGACGCTCGACGAGGTGTTCGCGATCGGCGCACGGGCGCGCACGCTCATCGACCGCTTCCTGGCCGAAGCCACCGACGACACGATGCGCGAAGTGCTCACGTTCCAGACGCTCACCGCCGGGGTCGTGAGCGCGACGAGGTACCGGATCACCGCCAACCTGGTGAACCACGGCGTGCGTCACTGGGCCCAGATCGCCACCGCGATCCGGATCGCCGGGTTCGGCGACCAGTGGGCCCACGACTTCCTGCTGAGTGACGTCCCGGCCTGAACCGGCGAGCCGGTTCGGATCACGGTACCTATGGGCGACGCTGACGCGTCGCCCATTTCATTTCGGAACCTCGGCGCCGGCGGTGTGTGGAGTGGCGCGGCCGGAACGTCGAACTGGAAACCACCCACGCGGGAGCATGCCGGCGACCCTGACTTCGTGTTCCGCAGGCCCACGTCACCGTCCGGAGGTGCATATGCGATCCAGCGTCGTACGCGATGTCGTACGCCTTACCCCGTTATCGACACTCGTCGTTCTTCCCGTTCCGCGCGCGCGGCCGGACTGACGCCATGCGCGACGAGCACCGGCCGAAACAGGACCTGATTCACGAGGTGGTGGGTCTCCGCAAGCAGATCGCGGATCTCAAGGAAGCGGCGGTGTCCCGCCGTCGCGTGGAGGACGCGCTCCGGGAATCGGAAGAGCACTACCGCGCGCTGGTGGAACAGGCGCCCGCCGGCATCTGCCGGATCGGCCAGGCAGGGGAGCTGCTCGCCGCCAACAGCGCGTTCGCCGCGATGCTCGGGTACGCGTCGCGCAAGGAGATCGTCGAGCTGGCCCGTACCAGCGGGCTCTTCGCCGACCAGGCCGAGCGAGATCGCGTCATGTCGCTCCTCGCTTCGGCGGCGTCCACGGGGATCGGACAGGTGCGGTTCCGGCGGCGGGATGGCGCGGCCCTTGGCCTGCACCTGCGGGCGCGGATGGCGGACATCTCTGACGCGCGGGACTACATCGTCATCGTCGAACCACCAGGCTGCTGACGCCTGGCACGAACCCGGGGCAGGCCGCCAGGCCTGCCCTATTCGTGTCGGATGGCGTCGATCGGCGAGAGTCGCGAAGCTCGCAGGGCGGGATAGGTGCCGAAACCGAGCCCGGTGAGCACCGAGACGAGTGCCGCGATGACGAGCGTCGCCCAGGTGAACGCCGCGTGGACTTCCGCGTGCGTCTGGCGGCGCATCACCCAGGCCGCCGCAAATGCCCCCGCGAGACCCAGCCCCGCACCGATCACACTGCCCGCGCCAGTGATCGCCACCGACTCGGCGAGAAATTGGATCAGAATGTCTCGCTGCCGGGCGCCGGTGGCTTTCCGGATGCCGATCTCACGCGTCCGCTCGGTCACCGCCGCGAGCAGTACGTTCATGATCCCGATGCCGCCGACGATGAGCGAGATACCCGCAAAGGTGCCCATCACCAGCTTGAAGATCACAATGCCCTGCCGAGCCTGCTCGAGCCGCAGCCCCTGGCTCGCGCCGATGGCGACGCGGTGCTGCCAGCTGCCGAGCCGAGTGGTCAGCCACTGCTCGGTGGCCGCCTTCACCGCGGTCACATCCTCCACCCGCGCCGCCCGGACGATCATCATCGGGGCCCGGGGAGTGGGCGCCGGCACCATGGCGGCCGCTGCGACGCCGAACGGCACCGTGGCGGCGAGCTCTCGGGTGCCCGGCGTCACGCCGATGATCGAGAAGGTGTCCCGCTCGAGCACGAGCCGGCGGCCCGGCAGGCCGGACACCGGCACGCCTGGAGCGACGATGGCGCCCAGCGCGGGTGATATGAGCGCCACGCGGGCGCCGGCGCGCGACTCGCCATCGGTGAAGATGCGGCCGGCGACGAGCGGCGTGCGGTGAATGCGGAGCATGGAGGCGGTGGCGGCGGTCACGGTGGTCGCACGGGGCCTGCTGCTGTCCGGCACGACCACACGAGCGGAGCCCTGAACCATCAGGCCGACCGCCGCACGCTCCCCCAGCGCGAGGGCCAGCGCATCGCCGTCAGACGGCGAGAACACGGGATAATCCGACCGGGGCACCCGGACATCGTCGATCAGGTCATAGGTCAGCGGGGTGACGAGGATGGCCTGGAGATCGGTCGTCTGCTCGATCTGCGCGCGGGCAAAGGCTTCGACGCCGTCGCCGATCGCGAGCACGGCGACCAGCGACGCGACCCCCATGATGACGCCGAGAGTGGACAGGACGGTACGAAGCGGGTTGGCACGAAGGGTCTCGACGCCCACGCGGAGCGAGGCAGCGACAATCGACTGGCGCATAGGGGGCGCCGTACGGCCCTCACCGCGACGCGGTTTCAGGGCGGCGGCCGCCGGGCCGGCAGTATATTGGGCCGAGGAGAGCATCACATGAGCGCACCGACAACCGCCGCGCGGATCCTGCTCGAAGGACTCGTCGACTATGCCGGGCTGTTCCCGCCGGCGGAACTCGACATGGCGTCCGCGGTCCGGCAATACGCCGGCCACCTCGCGGAGGAGGCGGCCTGGATGCTGGGACGATTCATCGTGCCGGCCGCGCGGCTCGACGAATTTGAGACTGCGTCGGCAGCGCACCTTCCCCGGACAACCGACCGCGCACCGTGGCGATTGAGCGTACTCGCCGGAGCCGACCCGGCGGACGCGGCCGGAAGGGTTCAGGCGTTCAACGAACGCCATGGGCATGGCCCGGCCGGGCGCGCGTCGATCGACACCATGGAGCTCCGCGCCGCAGACGCCGCGGCGGTCGGGAAGGCCGCGCGCTCGGTGCCGCCGCAGGTCATTCCCTACATCGAGATTCCCATCGTCGATGATCCCGCTGCGCTGATCGCTGCCATCGGGGGCGCGGGGGCGCGGGCCAAGATTCGGACCGGCGGCGTCACGGCCGAGGCGTTCCCGCCGCCGGCCCAGGTGGCGCGCTTCATCCGCCTCTGCGCCGACGCCGGCGTGCCGTTCAAGGCGACCGCCGGCCTGCATCATCCGCTGCGAGGTGAGTACCGGCTGACGTATGAGCCAGCGGCGCCCTCGGGGCCGATGTACGGATTTCTCAACGTATTTCTGGCCGCCGCCTTTGCCGCCGCCAACCTGGGGCTCGCCCAGCTCGAAACCGTCCTGGTCGAATCCGCCGTCGGCGCGTTTCAGTTCGACGAGACCGGCGTATCGTGGCGGAAGCACCGGCTCGATCTCGACGACCTGCGCCACCTGCGGACTCGCGCCGCGGTGGCCTTCGGCTCCTGCTCGTTCGCCGATCCGGTGGCCGATCTTCGCACCATCCACCTACTGTGATGCCGATGACCGACGACACGCACGATCCGAAGCTCACCAGCTGGGTGGAATCGGCGCAGACCGCCGGCACCGATTTTCCGATTCAGAATCTGCCGTTCGGTGTGTTCCGCCACCCGGACCGGGACGAGATTCCGCGAGTTGGTGTCGCGATCGGGGATCAGGTGCTCGATCTCGCCGCCGCGCGGCACGCCGAGCTGCTCGGCGGACCGGTGGCGTGCGCCGCGGAAGCGTGCGACACGCCCAGCCTCAATGCGCTCATGTCGCTCGGCCGGGACGACTGGAGAGCGCTGCGGCTCGCCATCAGCCGACTGCTCCGGACCGGGAGCCCCCGACGCGACGATCTGCTGGTGTCGATGCGCGCGGCGGAGATGCAGGTGCCGGCCGACATCGGCGATTACTCGGATTTCTACGCGTCGGTCCATCACGCCACCAATGTCGGCAGCATGTTCCGGCCCGATAACCCACTCCTGCCCAACTACAAGCACGTGCCGATCGGCTATCACGGACGGGCTTCCTCGATCGTGCCGAGCGGGACACCCGTGCGGCGGCCGGCCGGCCAGCTCAAGGATCCGCAAGCGGAGACGCCGGGGTTTGGCCCGTCCCGCCTGCTGGACTACGAGGCGGAAGTGGGGTGCTTCGTCGGGACCGGGAACCCACTGGGCGAGACGATTCCGATCGGCCAAGCCGAGCAGCACATTTTCGGCCTCTGCCTGCTCAACGACTGGTCGGCGCGTGACATCCAGACCTGGGAATACCAGCCGCTGGGGCCGTTCCTGGCCAAGAACTTCGCCACGACGGTCTCACCCTGGGTGGTGACGCTCGACGCGCTCGCGCCGTTCCGCACACCAGCTTACGCGCGCCCGGCCGGCGATCCCGCGCCACTGCCGTATCTCGCGGACCGCAGCGATCGCGAACACGGCGGTTTCGACCTCACGCTCGAGGTGTGGCTCCGCTCGGCCCGCATGCGCGCCGCGGGGCAGGCCCCCGTCCGGCTCTCCCGCACCCGCTTCGCCGACATGTACTGGACGCTGGCACAGATGCTGACACATCACGCCAGCAACGGCTGCAACCTGCGCCCCGGCGATCTGATCGCGAGCGGCACCGTATCGGGCGGCGCGCACGACGAGCGCGGCTGCATGCTCGAGCTCACCTGGCGCGGCACGGAACCGGTGGAGCTGCCCGATGGGGAAAGCCGGAAGTTCCTGCACGACGGTGACGAGGTGATCATGCGCGGGTCGTGCGAGCGCACCGGCGCCGTACGGATCGGCTTCGGCGAGTGCCGGGGAGAGGTCCTCCCGGCGAGCTGACGCGCGATGCTCTGGCTGCTCCTCCTGGTTCCACTGTCCGTCGTGCTCCGCTATGCGGTGCACCTGCCGCCGCTCTGGGTGTTTGCGGCAGCGGCGCTCGCCATCGTGCCGCTGGCCGAATGGATCCGGCGGGCGACCGAACAGATCGCGCGGATCGCGGGCTCCGCGATCGGCGGCCTGCTGAACGTTACTTTCGGAAATGTGGCGGAGCTGATCCTCGCGCTGTTCGTGCTGAGCGCGGGCCGGCCCGAAGTGGTGAAGGGCCAGATCACCGGCTCGTTCATCGGCAACGGCCTGCTCGGACTGGGCCTCGCGATCATCGTCGGCAGCTGCGGCCGGCGGAAGCAGACGTTTTCCCGCCAGCGCTCCGGCCTGCTGTCGAGCCTCCTCATTCTCTCGGTCATCGCCCTGCTCATCCCGGCGGTCTTCGATTTCACCGTCCGGGAGACCAGCACCCGCGCCCAGACCTCCAGCCTCGACGAGTACCTGAGCCTGGGCGTGTCGATTCTCCTGATCGGCGCCTATGCCGCGAACCTGATCTACACCCTCATCACCCACAGCGACGTCTTCGGCGACGACGAGGAAGAAGCCAAGGCGAGCGAGGCTGGCCCGACGTGGCCGCTGTGGCGGTCGCTGGGCGTCCTCGTCGGGGGAACGGCACTGGTGGCACTCGAGTCGGAGATCGTCTCCGGGGCGCTGGAGCAATCGGCGCTCGCGCTCGGCATCTCGGAATTCTTCCTGGGCGTGACGGTGCTGGCGATCATCGGCAACGCGGCGGAATACTTTGCCGCGGTCTATTTCGCCCGGCAGGACCGGATGGGTCTGGTCATGAGCATCACGGTCGGCTCCAGCATCCAGGTGGCGCTGCTCACGGCCCCGCTGCTGGTGATCGTCTCGTATTTCATGGGCCACCCGATGAATCTCGTCTTCAACAATCCGATCGAGCTCGTCGCCATCGCGGGAACCTCGGTGGCGGTGCGCGCGGTAGCGCAGGATGGCGAGACGACCTGGTTCGAAGGGGTGCTGCTGCTGACGGTATACGGCCTGCTGGCGCTGGCATTCTTCTTCGTGACGCCGGCCGCGGCCTGACCGAGGACAGATTCCGGCCCGCCGCCGGCTCACATCCTCGCGCTATCCCACGTTCCCGCCGCCAGGGGACGAAAGTCCCGCCAGATCGCCACGTAGGGCGCCAGCATCAGCGTCACGAACCGCTCCAGCGCCAGGGGGAAGGGGAAGCGCTGCCGGAACTCGGATGAGGTGATGCCGAGCATCGTCCGCAGGTGGCGGCCGAAGCTCTGGGGCGAGGAGTACTCCAGCCGATAGGATACGTCGGCCACCGACAGTCCGCCGGCCTCGAAGAGATGCGCCGCGTGGAGCAGGCGCACCGCGGCCAGATAGTTCTTGGGGCTGGGCAGGCCCGCCCGCGCGAACCGCGACATCAGCGTGCTCGGCCGCACGTGCACCCGTTCCGACAGCTTGCGGACCGTCGGCGTCTCGGGGGCGAGCCGGATCATCACTTCCATGAACAGCCTCGCGTCCGCCGGCGCCTCGTCCAGCGCATCGAGGATCGGGCCCTGGATCCGGGAAACCGCCCGCGTCGCCGGCTGGCCGACCACATGCCGCAGCTGGCTCCAGCCCGCCGCCGACGTGACATCCACCACCTGGCGCACCCCAGACGCGCCGAGCCGCAGCAGCATCTCGGTGGCGCCGGCATCGTGCTGCGAGAGCAGCGCGACGGTCGGGATTCCCGGAAAGTCGCGAACCAGCCGCCCCACCGCGGCGATCTGCTCGGGCACGCAGCGGTGCACCGACACGAGCACCGCGTCCACCGACCGCTCGCGCACCACCCGCACCGCGTCCGGCACCGAGTCGCGATGGATCACGGCGAACACGCCGCTGCCGGCGGCGTCCACCCGCTGCCGCTCGCCCGGCGTGAGCACGGCGGCCACTGTCAGGCTGCTGGCCGAATACACCATGTGGTTCTCCCGGAAGGTGTGACGTCATCCTAGCTTGCGGGACTCAATGCGCCCGCAACCTTCGCCCGGTGCGCGGCGGCCCGGCCCGTTCGGCCGCGCAACCATTCCGCCGGTCGGGTCATCCAACATCTGAGCCACTGGACCGTGTGAACCCTGCCGGGCTCCGCGACGTACGGTTTCCTGTCGAGAGAAACCCGTCATGACCCGCCGGCCCTCGCCGGAGTGACCGCGACATGGATCCGATTCCCGATCTGAGTACCCGCCTGCAGGCGGCGCTGGGGCCGCAATACCGGCTCGAGCGCGAGATCGGTCGCGGCGGGATGGGCGTCATCTTCCGGGCGGTCGACACCGCGCTCGACCGACGCGTCGCCGTGAAGGTGGTCCACCCGGAGCTGGCCGCCCACGGCGCCATCGCCCGCCGCTTCCTCGCCGAAGCGCGCACCGTCGCCCGGCTGCACCACCCCAACATCGTCGCCGTGCACGCGGCCGGTTCCTCCGGCGATCTCCTCTGGTACGCCATGGACGAGGTGCCGGGCGAGACGCTCCGCCAGCGCATCCTCCGCGAGCGCCGCCTCCCGGTGGCGGAGGCGGCGCGGATCGCGGCGGATCTCGCCGGCGCACTCGATGCGGCCTGGAAGGCGGGCGTCGTCCACCGCGACCTCAAGCCCGAAAACGTGCTCCTGGCCGACGGCACCGGCCGCGCGTTGCTGACCGACTTCGGCATCGCCCGCGCCTTCGCGCCCGACCAGTCGGAGCCCGCCACCGGCGAGGGTGTGGCGATCGGAACGCCGGCGTACATGAGTCCCGAGCAGGCCTCGGGCGACGTGGTGGACGGGCGGAGCGATCTCTACGCGCTCGGGGTGGTGCTGTACGAGATGCTGACCGGCATGCCGCCCTTTCACGGGCCCAACCGCGTCGTCGTGTCCAGGCACATGACCGAGCGGCCGGCACCGGTGGAGCAGCGGCGGAAGGATTGTCCGCCGGCGCTCGCGGCCGCCGTCGAGCGTGCGCTCGCCAAGGCGCCGGCCGACCGGTTCCAGACCGGCGAATCGTTTCGCGCCGCGCTCACCGGCGAACAGCCCGTCACGTCCCCGCGCCGGACCGCACGCCGCTGGGCGCTGGCCGCCGCCGCCGCATCGCTCGTCGCCGTCAGCGCGCTGCTGGGCGCCTCGCGCCTCCGCCATGACGGGCCGCCGGCGGGGGTGAACCCGCGGCAGTCGATCCTGGTCCTGCCATTCGACAACCTCAGGGGCGACGCCGACATCAAGTGGCTGGAAGACGGAAGCGTGAGCATGCTCGCGCTCAACATGTCGCAGTGGAACGACCTGCAGGTCGTGGATCACGAGCGGCTGCACGATCTGCTCGCGAAGCACCACATCGGCATCGGCGACGCGATCGGCCTCGACATGGCGCGGCGACTCGCGCGGGAAGCCGGCGTCTGGACGGTGGTGCTCGGCGACTTCCACCGGGCCGGGGACTCGCTCCACCTGGTCGCCCGGGTGTACGACGTGGCAAGCGGCCGGCGGGTAGATGTGGCTCAGGCCGACGATCGGCCGGGCGAGGATCTGCGCCCGGTGTTCGACCAGCTGGCGGCCCGACTGCTCGATCTCTCGGGCGCGCCGAGCCGGGTCCACACCGGCCTGGCCCAGGCGACCACGGGTTCCCTCGAAGCGTTCCGGGCCTACCTCGCCGGCGAGGAAGCGCTGAACCGGTGGGATCTCGCACTGGCGGAGCGCGAGCTTCGGCGGGCCACAGCGCTCGACACCACGTTCAGTCTCGCCTACTACAAGCTCGCGCTCACCCGCGGCTGGCTGGTGGGTGCCTCGGACTCGATCGCGGATGCCGCGATGCGCCGTGCCACAGCCAACGCCGACCGCCTGCCCGAGCACGAGCGCACCGTCGTCAGCGCCTACCGTGCCTTTCTCGGCAACGACCTGGCGACGTCACGCGCACTCTACCAGCGGCTCATCGCCCGCAACCCCGCCGACGCCGATGCCTGGTACGGCCTCGGCGAAGCGTGGTTCCACGACATGACCGCGCGCTCCCGGCCCGAGCAGCTGACCGAGGGACTCCGCGCGTTCCGACACGCGCTGGCGCTCGATCCCGAGTATGCGCTGGCCTACGACCACGTCGGCACCATCCTGGCGGACGCCTCGCAGCCGACCGCCATGTTCGCGCTGCTGCCCGGTGACTCGATGGTCGCCAGCCGGGATACCGGCGGCCGCTCGACGCTCGACACCGCCGCCCGCGCCGCCGCCACCCGGCGAGCCCGGGCGGCGGTGGTGGAGCTGGCGCGAAGCTGGATCGCCACGCAGCCCACGACGCTCCGCGCCCATGCCGCGATGGTCAACGCATACATCGCCGCCGCGGACTATCCCGGCGCACTGGCCGAAGTGGATCGCTACCGCGCGCTGGTGCCGTCGGACCCTGAATACCCGTTCGTCGAGGCGCGGATTCACTTCGCGGCCGGCGACATCGACCGCGCCGCCGCCACCCTGCGCGGCGCACTGGACACGACGGACGCGGCCGACTTCCATCGGTTCGAAGGCAACCTGACCGTGTTCCAGGACCTGGCGTCCGCGGCCAACGTATTCGCCTATCAGGGCGATCTGGTGAACGCGGCGAGGGCGATCGATCTCGCCGATCGCGCTCGGCGAGAGGTCTACGGCGCGCTGGTGCCGGCCGGCAGCTTTCTGGCCGGCGACGCCTGGCATCGCTCGGCGCTCGGCCAGCTCTACGCCGCGTTCGGCGGGCCGGCCGCCTCACTCCGGCGGGTCTGGCAGAGCGCGGCCGAGGCGGGGCGCATGGCCGAACCGGAGATGCGGAAGAAGCTCGCGCGGACCGGCGGCACGGCGGCGATCGAGCTGTTCGCGGGGCCCGAGGCGGACTCGACGGCGCTCACCGAGCTGCACACGCTGACCGGCGATACCCCGCCGAAGGAGGTCCGGGCGCTGCTGGCGCTCAGCCGCCGCGATCCTGCCGCGGCGCGGCGCGCGCTTGCCGAGCCGGACAGCATGATGGAACCGGGTCCGGGCTACCTGATTTACCACCGGCCCCTCGCCGCCGAGGCCTATTACAGGCTGGGCGAGTACCAGACGGCACTGACCCTGCTGAGCGGATTCGAGCCCATGGCCTACTCGATGAGCGGGTTCGATGCGCGGTGGGGAATGCTCGGCCGGGTGCGGCTGATGCGGGCGGAGCTCCATGCCAAGCTGGGGCACACGACCGAGGCCCGAAACGAGTACCGGCAGGTGCTCGACCAGTGGAAGGGCGCCGACCCGACGCTCAACGCCCTGGTGCGCCAGGCCCAGCGGGGTCTCGCCGGCCTCGGCGAGGGGTAGGATCCGGGCTATATTGGAGGATGGTCGAGCGCGGTGGTCGCGGGTGCCGCAAGGCGTCCGAGGAAAGTCCGAGCTCCATCGGGTAGACTGCCAGGTAACGCCTGGGCGCCGCAAGGCGACGGACAGGGCCACAGAAAACAGACCGCCCGGAGCGCAAGCGAAGGGTAAGGGTGAAACGGTGGGGTAAGAGCCCACCGCGCCTCTGGCAACAGAGGTGGCACGGCAACCCCCAGTCGGAGCAAGGCCAAATAAGCGGCGAGGTGTGACCCACACCGACCAGCCCGACCTCGAAAGAGCGAGGGCAGCCGCGGGTAGGCTGCTAGAGGCGGCCGGCGACGGCCGTCCCAGACAGATGACCATCTCCTGACCCGGGCGCAAGCCCGGGAAGGGAAACAAAACTCGGCTTACGGCTCGACCAGCCAGGCCGGAGCGGCGGGCGGAACCTTCGGGTTGTGCCCGCCGTTCTCTATCCGGCCCCGTACCTACCGCACGCCCGTCCCTGTCCCTACCTTCGGGCGGGCGGATACCTGTTTTCGACTCTCACTGAGGCACCCATGCAGGCACGATCACTGAGCTTCGCGGCGCTGGCGACCGGCGTCATGTTTTCCGGCACCACGGCGGCGCCGGTCACGCTGAAATACCGGATCAAGCAGGTCTCCGAGCAGGAGGCCGACCTGACCGTCGCCGGGCAGGGCAAGCAGCAGCAGCGGAGCGGGTCGTCGATGTTCGTGACCATCACGTACACCGATTCCGCCGCGGGCCGCACCGTGCACTTCGTGGTCGATTCGGCGGTGGCCGACAGCGGTACGCCGGACATCATCAAGGCGTCGTTCGACAGCCTGCGGGGCCAGGCGTTTCATGGCTTCCTGGCCAACGGGAAGGTGACGTCGCTGAAGGCGATGAAGGACGGCCAGGCAACGACCGGAATCGCCACGCTGATCGGCACCCTTACCCCGCGGATCAAGCCGGGCACCAAGGTCGGCGCCGCCTGGAGCGACACCACCGACGCCACCAACGAGGTCCCCAGCGGCAACATCGCCACCCGCACCGTCGCCAACTACAAGGCGAGCGCGCAGGAGATGCGTGACGGCGTCAAGGCGCTCAAGGTGGATGTGGCCAGCAGCTCGGCGCTGACCGGGCAGCAGTCGGGGAATACGATCGAAGGGACGGGCACGGGTACGGCCACATACTACGTCGCCCCGGACGGCCGCCTGGTGGCCTCCAGCATCACGTCCATGTCGACGCTCGCGGTCACGTCGCCGCAGCTGCCGGAGCCGATCCCGGTCACGATCAAGGGCAGCGTGACGGTCACCGCGATCAAGTAGCCTCACTGATTCACGCGTTTCACAGGGCCCGCCGCCGGCGGGCCTTCGTGTGTCCGGCCGTGATTGACACGCGCCAGCCGCACGGCGAGCATTCGACAATGACCCGACCTCATCTGCTCGCGGCGCTGTGCGCCGCCACAATGGCCTGTGCCTCCGCGACGCCGGCCCCTTCGTCCGCCCCCGCGCCCGGCAGCACGCCCGGCAGCACGCCATCCGCTTCCGGCCGTGCACCGGCCATCCGTAGCGGGGCACTCATCTACCAGCCCTCGACCGCCTCGTACGTGCTCCGCCGGCGCGACAGCGTGAGCGTCGAGCTTCCGAATGGACTCCGGCGCACCCAGGTCCTGTCCAGCGCCGGCTATTTCAGCGTGGCGACCCGCGCCGGCACCCCGATGCCGATCGCGATTACCCTCGATTCGCTGACGGTCGAGGGCCCGCTCGCGGCGCAGTCGGCGATCGACAGCGCCCGGGGAGCGCACTGGACCGGCAGCGTCTCCGCCATCGGCGTCGTGTCGGGCCTGACCGCCGAGCGCACCAGCAGCGTCGCCGAGCAGTTCCGGGGCATGCTCCCGCTGGTGTTTCCCGTCCTGCCGGCCGGCGGGGTGCGGGAAGGCGCGGCCTGGAGCAACACGCGGGACGACACGATGCGCGTCCTGGCCTTCAACGTCCGCGAGCACGCGGTGGACAGCGCCCGCGCCACGGCGGATACGGCGCGCCTGGCCGGCAAGCCGTGGATCGCGATCACGACCGCGGCCGGCTTCACCCGGATCGGCGGCGGAAGCCAGTTCGGCCAGGCGGTGGAGGTGCGGGCAACGGGAACGCGCCACCTCACCAGCCGCCTGCGGCCCGACGGCATGCTCGGCAGCATGGACGGCACCGAATCGAGTGACATGACACTCACCGTTCCAGCAATGGGACAGACGCTGCCGGTCAAGCAGGACGGCACGTTCAGCGTGCGCCTGCTCCGCGCCGCCCGCTGACCCACCTCACGCTTCGGCGGGTGCTGCTCGCGGTGCTCACGGCCACAGCGCTTCTGGTGCTGTGGCTGTTCGCCGTCTGGCCGCCGCCGGTGTGGTACCGGTCCCACTGGCCCGCCCGCACCGCGTTCATGGCGATGCGGGACGGCGCGGCGCCTGGCGCCGCCCCCGTGTCCTACCAGCCGGTGCCGCTGGATGCGATCGCGCCCGACCTGGTGCAGGCAGTGCTGATCGGGGAGGACAACCGCTTCTGGACCCATCCCGGCATCGACTTCGTCGAGCTCCGGCGGGCACTGGGCTACCGGCGGCCGGCGTTTTCCTGGACGTCGCCGCGCGACGTGGTGGACGTCGGCCGCTCCCTCGGCCGCGCCTGGAGCCGGCGTGACGCGTTGCGCGGGGCGAGCACCGTGACCCAGCAGCTGGCCAAGAATCTCTACCTCTCGCCCTCGCGCAACCCGCTGCGGAAGCTCAAGGAAGCGGTCACCGCCTTCCGCCTCGAGGGCGCGCTCGGCAAACGACGGATTCTGGAGCTCTATCTGAACGTCGTGGAAATGGGTGATGGCGTCTGGGGCGCGCAGGCGGCGAGCCAGCGCTATTTCGGCCGGAGTGCGGCGAATCTCAGCCGCGCCCAGGCCGCCGCGCTGGCCGGCGCGCTGCCCTTTCCGCTGCTGTCGAATCCGGCGGTTCATCCCGGCAGGATGCGCTGGCGGCAGAGCCTGATCCTCCGCCGCATGGGCGGCGAACGGATCGAGATCCCGAGTGTGGTGGACGAGCCCCGGCCCGAGCCCGGCGACAGCATATCCCACACACCCGCGGTAGACTCGCTGCTCGATTCCCTCCGCGCTCCGGTCGAGACCCTGCCGCCGGATTCGGCGCCATGAGGCGCCGCCGCCGAAAGGAGATGCCATGAGACCCGAAACCCTCGCCGTGCACGCCGGTCACCAGGTGGATCCCGCGACCGCGTCGGTCACCCCGCCGATCTACCTGTCCACCACCTTCGAGCGAAGTCCCGAGGGCACCTATCCGCAGGGCTACAGCTACATCCGGGAAAACAACCCGAACCGGGCCGCCCTCGAGGCCTGCCTCGCGGCGCTGGAGGGCGGAGCCGCGGCAGCGGCCTTCTCCTCGGGCTCGGCGGCTACGCACGCAATCCTCCAGACGCTCACGCCGGGCGATCACGTGCTCGCGCCCCACGATGCATACTACGGCACCGCACGGATTCTCCGGGAGTTGCTCGGTCCCTGGGGGCTGGAGTGCAGTTTTGTCGATATGGCCGACCTCGATGCGGTCGAGGGCGCGATCGGCCCCCGCACCCGGCTGGTCTGGATCGAGACACCGTCCAACCCGATGATCCGCGTGACGGACATCGCGGCCGTCGCCGAGCGGGCGCACGCGCGGGGTGCGCTGGTGGCGTGCGACAATACTTGGGCGACACCGGTGCTGACCCGCCCATTCGAGCACGGTGCCGACCTCGTCATGCATTCGACGACGAAGTACCTGGGGGGCCACAGCGACCTGCTGGGCGGCGCGGTGGTGTCACGAGTGGAGAACGAGGTGATCGCCCGGCTCCGCACGATCCAGCGCGTCGGAGGGGCGGTTCCCTCGCCGTTCGACTGCTGGCTGGTGCTGCGTGGCGTGCGATCGCTGCCCTACCGGATGCGGGCGCACTCGGCGAGTGCCCTCGCGGTCGCGGAATTCCTCGCGGGCCACGCGGCGGTTTCAGCCGTGCACTATCCCGGGCTGGCCGCGAATGCGGGGCGCGGGACCGCCATCCGCCAGATGGAGCTGTTCGGGGGGATGCTGTCGTTCGAAGTGGAGGGGGGGCGAGCCGGCGCGATGGCGGTGACCAGTCGCCTTCGGCTGGTCACCCGCGCCACGAGCCTGGGCGGCCCGGAAACGCTGATCGAGCACCGCGCTTCGGTCGAGGGGCCGGCCACCCGCACCCCCGAGGGTCTGCTGCGGTGCTCGATCGGCCTGGAGCACCCCGACGACCTGATCGCCGACTTCGCCGGGGCGCTGACCGCCTAGAAGACTTCGTTGCCTTCGCGGCCGAGCTCCTGGACGGAGCGTACGTTGCGGTCGCGATCGGCTTCGGTGCCGTTGCCGGCGCCGTTGCCCGACTCCTCGATGCGGTCCCGATCCTGGCTCCGCCGGGCCCTGGCCGCGCGGTGTTCCTGCCAGCGGGTCGAGGCGTCGGTCTTCAGCTCGTCGATCTTCTTGCCGAGCTGCTCCCGGGTGCGCGTGCCGCTGTCGGGGGCGAGCAGCACGGCGGCGGCGGCTCCGGCCAGCGTCCCGAGGATGGCGTAGAGCGGCTTGTCCATGCCGCTGGCGGCATCCGGATGGATCCGGCGAGCGCTTTCCTTCCGGAATCGCTTCCAGTTGCCGGCCGCGCCTCCGCTGATGGCGGCGGCCCGCTTGCCCAGCTCCAGTTCATCGAACTGCTTACCCAGCTCCAGCTTCCTGAGCCGCTTGCTGAGCCGCTTCCTGGTCCCGGCCCCGGCATCCGGCGCCAGCAGCAGGGCCACGCCGGCCCCGATCGCCGCCGCGACGAGAGCGGTGACGACGATGCCGCCCGCGCGTCCGCCGCCGGTGGCGCCGGCGTCGGTGAGAGTAAATGAGTCTAAATCAGCTTGACGCTTGGTCATATGGCTATCCCTCCAGTGACTGAATGCGGTCGTGAGAGGGGACAAGATGCGGCGCGGCTGATGGCCGCGCTGTGACGCAGACGACGTTTTCGAGGTCAGTCCACCAGGCGGAGCGGCATGACCAGCGCGAGGAAGCTGGCGGGATCGTCCCAGCCCACCGGCTCGCAGGTGGCGGCCCGCTCGGGCGCCTTGAAGGTCATGCGGACTTCGTCGGTCGGCATGTACTTGAGGATCTCGAGCATGTAGGAGGCATTGAAGCCGATCTCGAGCGGATCGCCGTCGTAGCTGACCGTCACCTCTTCCTGCGCTTCGCCGAGGTCGGGGGTCTGCACCGAGAGCTTGCAGGAGCCGTTGGCGAAGGCCATGCGGATCCGGTGGGTCTGGTCGCTGGCCACGATGCTCATGCGCCGGAGCGCGCTGGTGAGCGCGGCCTTGTCGACCGTGGCGGCCTTGTCGTTGTCCCGCGGAATCACCTGCTCGTAATTGGGGTACGGGCCCTCGATCAGCCGGGTGAAGATCTGGGTGCGCTCGGAGCGGAAGCCGAGGTGGTTCTCGCTGCGGGCAATCTCGACCTGTTCGTCGGGGCCGAAGAGTCGCCGAATCTGCTCGAGCGCCTTGGGCGGGACGATGAGATCGGCCTGGCTGGACCCGCCGGTGGCCGCCGATGGCACGTCCATGCGGGCGAGGCGATGGCCGTTGGTGGCGACCATGCGCATGCGCTCGGGCCGGAGCTCCCAGAGCACACCGTTGAGGATCGGCCGGCTCTCTTCGGTGCTCGCGGCGAAGGCGACGTGCTGGATCAGCTTCTGGAGATCGCCGGACGACGTGCGCCAGGAGCTGTCGAACTTGACGGCGGGAAAGGCGGGAAACTCCTCACGCGGCAGGCCCAGCAGCTTGAACTTCGACCGCCCGCACTCGATCGTGACGCGTTGCTCGCCCGACGCGGTGATCCGGATCGCCGCACTGGGCATCTCGCGGACGATTTCGACCAGCTTCCGGGCGGGAAGGGTGATGGCCCCCTCCTGGTCGACCGACGCGTTGACCGTCGTGCTCACGGCGATGTCGAGGTCGGTTCCGGAGAGCCGGATCCCGTCCTTCGTTGCCTCGAGCAGGATGTTCGACAGCACCGGCAGGGTCGTTTTCGTCGGCACGCTGGCGGCGACGGCGACGAGCCCTTCCTGGAGCTGCTCCCGCGTGATCGTGAACTTCATCGGTCTCCTCGGGCGGCTAGAAACAGATACTACTTTACCAATTTAAATAACTAGCAGTAGCAGTAGAGGGTATGGAAATGTGGACCGCCACCGCAAGCGACCTGCACCGGAACACGTTACCCGATTCTCGCGCTGTCGATACGGAGTGGGGGTTGCGGAAGAGTACCCGCTTTTTCCCCGACTCTCCACTGGTTTCCATAATCCCCACATCCCCGCAATCCACCGCGTGGATGATTCTCTGGACGGAATCCACAACTCAGTCGGCGCACAGCTCCTGCCGCGCGTGATCGATGCGATCGCGAAAGGCGCGGTCGCGCGTCATCTGCTGCTGCACTTTGTCCACGCTGTGAATCACCGTCGAGTGATCGCGGCCGCCGAACGCCTGGCCGATTTCCACCAGCTGCATCTGCAGCAGCTCGCGCGCGAGATACATCGCGATCTGGCGCGGCACGGTGAGCGTCTTGATGCGCGCCTTGCTGCGGAGGCCTTCGGGGGTCACCCCCCAGCGCCGGGCCACCACTTCCTGGACCTTGTTGATGGTCGGCAGCGGCTTTGGCTCGTTCAAGTCCTCGCCCGGCCTGATCTTGTCGGACAGCGCCTCGCGGGCGAGCTCGATCGAGATCTCCTTGTGCTTGAGCGAGGCGTACAGCAGCAACTTGATGATGCAGCCCTCGAGCTCCCGCACGCTCGAGCGCACGTGCTCCGCGATAAAACGCAGCACATCGTCGGGAATCGTGGTCTCCAGATGGTCCTGCTCCTGCTTCTTCCGGAGGATGGCGATCCGATGCTCCAGGTCGGGCTGGCCGATATCGGCCACCATGCCCCACTCGAAGCGGCTGATGAGCCGCGACTCGAGGCCGGGAATCTCCTTCGGCGGCCGGTCCGAGGTCAGGACGATCTGCTTGTTGCCTTCGTACAGCGCATTGAAGGTGTGGAAGAACTCCTCCTGGGTCATCTCCTTGCCTTCGAGGAAATGCACGTCGTCCACCAGGAAGAGGTCCACGTCGGCCCGGTAGCGGCGCCGGAACTCCGGCATCGTCCGGCCGTGGATGCTCTCGATGACTTCGTTGATGAACTGCTCGGCACCGACGTACAGGATACGGGTGCTGGGATTGTGCTGGCAGACCGCGTGGGCGATCGCCTGCATGAGATGGGTCTTGCCCAGCCCCGTCGCGCCGTAGATGAAGAGCGGGTTGTAGGTCTTGCCCGGCGTCTCCGCGGCGGCGTGCGCGGCGGCGGCGGCGAGCTCGTTCGACTTGCCGATGACGAAGGTGTCGAAGGTGTACCGTTCGTTGAGCGGCTGGGTGCTCGGATTGACGGGCGTGACAATCGTGGCGGCCGGAGGCGCCACGAAGAAGTCCATCTGGGGGCGCTTCTGGCGGTCTTCCTGGACGCGAAACACGACGGCCGTGTCCTGGCCGAGCAACGGCCGGGCCAGGCGCGACAGGATCGCAGAGTGCTTCGACTCGTTCCATTCGACCGCGAACTGATCCGGCGCGCCGACGATCAGCCGGCCCTCGTCGAGCGCGATCGCCTCGGTGGGCTCGAGCCAGGTCCGGATCGTATGGTCTGGAAGTTCGCGATGCGCCTCATCGAGGATGCGCTTCCATGCTTCTTTGGCGGACAGCTGCATCTACACTCGAAAACTCGTGGAGGTGATCCAAGGGCAGACGATGTTACGAGCGCGGTGTGGAAAAGTCAAATCGTAAGAATGCGTCCTTGACGGATGGATTTTCACTCGTCCGGCACGTCGCGTCCCGTCCCGCATGCTTGACCTGTTCCCGCCCTCCCGCTACTTTCCCGGGCTTACTTGAGGAGCCTTGACCGATGAAGCCGTCGTATCGTCCGCGCAACAAGCGCCGGATCGCCAAGCATGGATTCCGCGCCCGCATGGCCACCCGCTGGGGCCGTGCGGTCCTGTCGCGCCGCCGCAAGAAGGGCCGCAAGCAGCTCGTCGTCTCGATTCCGTCGAAGCACGGGGGATCCTGACGCCAGCGGAACGCCTCACGCGGGCCAACCGGCTCGCGCGGGCGTCCGATATCCGTCGCTGCCTGAACACCGGCCGGCGCCGCAGGACCGAGCATCTCGAGATGATCTGGGCCGACAACACAACGGGCCACCCGCGCATGGGACTGATCGTACCCAAGTTCCAGTTCAACGCGGTGGCCCGCAATCGTCTGCGGCGGCGCCTCAAGGAAATCTGGCGCCGCGACATCCGGGCCATGCAGCCGGCGTGGGATCTCGTGATCCGCGCCCGCCGCGAGGCCTACTCCGCATCGTTCGATGCGCTGCGCCACGAGCTCCTTGGCTGGCGTGATGTGACGCTGGCCGCCGAGTGACGCCATGCTGTCGCTCGGGCGACTGCCCCGCCGGATCATCTCGCTTCCCATCCGCGGCTACCAACGATTCATCTCGCCGGCGCTCCCGCCGTCGTGCCGCTTCACGCCGTCCTGCTCCGCCTACGCGCTCGAAGCCCTCAGCCGGCACGGCGCGCTGCGCGGATCGTGGCTCGCGGCGCGCCGGCTCGTGCGATGCCATCCGTTCAATGCCGGTGGCGTCGATCCCGTCCCCTGATGTCGTGACCTAGAGAGACCATGGAACGTCGTACGATCTGGGCTATCCTCCTCATGATGACCATCGCCATCGCACCGGCGTTCTTCATCAAGCGCAACTCGGCGGCGATCAAGCCCGCACCGCCGCCGGTCACGATCGACAGCACCCGCGCCGCGCCGGCCGACAGCACGCCCGCCGTGGCCGCCACCGCCCGGCGCGACACGACGGCCGCGCCGACGGCCGCGCCGTCGAGTGCGCCGGAAGACACCGTCGTCGTTACCTCCGACCTCTACCGCTACCGCATCAGCACCCGCGGCGCCCGGCTGGTGGGCGCGGAGCTCACCCGCTACAAGTCGTTGGCGGCGGCCGATCACGGGGCGCCGGTCGAGCTGTTGCGTCCGGGCAGCTCGATCCTCGGTCTCGCCATCGTGAGCAACGGGGACACGGTGCGGCTCGACAACTGGGTCTTCACCCCGTCCGCCACCTCGCTCGCGGTGCAGGGGCCGACGCCGCTGACGCTCTCCGCCACCCAGGGCGCCTACTCGGCCGCACTCACGTACACCTTCACCCCCGACTATCAGATCGCGATTGCCGGCCACGTCACCGGCCTGGGCCCCAACGGCGCCCTGCTGCTGGTGGATCTCGGCGACGGTTTCCGGAACGCCGAGGCCGATTCGGTGCAGAACCAGCGCGCGTTCAGCTTCGTGGTCAAGAACGACCAGGCGCGCCGGAACGATTTCGCCGGGCTCAAGGCGGGCGTGCCGACCGTGGTGAGCGGGCCGTTCGAGTGGGTGGCGGTGAAATCGAAGTACTTCGTGATCGGGCTGTTCGCCTTCGATTCGACATCGACCAGCGGGCGGATCAGCGGCGTCACCGCCCTCGCCCCGGCGAATGCGCCAAAACACCCGACCGAAGCCCGCGTGCGCATCACGCTGCCGGTCACCTCGGCCGGCGCCCTGGCCTACCGGCTCTACGCCGGTCCGATGGAGCATCCGCGCCTCAAGGCGATCGGCCACGAATTCGATGACGCCAACCCGTACGGCTGGCCCGGCTTCCGCACGGTCATCCGCTTCTTTGCCGTGCCGGTGCGGTGGCTGCTGGTCGCGATGCACGAGAACCTGCACCTCGCCTACGGCGCCTGCCTGATCCTGTTCGGGATCCTGGTGCGGTTGCTGCTGTGGCCACTCAATTCGAAGGCGATGCGCCAGAACATGGCGATGCAGGCGGTGCAGCCGCTGGTGAAGACGGCCCAGGAGCGCTACAAGGACGATCCGAAGAAACAGCAGGAGGAGATGTTCCGGCTGTACAAGGAACACAACGTCAACCCCATGGGCGGCTGCTGGCCGATGCTGCTGCCGATGCCGGTGCTGCTGGCGCTGTTCTTCGTGTTCCAGTACAGCATCGAGCTCCGCGGCGCCTCGTTTCTCTGGCTGCCGGACCTGGCGAGCAAGGATCCGTTCTACATCCTGCCGATCGTCATGGGGCTGTCCATGTACGTGCTGAGCAAGGTGGGACAGATGGGGATGGAGCCCAATCCCCAGATGCAGATGACGACGTACATCATGCCGGTCTTCATGACCGTCATCTTCATCAACTTTGCGTCGGGCCTGAATCTGTATTACGCCGTCAGCAACATCGCCAGCATTCCGCAGCAGTGGCTCCTGGCACAGGAGCGGCTCAAGCGCATGCCGCCGGCGCCGAAGGCCGCCAAGCCGAAGCCCGCGCGACCGGCCTAGCGCGGCGCCCGGCCGGTGCTGTCCGATCCGATCGTCGCTCTCGCCACCCCGGCCGGCCGCTCGGCCATCGCGGTCGTGCGGCTGAGCGGCGAGGGGGCGCTCGCGATCGCCGATCGCGTCATCAGCTCGTTTCAGCCCTTTCCCCCTCGTACCGCCACCCTCGCCACCTTCCGGGATGCCGCCGGCCTGCCGATCGACCGCGGCCTCTACACCGTTTTTCCCGCACCCGACAGCTACACCGGCGACGACCTCGTCGAGCTCTCCTGCCACGGAGGGCTGGCGGTGCCTGCGCGCCTCCTTGCCGCGCTCCAGGCCGCGGGTGCCCGACCCGCCGCCCCCGGTGAATTCACCCGCCGCGCCGTCCTCAACGGCAAGCTCGACCTCGTGCAGGCCGAAGCCGTCGGCGATCTGATCGACGCCACCGCGCCCGCGCAGGCGCGCGTGGCGCTGGGCCAGCTGGAGGGCGGACTCTCCCGCCGGCTCAACCAGCTGCGCGACGCGCTGATCGGAGTGCAGGCCCTGCTCAGCTACTCGATCGATTTTCCCGAGGAAGACGACGGCCCGGTGCCCGCGGAGCGCATCAAGGCCCGGATGGCCGAGGTGGCCGAGCGCATCGATCGGCTGGTGGCGACGGCCCCCGCCGGCGAGCGACTGCGCGAAGGCGCCCTCGTGGTGCTCGCCGGCCGGCCGAACGCCGGGAAGTCATCGTTGTTCAATGCATTGCTGGGAACCGGCCGAGCGCTGGTGACCGACATCCCCGGCACCACCCGCGATGCGATCGAAGCCTACACCGATGTCCTCGGCTGGCCGGTGCGGCTGGTGGATACTGCTGGGCTCTGGGATTCGCCGGACCCGATCGACCGGCTCGGTATCGAGGTGAGCCGGCGCTATCTGGGCGCCGCCGACCTCGTCGTCCTCTGCATCGAGGGGCGGGAGCCGGCCACGCCGGCTGAGCTGGCGCTGGCGGCGGAACACCCGACGCTGCTCATTCGCACCAAGGGCGATCTGCCGGGGTCGGCGCCCGACGCCGTGTCCGCCGAGACCGGAGCCGGCCTCGATCGGCTGCGGCACGACATCGCTGCTCGGCTATTCGATGATCGTGTCGCCATGGGCGACCTCGAGCCTGCGCTCACGCGCGAGCGCCATCGCGTGGCGCTGGTGCGTGCCGCCGCCGCGCTCGCCGCCGCCCGGCCACACCTCGCGCCGGGCGGCGAGGCGGTGCTGGCCTCGCACCACGTGCGCGAGGCGACGACGGCGCTCGACGAGCTGGTCGGCGCGGTGGACATCGAGGAGGTGCTGGGCCGGATCTTTTCGTCGTTCTGCGTCGGCAAGTAAGGCGCGGTGCGTCAGAGCTCGCTCGCGCGGCAGGTGAGGCGCGGGTGTTCCGGATCGCTGAGATCGAGCTTGTCCCACGGAATTACGGTGGCCGCGTGTCTCGGCCCCCCGAAGGTGCGCGCCAGTCCGACCGAGAGCCGTTCCAGCAGCGCGTGCGGACCGACATGGAATTCGCGCACGAGGCATTCCTGGTCCACGCGGTCGGCGCGCACCTCCTCCAGCCGGCCGACGGGCTTTCCCTCGGAATCCCTGACCCGCCGACCCAGCAGCAACTCGAGGTGGACCTCACGCGTGCTCATGCTTCCGCCCTCCCGGCAGTCGTTCGCTGATGTGTACCCGGAGCCAGTCCTCCACCACATTCAGGCGGGTCTCCTCCAGCAGGAGGTCGACGGTGACATCGAGCTCGACCCCGCGTACCAGCCCCCACGGAATGCGATAGGGCTGGGTGTGTGTGCCGCCCCAGCGGCGAGCCAGGGCATCGGCCAGGCGTCCGAGGCTCTGGCTCAGTCGGCGGGCCAGGGTCGGGGCGCCCGCCTCGAGATAGACCACCCGCGGCGGCGCACCGTCCCGCAGCTCCAGCACGATGCCGTCGACCTTTCCCATGCGGTGCCTGTTGCGGTCCAGCATCTGACTGTCGAGCACGTCGCGAATGAGAAGCATGGTCAGCCTCCGGTGATCATCAGCGGCAGCGAGACGACCGCGAGCACGAAGGCGAGCGCGGTGATCACGCCGACCACGATGTTGCTCACCCAGCCGTTGCGATACACGCCGAGATAGCGTGCGTCGTTCATGATCAGCAGCAGGGGGACCACCACCGCCGGAAGCGATGCCGCACTGACCACCATCGACAGGTTGGTGAGCTTGAGGATATCCACGCCCAGCAGCGTCGGGATGATTGCCAGCAGGGTGAGCAGTGTGTAGGTGAGGCTGAACCGGGCGTCATCCGACGGCGGCAGGTCCTCGCTCCACTCCCAGCCGAATCCCTGGGCCATCATGTAGGCGCTGGTCAGCGCGACCTCCTGTGCGGCGCCGAAGCAGGCCACCGCCAGCGAGATCACGAAGAGCGCGAAGCCGGCCCGCCCCATGGCCGAGGTGAGGAGAAGCGGCAGCTGCTCGAAGCTCTCCACCTGGATCTTGCGCGGATGAAAGACGACGGCCGAGGCCACGAGCGCGCCGATGGCCACGATACCACCAAAGCCCATCCCCGCACCCGCAGTGATGCGATTGATGTTGAGGTGGCTGACGTTCCACCGGTCCTCGATCGCGCCGGACGAGTAGAAGAAGAACAGGTACGGGCTGATGCACGCGCCAAGTACGCTGACGGCGAGGAACCAGTAGTGCGTCCCGTCGCGAGCCGGCATCCGCGGAACAGCTCCGCGCGCCACCTCGGCGAACGGCGGATGGAGCATGAACGCCGCGACCAGAAAGGCCAGGGTCACCAGCCCCAGCATGGAGACGCCCTTCTCGATCAGGCCGAACGTTCCCTTCCAGAGCAGAAACCAGCTCAGCAGCGCCACCGGAATCACCCACCACCGATAGCTCACGCCGCTGATCATCTGCAGCGCCAGTGATACGCCTCCGAGCTCGGTCGCCAGCGCCATGTACATCACGAGCAGCATGATGACGAGCGGGAACATGAAGAAGCGGAACCCGAATCGTTCCCGGATCACGTCGGGAAGGGAATGCTTGCTGATGGCGGAGAGACGGCCGGACATCTCCACCAGGAAGGCGAGACAGATCGCCCCCAGGATGATCGACCAGATCAGATCGAACCCGAAATCGGCACCGGCCTGGGCCGACGTGGCCAGCGAGCCGGCCTCCAGAAACCCGCCGATGCCGATGACGAGCCCAAGCGCGATCTCGAGGATTCGTTTCACGTGCCGCTCGTCTCGATTCGAACCGCGTCGATGACCGTCAGTATCGTCGGCGCACTGGGGCGCTCCGCGGTCACCGGGCGCTTCCCGCGAAGGGAAGCCGCGGAATGCCGAAGGCAGTCAGAATGCTGTCGATCACAGCGCGCCGCCGCAGGATGACCCCGTCAAGCTCGCGGCGAAGGGAGTCGTCGCCCTTGCGCACGCCCATCGAGATGCTGTAGGCCAGCGGAATCCCCGGCGGCTCGCCCGCCGGCGAGACGGGCGTGAGTGTCAGCGGCACGGGCTCCCGGTTCGCGAAATAGCCCGCCAGGGGGCCCCAGACGATCGCCACGTCGATCTCGCCCCGGGCGAGCGCCTCGAGAATGCGCGCCGGCGGATTGGGCTTGCTGTAGTCTCCGTACAGCGTGTACCCGACGACGTTCGCGATGATGCCTCGGCGGGAAAGCGCGTGCGCCGGCGGCGTGTTCATGTAATCGTTGCCGATCAACTGGACGCCGATACGGAGCCGGCGCAGCAGCGAGTCATCCAACGAGGAGATGCGAAGTCCCCGGTCTTGCCGAGTGACGAAGACGTAGCTCGACCGATAATACGGCTGAGTGACGCGGACCATCTCGAGGCGGGTGGGCACACCGATCACCACATCGCAGGCGGAGGCGTTCAGCGTATTGCGGAAGAAGCCCCGGCGCTGCGCCCACCAGAAGTACGTGAGCCGCGCGTGAAGCTCCTTCGCCACGAGCTCCGCGATCCGGTTCTCGAACCCTTCGCCCCGCTGGTTGGTGAACGGCAGATTGTTGGGATCGGCGCAGACGCGGAGCTCACGCACGGGTGGCGCCGGCCGCGCAATGCCGAAGCCGAGCAGGAGCGGCATGAAGGCCCTCAGGCAGCGGCTAGAGCGAACAGACATGCAGCGTCCCGCCTTTGGTGGATTTGGCCGTGTCCTGCAGACTACAACAGCGCGCTATCGCTTGTGGCTTCCGTCGCAGAATGGGCGTGTCTTCGACAGCCCACACCCGCAGAGCTTCACCTGGCCGGGATGCTTGGTGGGGGGAGGGACCAGCACTTCACCTTCATTGTTGCGGATGACGACCGGACCCTCGATGATGTACGGCCCGGAAGGCTTCCAGGTCACGGTCGTGATGGCCGGCGGTCCCGTCTCCGGATCACTCACGCGCTCTGAATCCCGCGCGCGACCTCTTCAGCCGACTGGAACTCGTCCGCGGCCGCCCGCAGCGCCGCCGCAATGCCGCGCTCGGCCACCAGCGCCTCCGCCATGCGGTATCCCAGGTAATAGCCCGATCGCTCGGGAATGACCCGCCCGCCGATCAGCCGGCTGGCGGGACTCATGCCGCCCGACAGGTAGCGCAGCCGCAGCCCCAGGCCGCTCTGGTCGAGGTCGGGCTCCGCCACCCGGCGCAGGAACGACTCGATCTCCCGCAGCCGATGATACTGGCGGCGGGGATAGCCGAAATAGTCGGCCGGATCGAAGCCGGGAGCCACCGCCTGCGCAGCATGCACCGCGAGGCCCTCGTTGATGAGGAGCTCGCGAAGCGGCGCGCGACTGCCGGTCTGCCAGTAGTCGTAGAAGCCGCCCGCGTCGCTCACGAGACGCTGCATGTCGCTGGCGCTCGCCGGCGAGGTATAGCGCACCGTGTGCGCCAGCTCATGCGCCACCCAGAGCTGGATCAGGTCGGGCGAGAGCCCCATGCCGTACGTTTCCGGGTTGACTCGGCCGGTGAAGTGCTCGACACAGATGAAGGCGACGCCGCGCCCGCCGACCACGAGCTCCCCTGCGTTCGCCCCGCCCATGCCGACCATGAGGTAACAGTCGGTGGGGCGGTCGATCTGGAGGACGTCCTGCGCCCGTGCGGTGGCCTCCTCGACGGACTGGGCCAGGTCCACCGACTCCGTCAGCGCGACGAGATCGCTGCGGTCCGCGCCGAGCGCGGCGCGCACCACATCGTCGGCCTGCGGGCTGTCGGGGTCGAGGACGTAGTTGCGCCAGTAGGCGTCGAGGATCGGGCGGTGGGTTTCGCGGTATTGCTGGTAGGCCGCCAGCGGATCGGCAGCGGCGAGCACGGCGAGAAATTCAGGAAGAAGATTGATCAGCACGCGCCATAGTAAGAGCGTCGAGGCGCGCGGCGCAAGATGCGCGGCGATCTCGATACGCGCTCAGCGCGATCTCAATGCACGCCGCGCTGCTTTCGTTTGGCCGCGTCGTCGAGGAATCGGCGCTCGGCCGGCGTGAGACTCGCGATGCCCTGCGCGCTGATCTTGTCGAGCACGCGATCGAGCTCGGCCCCGGTGGTGTCAGCGGCCTGCGGGCGGGGGCGGCGCGGCAATGGCGTCGCGGGGGTGCGGCCCTCGGGCTCGTCGCCGGCACCCGACTGCACCATGACGACCCGCTCGACCGACCGCGCCGGCTCGGTCGGGGCGCGCCGGGACAGATGCTGCAGGCGGAGGAACAGCCAGCCGGCCATGGCGCCGCCGAGGTGGGCGGGATGGGCGATGCCGTCTCCCCGCGGCCAGAGCGCGAGCACGAGGTCGATGGCGATGAGGACCGTGACGAGGGTACGAGCCCGGATCGGCGTGGGGATGGGGAACACCAGCATCTCGGCGTCGGGCCAGAACATGGCGAACGCGACCATCACGCCCAGTATGGCGCCCGAGGCGCCGTAGAAGGCGTCGACCTGCATGAAGTTGCCGAGCAGCAGCGCGAAAACGGCCGCACCGACCCCGCAGTACAGATAATAGAGAATGAAGGAACGGCTGCCCATCCGGCTCTCGACGGCCGCGCCGAAGACGAAGAGCCCGATGGAGTTGGCCAGAAGGTGGCCGAGTCCGCCATGCACGAACATGTAGGAAACGAAGGTCCAGGGCCGCGCCAGCGCCCCCACAGGGGCAAAGGCCAGTGCCTCGCGCAGCAGCGGGGAGGTGAAGAGGGTCTCCATGAGAAGGAGCACCACCGCATTGATGACGAGGAGGCGCAGCACCCATGGGGTCAGGCGGGGATACGGCAGCAGGTTCACCGGTCAGGCATCCTTCAGGTCGAAGCTCCGACATGGGTACGCCGCGCCACGCGACAGATCCGCTCGCACAACTCGGGAAAATCAATCCCGGCCGCGGCCGCGGACTGCGGCAGCAGGCTGGTGGCCGTCATCCCCGGTAACGTATTCACTTCCAAACAGAAGAACTCGCCTGCCGGTGTCAAGCGAAAATCAACGCGCGAGTACCCGCCCAGCTTCAGGGCCTCGTGGGCCGCGACGCCGAGGCGTCGGCACTCGTCAGCGGCGGCGGGCGCCAGGTCGGCCGGAAAGATCTCCTGTGACATGCCCGGAGTGTATTTGCACTCGTAATCGAAAATTTCGTGCCTGGGAATGATCTCCCCCACGGCCAGCGCCTTCCCGTCGAGAATTCCGACGGTCAGCTCGCGACCGGGAACGAACCGTTCCACCATGACCTCGTCGTCATACCGGGCCGCGGTCTCGACCGCCGAATCGTAGTCTGACCCCTGTTTTACCACACTCAACCCGACCGTGGACCCCTGTTTCGACGGTTTGACCACCACCGGCCAGCCGAAACGCCGTTCCGCCTCGGCCCGGGCGATCGGCGTCATGGCCCAGTCGGCGGTGGGGACCCCGGCGTCACGGAACAGGCGCTTCGAGATGTCCTTGTCCATGGCCATCGCGCTCCCCAGCCGCCCGCTCCCGGTGTAGGGCACACCCACCATTTCGAGCAGGGTCTGTAGCGTCCCATCCTCACCCCGGCCACCGTGGAGAGCCAGAAAAAGCACGTCGGCGTCGCGCACCACGGGGAGCCCGCTGAGACCGGACAGGAGCAGGCCACGTTCGAGCCCGCGCAGGTGAGCGATGGAAGGGGGCTCCGCGCCCACCGTCCCCGAGAGCATGGACCCCTCCGCCTCTTCGGGCACGTAGCCGCGGGCGGTATCAACCACCGCAACTTCGTGTCCCCGGCTCCGCAGCGCGGCGATCACCTGAACCGCCGAGGCGATCGCCACGTCGCGCTCTGAGGAGGTGCCTCCGGTGAGAACGGTTACGCGCATCGGTCGTTCCCCGGGTTCAGGTGCGGCATGCTAGCGCGTCCCGATCATCTGCTGGAGCACATCGTACCGGCTCACGATCCCGATCAGGCTGCCATCCTTCCGGACCAGTGCCGCCGGACTCTCGCGGGTCAGCATCGCGGCCAGGCGATCGGTCTGGAACTGGGCATCGACCACCGGGAACGGCGCCTCCATCACTTCGCGCACCGGCCGGTCGAGCAGCGCCGGCTGTTCCAGCGCCCCGGTCATGAGCGCGCCTTCGATCAGCCCCCCCACGCACTCCCCGTCCTCCACCACCGGAATCTGGCTCACCCCCCAGGTGCTCATGAGGTTGAGCGCCTGCCGGACCGCCGCCGAAGGGGCCACACTGACCAGCGCCGGCGCGTTGCCATGCCGCTGCTCCAGCAGCTGCTCCACCGTGAGCTGCGGTTTCGCAAGCAGCTGATTCTCCTGCATCCACTCGTCGTTGAACAGCTTGGACAGATAGCGCTCGCCGGTATCGCAGAGGATGGTGACTACGAGGGACGCCGGATCATCCAGCTCGCGCGCGACATCGAGCGCGAGCTGCACATTGAGCCCGGCCGACCCGCCGACCAGGATTCCCTCCTCCCGCGAGACTCGGCGGGCCATCGCCATGGACGCCTTGTCGGTCACCTGGCGCCACTCGTCGATGTAGTCGAACCAGATCGTCGTCGGAATCTGGTCGCCGCCGATGCCTTCGACCTTGTACGGGTGGCCCTCACCCATCGTCCGGGTCCGGGCGTACTGGCTGTAGAGCGAGCCGACCGGATCACCCGCGATCACCCGGATGGACGGGTTCTGCTCCTTGAGATACTTGCCGGCGCCGCTCACGGTTCCGCCGGTACCCGCGCCCGCCACCAGATGAGTGATGCGCCCGCCGGTCTGCTGCCAGAGCTCCGGC
Source organism: Gemmatimonadales bacterium (assembly GCA_038321865.1). Lineage (GTDB taxonomy): Bacteria > Gemmatimonadota > Gemmatimonadetes > Gemmatimonadales > GWC2-71-9 > JAICUF01. Next base: position 56,100 of record JBBQFH010000006.1, read on the forward strand.
CCCGTCGTGCGGTAGTGCGCCTCCGGGTTCACGTCATTGAAGAACTGATTGGCCAGGAACGCGCCAGGCGTGTCCTTCACGATCTGCTTCGCCTTCATCACGTAATTGTCCGGATGGTCGGGCGGCACGGCGGTAGGCGTGATGACGACGTCGGCGCCATACGCCTTGAGCAGGCGCACCTTTTCCTGCGACATCTTGTCCGGCATCGTGAAGATGCACCGGTATCCCTTGAGCGCCGCCGCGATGGCCAGGCCCACGCCGGTGTTGCCGCTGGTGCCTTCGACCACGGTGCCGCCCGGTTTCAGCTCGCCGCGCCGCTCCGCATCCTCGATGATCGCCAGCCCGATCCGGTCCTTCACCGATCCACCCGGGTTGGCGTATTCGGCCTTGCCGTACACCGGTGTGCGGATGCCGGCGCCGACCCGGCCCAGCCGGATGAGCGGCGTCCAGCCCACCGTGTCGAGAACCGAGTCGTACGGCGTCAGGTGCGGATGGGTCATGGGGTGATTTCCGAGTGGGCCGGGTTGCGGAAATGGAACGGCTGCAGGAACGGCGTCGCGACCGGCGCCCCCTGGTGCAGCGCGGGCGCAAAATGCAGCTTCGGTGCCGCCGCGAGCGCGGCCGAATCGAGTGCCGGATAGCCGCTGGACTCGGCGATGCGGATCGAATCGGGCTCGATGCGGCCGGTTGCATCCACGAAAAGGCGGACCAGCACCGTCCCCTCGATCCCGGCGCGCAGCAGCGCAGCGGGATAGACCGCGGGCGTATTCGCATCGAGCGCCACCGGCGGGTCGTCCCCCGGGGCGACGAGGGGCGCCGTCGGCCGCTCCGCGGCCGGCGGAGGCGGCTCCCGCCGGCAGGCCACCGCCAGCATGGCGGCGGCCCCGAGGAAGGCGATGCGACGGGTACGGAATGGCGCGGCAGTCACTTCCCAAATTACCCAGGTGTTATCCTTCGCGTCCAATTTTTTCCGAGCGAGAGATGACCGAGGCGGTTGAAGCGGTGCCGGCCGGCGGCCTGCGGCGCGCCATCCGGGACGGCATCCGGGGCACCCGGCAGGATTACACGCAGGGCTCTGTCGGCCGCGCGGTGATCCTCCTCGCGGTCCCGATGGTGCTGGAAATGGCGATGGAATCCGTCTTCGCCGTCGTGGACGTCTTTTTCGTGTCTCGCCTGGGCGCCTCGGCGGTCGCGACCGTGGGGCTGACCGAATCGCTGCTCGCGCTCGTCTACACGATGGCGATGGGGCTGAGCATCGGCGTCGCGGCGACCGTGTCCCGCCGAATCGGCGAACGGGACGCCGACGGCGCCGCCCGCACCGCCGTGCAGGGTATCGCGATGGGCGTCATCATCGCCCTCGCCCTCGGCATCGCCGGCGTGACGCTGGCACCGCGGTTGCTGGCGCTGATGGGCGCGACGTCCGACGTCCTGGCCATCGGCACCCGCTATGCGCGCGTGATGCTGGGCGGCAACATCGTGATCCTGCTGCTCTTTCTCATCAACGCGGTCTTTCGCGGCGCCGGCGACGCGGTGGTCTCGATGCGCGTCCTCTGGACTGCCAACCTCATCAACATCTTCCTTGGCCCCTGTCTCATCTTCGGCGTCGGCCCGCTGCCGCGGATGGGGGTCACCGGTGCGGCCGTCGGCACCACGATCGGCCGGGGGATCGGCGTCCTGCTGCAGCTCTACCTGCTGACGCAACGGAATGGCCGGGTGCGGGTCCGACGCCGCCACATGCATCTCGATTTCGGGCTTATGTGGCGGCTGGTCCGGCGCTCCGCGAGCGGCACCCTGCAGGTGCTCATCGGGACTGCGAGCTGGATCGGGCTGGTGCGGGTCATTGCGGGATTCGGGAGCGTGGCCCTCGCGGGATACACGATCGCCATTCGAATCCTGCTCTTCGCGCTGCTGCCATCGTTCGGCATGAGCAACGCCGCGGCCACCATGGTGGGCCAGGCGCTCGGCGCCGGGAAGCCCGAGCGCGCCGAGGCCGCCGTGTGGCGTGCCGGCCGGTACAACACCGTCTTTCTGTCGCTCGTCGGGATCGTGTTCGTCTTTGCCGCGACGCCGATCGTCCGGCTCTTTACGGTCGACCCGGCGGTGCAACCGATCGCGGTGGACTGCCTCCGGATCGTGGCGCTGGGCTTCCCGCTCTACGGATTCGGCATGGTCTTCACCCAGGCCTTCAACGGCGCCGGCGACACCTGGACCCCGACGCTCATCAACCTCGGCTGCTTCTGGCTGTGGGAGATCCCGCTGGCCTGGCTGCTGGCGCGACATTTCGCCATGGGACCGCGCGGCGGGTTCATCGCCATCATGGTGGCGTTTGCGACGCTGGCGCCCGTAAGCGCGCTGCTGTTCCGGCAAGGCCGCTGGAAGCGGCAGCGGGTGTGAGCTACGGGTGCGGAGGCAGCCGGTAGCGCTCCAGCCGCTCGACGCCATCCGCGTCCGTCGCGACCAGGTACGCCGTCTCCCGGCCGAAGGCGATCAGCCGCCGCCCCGCCGGCAACGCGACCGCCGAGACGCGGCGGCCGGCCCCATCGAACAGGTCGAAGGTGCGCGCCACACCCGATGCCACGGATCGCTCCACCCAGAGCATGCCGTCCGGCGCGATGCGCGGCGCCGTGTCGGTGAACGGCGGCCGCACCGGCGCAAATTCCTGGTTCGTCACCATCGCGGCGATCGCTTCGGGTGTGGTCATGCTCGAAGGCATGGCGCTCACCCCGCCGGTGCCGCGGCCCGAGATCGACGACGTGAGCACGAAGCGGGTGACGTACTCGCTACGGTCACCGCGCGTCACCGTCAGCGGCCGGTACGGCGTCGCGGGCCCGCTCGAAATCCTCCCGCTGGCCGGATCACGCCACTCCACCCGGTACCCGGCCGACCGCACGAAGGCGATGCGGCCCGACCCGTCCACCTGCCACACGTCCTGCGGCGCGAAGACGACGTACGGAATCCCCATCACGCGCGTGTTCAGGCGATAGGTGATGCCGCGTACGCGGCCCAGCCGCTCGATCCGGTCGGTGCGCGGGTCCCAGCGCGCGACGATCACGGAGTCGTTGGGTGCGGCACCGGGCTGCGCCCAGGTGGGAATCTCGAAGTAGACGCGCCCGGCGCGATCGGTTCCGCGCGGCGTGACGCTGCCGCTCATGCCGGGACGCTGGCTCGATACCGAGCGCGCCACCTTGAGGTCCGGTCCGATAACGGCGAGACGATTATTGCCTTCATCCAGCAGCAGGGTGGAATCACCCGGCAGCGGCAGCAGCGTGCCCGGCAGCTGGTACTCGGCCGGGCCGGGCCCCTTCCGCGCGAGCTGCCGGACGGCGCCGGTCCGGAGGTCCGCCACAAGAACGATTTCATCCAGCCGGTCGGCCACGAGGACCCGGCCGTCCGGCAGCTCCCTGACCCCGCGGATCTGGCTGAACTCGCGGGCAAGTGATGCCTCCGGCCCGGCGAGCCGGCGCACGGGCACCACATCGGGAACCTGCATCAGCGTGGCCGCGAGCAAGACCGCGAGCATGGCGAGCTCCGAAGCGAGGGGTGAAGGGATACCGCATAGACGCCTGGAACGGCGGCGTGGTTGCAGCGGGTAGATTCCGCCATGGCCCTTCCGATCGAGCCGTCGCTTCCGGCCCTCGCCCGCGCGCTCCATGATGGCCGCTCGGCCGTGCTGCAGGCGCCGCCGGGCGCGGGGAAGACGACGCGGGTGCCGCTCGCCCTGCTCGATGAGGCGTGGCTGGCCGGGCGGCGCATCGTGATGCTCGAGCCCAGGCGGCTGGCGGCGCGCGCGGCCGCCCGGCGCATGGCGGAGCTGCGCGGTGAGCGGGTCGGCGAGACCGTCGGCTACCGCATGCGCGGCGACAGCCGGGTCGGCGCCGGCACGCGCATCGAGGTCGTCACCGAGGGTGTCCTCACCCGGATGCTGGCCGACGACCCGTCACTCGACGGCGCCGGGCTCGTGATCTTCGATGAGTTTCATGAGCGGAGTCTCAACGCCGATCTGGGTCTCGCGCTCGCCCTGCAGGCGCAGGCGGTGCTGCGCGAGGATCTGCGGCTCCTGGTCATGTCGGCCACACTGGACGGGGCCGCGGTGGCCCGCCTGCTCAGCGGGGCGCCGATTATCACGAGTGAAGGCCGGAGTTTTCCGGTGCAGACGCGCTACCTGCCGCGGCGCGCCGGCCGCCGGCTCGAAGACGACGTCGCCGCGGCTGTTCGAGAGGCCCTCGAGACCGAAGCCGGCGACATACTCGTCTTTCTGCCGGGCGCCGGCGAGATCCGCCGCGTCGAATCGCTACTGCTCGGCTCAGCGCTCCGTACAGACCTGCTCATAGCCCCGCTGCATGGCTCACTGGCGCAGGAGGCACAGGACCAGGCGTTGCGGCCGAGTCCGGCGGGGCGGCGAAAAATCGTCCTGTCCACATCCATTGCGCAGACCAGCCTGACGATCGAAGGAATCCGCGTGGTGATCGACGCCGGATTGTCGCGCGTGCCACGGTTCTCGGCGCGCACCGGGATGACGCGCCTCGAGACAGTCCGCGTGTCCCGGGCCTCGGCCGAACAGCGGCGCGGCCGGGCCGGGCGCCTCGCTGCGGGCAGCTGCTACCGGCTCTGGGGGGAGGCCGAGGAGTCCGGCTTCCTGCCGCGTGACACGCCGGAAATTCTCGAAGCCGATCTCGCACCGGTCGCGCTTGACCTGGCCGCCGCCGGCGTCGCCGATCCCGCCGACCTGCGGTGGCTCGACCCTCCGCCGGCGCCGGCGTTCGCCTCCGCCCGGGCGCTCCTCGGCCAGCTCGGGGCGTGTGATGCCGGCGGCCGCATCACGCCGCGAGGCCGGCGCATGGCGGCTCTGCCCCTGCACCCGCGGCTGGCCCACATGCTGATCGAGGCCGAAGCGCTGAATCAGGGGGCGCTGGCCTGTGATCTCGCGGCGCTGCTGGGCGAGCGCGACGTGCTCAGGGGCGAGGGCGGACCACCCCATGCCGACCTCCGCGTCCGGCTCGACCTGCTGCACCATCGCGAGGCCGACACGCGGTTCGCCGGCGGTATCGAAATCGATCGCGACGCACTGCGGCGGGTGCGGACCGAGGCGGCCGAGCTGCGGCGCCGGCTCTCGCCATCGGCGCCGGATATCAGAGCGGACGATGCCGCCGGGCGCATCCTGGCGTCGGCCTATCCCGATCGTGTCGCGCAACGGCGTCCCGGCCCGTCGGCGCGCTTTCTCCTCCGAAACGGCGGCGGCGCCTCGCTCACGCCGGGAGATCTCCTGTGGGATGCGGAGTGGCTGGTCGTCGCCGAGACGGACGGGCGGCGGCCGGAAGCCCGGATCGCCCTGGCCTGTCCGGTCTCCCAGGACGAGATCCTCGCGGTACTGGGTGACGCCATCGTGCGGGAAGTCGCGGTCGAGTGGGACGCCCGGGCGGGAGCGGTCGTGGCGCACACGCTCGACCGCCTGGGGGCGATCTTGCTGCGGGACATCCCGCTGCGCGATCCGCCGGCCGCCGCCGTCGCCGCGGCGCTGCTGGGTGGAATCCGGGCTGAAGGAATGGCCGCGCTTCCGTGGACCGACAACGCGCAGCGGCTGCGGGCGCGAGTGGCGTTTCTCCGGGATCACGATCCCTCGTGGCCCGATCTCTCCGACGCCGCGCTGCTGGCGCGGCTGGACGAGTGGCTCGGACCGGAGCTCGCCGGCATTCGCCGGCGCGACGAGCTCCGGCGCGTCGACCTTGCGGCCGCGCTGCTCGGCATCCTCGACTGGCGCCAGCGCGCCGCGCTCGACGCGGCGGCTCCAACCCACATCCAGGTGCCGACCGGGTCCAGGATACCGGTGGATTACACCGATCCCGCCGCTCCGGCGCTGGCCGTCCGGCTGCAGGAGCTGTTCGGACTCGCGGACACCCCGCGGATCGGCGGGGACCGTGTCCCGGTCATTCTGCAGCTGCTCTCGCCGGCCGGGCGCCCGGTGCAGATCACCCGCGATCTCGCGGGGTTCTGGTCCGGCAGCTATGCCGCGGTGAAGAAGGACCTCAAGGGCCGCTATCCGCGACACTACTGGCCGGATGATCCGCTGCGGGCGGAGCCGACCCGCCGCGTCCGGCCGCGGGGCTAGCGAGCCGCCGCCGCCGTCCATCAGGGTAGATTTCGTCCACGCCTTCAGAGATCACCATCACCCCAGGCCGTCCCATGACCAGACCTGTCCGTGCCCGTCTCCGCCTCGCCATCCCACTGATCGCGCTGGCCGTCGGCCGGCCGGTGCTCCACGCGCAGCAGGTGGACACCAGCGCATACGTCGCCTCGTTCATCACGGCGGGCCGTCCGGAGGACGAGCTCCGCTCCGGCATCGAGCGCGCCCAGGTCGAGGAGCAGAACGCCGCGCGCGAAGCCGACCGGATCAAGCAGTATCGCGATCAGCTCGCCGCCCGGGTCAACGTGCAGCGCGCCGATATCGGCGCGCTCAAGTCCCGCACCGATCTCGCGAAGAAGGAGGGCCGCGACGCCGATCGCGCCGATCTTGAGTTGCGGCGGCGGAAGGCGGAGCTCGACCAGAAGACATTCGAGCAGGTGAAGTCGCTGTACGAGGCACAGGTCGGCGAGCTGGAGGCACGTCGGGACTGGGAGCGGGCGCGGGGCAAATCGTACGAGGCCGAGCTGAATCTCTCGCGCAAGCGGACCGAACGGATGGAGCGGCAGACCGCCGACTCGACTTCGCTCGGCCGGCTGGACGCCGACATTTACTCGCTGGAAGGCAAAATGCTCGAGGCGCGCAAGGCTGAAGCCGACCGGCAGGCGACGTGGGCATCACGCTACCGGAGCACCGTGGATCGCCAGATCTCGGTGTACCGTGCGCAGGCCAGTGCCCGGTCTACCTCCGGACGCTGACGATCAGGCTGGCCCGGCTTCGCGCTGCAGCTCGGCGAGCCGGTTGAGGGCATCGAGCGGCGTAAGTGAATTGACGTCGAGATCGCGGAGCCGGCCCAGGACGGGGTGCGGCTCCGCGATGGCAAAGAGGGGCAGCTGGCCGGGATCGGCCGGCCGGGGAGCGGGCCCCTCGACCACGCGGTGCTCACCCTCGAGCGTCCGGAGCACCTCGCGGGCGCGGCGGACCACCGCATCCGGCAGCCCGGCGAGCTGGGCCACGTGCACGCCGTACGAACGGTCGGTGCCGCCCGGCTCGAGCCGGTGGAGGAACACGACGGCATCCCCGCTTTCCCGCACGGCCACATTGTAGTTGCGCGCGTGCTGAAGCTGCTCCGGCAGCTGCATCAGCTCATGGTAGTGCGTGGCGAACATCGTCTTGCAGCCGATGCGATCGTGCAGGTATTCGGTGACCGCCCAGGCGATCGCCACGCCGTCGTAGGTCGATGTGCCCCGCCCGATCTCATCCAGCAGCACCAGGCTCCGCGCCGTCGCGTTGTGAAGGATCGCGCTGGTCTCGCTCATCTCCACCATGAAGGTGGACTGGCCGCGCGACAGGTTGTCGCTGGCGCCGACGCGGGTGAACAGCCGGTCCGCGACGCCGATGCGCGCCTCCGCCGCGGGCACGAACGACCCGATCTGGGCCAGCACGACGCAGAGCCCGATCTGGCGCAGGATCGTGCTCTTGCCCGCCATGTTCGGCCCCGTGACGAGCAGGACGCGCTCCGCCTCGTCGAAGCGGACGTCATTGGGAATGAACGACTCGCGCGGCATCAGGCGCTCGATCACCGGATGCCGGCATTCACGAAGGCGGAGCGCGTAGTCGTCGGTCACTTCCGGGCGCACGTAGCGGCCCGTCACCGCGCACTCGGCCAGACTGGTCCAGACATCGAGCCGCGCGGCCGCGCGCGCGGTGCACTGCACCCGTTCGATCGCCGCGCCCACGCGCGCCCTCAATACGCCGAACAGCTCCGCTTCCCGGACACCCATGCGCTCCTCGGCGCCGAGCACCCGGGATTCGTATTCCTTCAGTTCGGGCGTGACGTACCGCTCCGCCCCGGCCAGCGTCTGGCGCCGCTCGTAGTCGGCGGGCACCCGGCTGGCATGCGCGTGCGTGATCTCGAGATAGTACCCGAACACCTTGTTGAACCCGACCTTCAGCGAGCCGATGCCGGTCCGCTCGCGCTCGCGCTGCTGCAATGCGGCGATGTACTGCTTGCCGCCATCCCTGAGCGTCCGAAGCTGGTCGAGCTCGGCGTCGAATCCGCTGCGGATCACCATCCCGTCGGCCAGCGTCACCGGCAGCCGATCCTCCAGCGCGTCCCCGAGTTCGGCGGTCACGTCCGACAGCAGGTCGAAGTCGCCCTCTACCCGGTTGAGTTCCGCGCTGCCCGCCCGCCCGGCCAGACCGGTGAGCGCCTCGAGCACGTCGGGGAGGCGGCGAAACGAATCGCGCAGCGCGCCGAGCTCGCGCGGCGTGGCGCGCCCCGCCGCGGCCCGCCCGGCCAGGCGCTCGAGATCGCGGACGCCGTCGAGTGCCTCCCGGACACGCGCCCGCCCCCGTGAATCCTTCACCGCCACCTCGACCGCGTCGAGCCTCCCGTTGATCGCCGCCGGATCGCGCAGCGGCGACAGCACCCAGTGGCGGAGCAGCCGGGCGCCCATCGGTGTCACGGTGCCGTCGATCGTCTCGAGCAGGGTGCTGTGGCGCGCGCCGGCGCGCAGCGGCTCCACCAGCTCGAGGTTGCGGCGGGTCATCTCGTCGAGCCAGAGATATGCGTCGCTCCGTCGAATGGCCGGCCGCGTCAGGTGGGGCAGCCCGCCCGGCTGCAGGTCGATGAGGTAACGGAGCAGGGCGCCCGCCGCACCGATCGCGGCCCGGTCGGCTTCACCCGCGCCCAGTCCGTCGAGCGAGGCGAGCGCGAAGCGGCGACAGATTTCCTCCCCGGCGAGGTCGGCGTCGAACTCCCAGCGCTCGCGCGCCGTCCGAAGCACGCCATCGTCGAGCGCGATCGTCATCTCGCCGGGCGCCACGACCTCGGCCGGTCCCAGCCGCGTCAGCGCCTCGGCGAGTGCGCCGGCTTCGAGCATCTCGAGCACGAATTCTCCCGTGCTGAGGTCCACCGCGGCGAGCCCGTGCCCGATGCCATGGTCGCACACCGCAACCATCCAGTTGTTGCGGCCGCCGGTAAGCCAGCCCTCTTCCAGCATCGCGCCCGGCGTGACCGTTTCCACGACCGCGCGCCGCACGATGCCCTTGGCCTGACGCGGATCCTCCACCTGCTCGCAGATGGCGACCCGATGCCCCGCCGCCACCAGCTGGCGCACGTAGTCGGCCGCAGCCTTTACCGGCACTCCCGCCAGCGGCACGCCGTCGCCCCGGGCGGTGAGCGTGATGCTCAGCACCCGGGCGCCGAGCTCGGCGTCCTCGAAGAACATTTCGTAGAAGTCGCCCATGCGAAAGAAGAGGATCGCGTCCCGATGGCGGGACTTGATCTCGCGGTACTGCTGCATGAGCGGCGTACCGCGGCCCTCGCCGGTCGATTCACTGGCCCGGGCGGTCATTCGCCGACCACGAAGGGCCCGCCGCCGAGCCGTGCCCTGAGTTGCGTGGCGAGCGCCTGAGCGTCTCGGCGGCTGGCAAAATGGCCGGTGCGGACCTTGAAGTATCCCTTCTCCGGCACCACGTCGGCATCGATGTGCTGGCCCCTGAGGCTCCGCACGATCCCGTCCGCCTCCGCCTGTGTCGCCGCCGCCGCCAACTGCACGCGGAACCCGCCCGCTCTGGCGGGGGCAGGCGCCGGCGCGACGCGAACCGTGTCCATCCGGGCGACGAGTGGCGCCGCCTCGCCGCCATTGGCCGGTGGGCGGCCGCTGTCGGCTGCCGCCGCTGGACTCGGCATCGCTGGCGCCGTCGTCGACACCTCCACCGGCACCGGGGCCGGAGCCACGGGGGGCACCTGCACCGTCACCTGGGTGTCGCGCTGCACCAGTGTATCCGACGATGCGATGAGCGCACCGCAGCGCCGCGCCTGCACCGAGAGCTGATCGTGCAGCTCGCCATTCTCACCCGAGCGCACGATGCCGAGCGTGATCCAGCGGCACGCGGCCACCTGATTGCGCATGTCGAAATAGGTCCGCGCGGCCCACAGCGCCGCCCTCGGGATCACCGGCGATCCGACGAAGTCCTTCCGGATGCGCTCCAGGTCGCGCGTCGTGGCCGGCAGATTACCGTCGGCGTAGTCGGACTCGGCCATGAGCAGGAGGGCGTCGTCGGTCCATGACGAGATCGGGTATTCGACGACCAGGCGCTGCAGGCTGCGCTCGCGCTCGGCGGCGTCGGGCGCGACGACCGCCATGGCATAGAGTATCTGCGGGTACAGCGAGTCCGTGCTCGCGGTGGCCGCAAACAGGCGGCGGACCGCCGCGCGCGCCGAGTCGCCCTGGCCCTCCTGCGCCTGGCGCACGGCGCCCAGCAGCCGCGGGTCCGACTGGGCCCCGAGCGGCGCGGTGAGGGCCACCGCCGCAACGAGCGCCGAAGCCCACCGGATGCTCACGCGGCTTCGGCCCGCGGCAGGGCGAGGCGCATGACCAGGTCACTCACCAGGCCACGATCATCGGACAGCGTGGTGCTCTTGAGCATCCGGTCGGTATCCAGTGCGGCACGGAGCGCCGTCCGGATGCGAGGCATCGGCCACTCCGCGGCCCAGCGCGCCCAGCGCTCTGTCTCCTCCTTCCAGGGGCTCAACCCGGCCGGCCGGGCAGCCCGAAGCGCATCGAAGGCCGCACTCTCGAGCGCCCGACCGCGGAGCTTCCGGTCGTAGGCCGCGCGAGTGATGCCGACGCCCACGAGGGAGGTCCCGATGAGGGTCACGAGCTTCACGCCGGAGACACCCGACTGCTCCAGCACCCGGCCGAGCAGGGTCACGGCGCGGGCGGCGTCACCGCTCATGACCGCATCCCGCCAGTCGAAGATCGTCTCTCCGTGCCGCACGCCGACCAGTTCGCCGACCCGCTCGAGCGTTATGACCTCTCCGGCCGGCAGGGACGAAAGCTTTTCGATCTCGAGGCGCAGGAGCCCGAGATCGGGGCCGACGCACTTGAGCAGGTGCTCGGCCGCGCCCGGTCCGAAGCTCACGCCCAGCGCGCCGGCGCGGGTGCCGAGCCACTTCATCGCCTCGGCCGGCGTCAGGGCGTCGCACTCGACGCTCACCGCAAGCTTCACGAGCTCCTTGTCCGCGTCATTCTCACCGGCACCCTGCACCAGGATGACGAGGGTCTGATCGGAGGGCCGCTCCAGGTATCGGATGAGCTCCTTCCGCGCCTTGGGCTTCCGCTTCCAGAGCTCGACATCGCGAATCAGCACCACGCGCCGATCGGCCATCATCGGGAGGGTGTTGCACAGCGCTTCCACGGCCTCGGGGTCGAGGCTGCCGGCCGAGCGCTGGTCGAAGTTGAAGTCACGGAGCGACGGGTCCACGGCGCGATCAACCAGCGCCCGGGAGATCTCTTCCTTGAGAACGTCCTCGGAACCGTGGAGATAGTAGGCGGGCGCCAGCTCGCCCTTCCTGAGACTGGCGGACAGCTCTTTTCGGGTGTGCACGGGCATGGGGAATGTTACCGCCCCGGCGCGCCTCGTGAAATGGGCACCGGGATCGGCGTGCGACGAGCAGGATCAGTCGAGGAAGGGCTCGATCAGCTCGGCAAAGGCGCGGCGGGCGCGGTTGAGACGGCTCTTCACCGTACCCAGGTTCGCGTCGGTCGCCTGGGCGATTTCCTCGTAGCTCCGGCCTTCGAGCTCCCGCATGACGAAGACGGTGCGCTGGTGCTCGGGCAGCCGCGCCACCACCCCGTCCACCAGGGCACGCAGGTGGCGGCGGGCATACATGTCGTCGGGCCGGCTCCGGGCGTCCTCAAACTGCAGCGGCTGCTGGTCCTCCTGCCAGGTCGGGCGGACGGACTCGTAGAAGACGAGCGGGCTTCGGTGCCGGTTCCGCAGCTCGTTCTTGGCCAGATTGGACGCGATGGTGTAGACCCAGGTGGAGAATTTGCGCGCCTGGTCGAACCGGTGCAGGTGGCGGAACACGCGCACGAAGGCTTCCTGAACCAGGTCCTCCGCCCGCTCACGGTCGCCGATCATTCGATCGATGAAACGGACCAGGCGAGCCTGATACCGCCCTACCAACTCGGCCGATGCCCGCCCGTCGCCTGAAAGATGGGCCGCCACCAAGGCCCCACTCGCGCGTGGAGCCCGCATTGCCATCATCATCGTGTCGCCCATCGCCTGCTCCCGCTGCTGGTGATGCCTTCCGCTTGAAGGCTTGACCAACAGTACAGCAAGGTCGGCTATTGTTCAAGTTTTTAGTATGTAACATTGAACATACCAGATAGCCGACAGTGTCTTGCCATCAACGATCTCGCCGCTCCGCGCCATGGCCATTACGGCCGACCACGCGATGCCTCGAACCTCGATGAACTCATCGCTCTCGCGGGCGTGGTCACCAGGTTCAAGTCCATGAGCTGTATACAGATGGATGCGCTCATCGGTGAAACCGGGCGTGGTGTACACCGTGGTGAGATGCCGGAGGGTGGTGGCCGAGTAACCGGTCTCTTCCCGAAGCTCCCGCTCCGCGCAGGCGTCCGGCGACTCGCCGGGCTGCAGCCGCCCGGCCGGGATCTCCCAGATGAATCCGTCCGCCGCATGGCGGAACTGACGTATCAGCAGCACGGTCGGATCGTCGGCAGTCTCGTCCAGAAACGGCAGGACGGCCGAGGCGCCGGGGTGCCTGATCATCTCCAGTGTGCCGGTCGAGTCGTTGGGAAACCGGACCGTGTCGAGGTCGAGATTGAGCACGCGGCCGGTATGGACGCGGCGGGTGGACAGAAGGGTCATGAGACGGCGCGCCCGGTCACGGTGTGGGCATGCCGTCCGCGCCGAGCACGGTGATGGGCCCCAGGTGCAACGCCTCGATGGCCGGCTGGATCTTGGCGAGATCACCGACCACGACGATGACCGAGCTGTCAGGCGCGAGGTACTTCCGGGATACACGGGTGATGTCCGCCGGCTTGACCAGCCGAAGCTTGTCGAGGTATCCCGTGATCTCGCTCTCCGGCAGCTTGAAGAACGCAATGTCCGCCAGGGTGGCCGCCACCCCGGCGTTGGTCTCGAGTCCCCGCGGGTAGGCCCGGATCAGCGACGCCTTGGCGAACTCGGTTTCCTCCGCCGTGAGCGGCCGACCCGCCCGGACATCCCGAATCTCCTTCATGAATTCGATCAGCGAGCTGTCGGTCTTGGCGGTGAAGACCCCGGCGCTGGCGACGAAGGGGCCGTCGCCCCGGCTGAAGGTCATGCCGGTGCGCGCGCCGTAGGTGTACCCCTTCGCTTCCCGGATGTTGAGGTTGATGCGGGAGGTGAAGGCGCCGCCCAGCGCCGCGTTGAGGACGCGGAGCGCATAGTAGTCCGGCGACGTCGACCGGGCCGCCATCGCATGTCCGATCCGGATCTCGCTCTGGGCCGCACCCGGCTTGTCCACGAGATAGACGGCCGTCGTCCTTGCGGCGGGACGGGCGGGGATGGCGGCGACGTCGGCTGGCACGGGCTTCGAATTCCAGCGTCCGAAGGCCCGTGTCGCGAGCACCTGTGCCTCGGCAGCAGTCACGTCGCCGACGACGATCAGCACCGCATTGTTCGGCCGATAGTAGGAGTCGTAGAACGTGGTCAGATCCTGGCGCGTCAGCGCCTGGATCGTGGCCGGCGAGCCGTTGGCCGCGCGGCCGTACGGGTGATCCGCGCCGTACACCAGCCGGGCGAAGGTCTGCGAGGCCACGATCGTCGGCTGGTCCTTCTGCTGCCGGAGCGCCTGCAGTCGCGAGCGGCGCTCGCGGGTCAGCTCGTCGTCGAGAAACGCCGGACGCGCGACCATGTCGCCCAGGAGCGCGAAGGCGGAGTCGGCGTGTTTCCGGAGCGTGAGCAGGGAGACTTGCGTCTGCTCGTCGGCCGCCCCCGCGTTCAGGTTGGCGCCGAGGAAGTCGAGCGCGTTGGCGAAGTCGAGCGCGGACCGGCCGCCGGCCCCGTCGTCGAGCAGCGCCGCGGTGACCTGTGCCAGGCCGGCCCTGGCGCCGTCCATCGCCGAGCCGGCACGGATGACGAGGAGCGCGTTGACGATCGGCAGCTCGCGGCGGGTGACGGTCCACACCTGCAGGCCGTTGGGCAGGGTCCGCTTGACGATGGTGGGCGCAGCGACCGCGGCCGCGGGGCCGACACCCGGCTTCCTGCTTCGGTCGACCTGCTGCCCCATGAGCGACGGGCCGAACAGAAGGGCGAGAACCGCGGCGCCGAGGCCGGTTCGGGTCATGCGCGCGCGGCTCACGGGTGCACCTCCGGGGCCTGCGCCGCGAGCTCGAGGTGCCCGTTGGGGACCACGGACAGCACGATGTGCGGCCGGCTGTTGATGTAGGCCTGTGCGACGCGGCGCACGTCGGCGGCAGTGACGGCGCGGTAATGCGCGAGATCGGCGTTGAACATGTCGGGACTCCCGCGTTCGGTCAGATACTGATTCAGGCGGTCCGCCTTGCCCAGCAGCGTCTGCAGCCGGTACACCGACTGCGCCTCATTCCCGTTCTTGGCGCGTGCCATCTCATCGGCGGTGGGGCCCTCCGTCGCCAGGCGGGCGATCTCCTCATACACCTCCCGCTCCATCTGCGAGAGACTGGTGCCTTCGCGGGCCGTAATCGTCACGCTGAACGTGCCGGCCAGCGCCTGCGAGCCCTGGTTGGCCCCCGCGGTCTGGGCCGCCTGTTCCTTGTAGACCAGGCGCTGATAGAGGCGGGAGCCTTTCCCCTGGCCCAGCACCGTGGCGAAAATGTCGAGCGCATCGGCATCGGCGTGCCAGCGCTCTACTGTCGGCCATGCCAGCGTCACGCGCGCGAGGGTCACCCGGTCTTCCATCACATCACGGCGGTCGGCGGCGAGCCTGACCGGCGCCGGCTTGACCAGTGGCGGCACCTGCCCGGCGGGAATGTCACCGAAGTAGCGCGTGACCAGCCGCCGCACCTCGGCCGGCCTGACGTCACCGGCCACGACCAGGGACGCGTTGTTGGGCACATACCACTGGCGGAAGAACCCTTCGACGTCCGCGGCCGACGCGGCGGTGAGGTCTTCCTGGAATCCGATGGTCGGCGCATGGTACGGGTGGCCGTCGGGGTAGAGCATCTCGTCCAGCTTGATCCGCGACATCCCGTAGGGCGCGTTCTCGTAATTCTGGCGCCGCTCGTTCTTCACGACGTCCCGCTGGTTGTCCAGCTTTTCCTTGGAGAAGGCATCCAGCAGGTAACCCATCCGGTCCGACTCGAGCCAGAGCGCCTGCTCGAGATAGTTCGACGGCACCATCTCGAAGTAGTTCGTGCGATCGCTGTTGGTCGATCCGTTGAGTGTGCCGCCCGCCTCCTGCACGGTGGCGAAGTGCGCACCCTTCTCCACGTCCTTCGAGCCCTGGAACATCATGTGCTCGAAGAGGTGCGCGAACCCGCTCCGGCCCTTCACCTCACGGCCTGAGCCGACGTGGTACCAGACGTTGACCGCCACCAGCGGAGCGGAATGGTCCTCGTGCACCACCACCTTCAGCCCGTTCTTCAGCGTGAAGGTGTCGGTGGGCACGCGGAGCTCCTGCGCCCCCGCGGCCGGCGCGGCAGCAAGTGCCAGCGCGGCCGCGAACAGTCCTGCTCTCATCGTGTCACCTCGTTCCCGTTGTAGTCCCGCACCTCGATCGGCCCGATGCCGAGCGCTTCGATGCCGGGGCGGATCTTCGCAATGTCGCCGACCACGACGACGGTCAGATGGTCGGGGTCGAGATAGGTACGCGCCGCGCGCTGGACGTCGGCGGCGGAGAGCTGCTGGACCGCCGCGAGGTCGTGCGGGATGGTCGCCAGCGGCAGGCCGAAGAGCGAGAGCGACGCGAGTTGCGATGCCACCTGGCCGGTCGTCTCGAAATTGCCGAGCGAGCCCAGCACGACGTACGATCGTCCGCGCTGCAGCTCGGCCGCGGTGACACCGCTGTCACGAATGCGGCGAAATTCCCGAAAGAAGATGGCGAGGGAACTGTCGGTGGCGTTGCTTCGGACCTGCGCGCTGGCGACGAACGGCCCCGGGAGCGGGCGCCAGGAATAGCCCGATCCGGCCCCGTAGGTGAAGCCTCTCTGCTCCCGGAGAATGTCGTTGAGCCGCGATGAGAACGAGCCGCCGAGGATGGTGTTCATCAGCGTGATCGTCGCATAGTCGGCCGAGGTACGGGGCACGCCGGGAGCGCCGATGTTGATGACGCTCTGGGCGGCGCCGGGCTTGTCCACCAGCACGATGTGAGTGGCGGGGCGCGGTGCGCTCATCCCGGCAGCGGGGGCGGGGAACGGATTGGCCGGTGCCTTCCACCCGCCGAACAGCTTCCGGGCGAGTGCCTGCACTTCCGCGAGCGTCACATCGCCCGCGACGACGAGGGTCGCGTGGCGCGGATCGGCGGCCCGGGCCCAGAAGGCTCGCACGGCGGCCGAGTCGAGGGCCGCGGTCGCCGCGGAGTCGCCGCTGAGGAGCGCGTGATAGGGATGGCCCGCCGGAAAGACCATCGCGCTGAAGACGAGCTGGGCCACGGAGCCCGGCTGATCGCGCTGCTGCAGGATGCTGGCCAGGCGGAGGTCGCGCTGGCGCTTGACGTCGGCCGCGGAGAAGGTGGGCCGAAGCACCACATCCGCCATCAGCCCCATCGCCCGGGCGAACGTGCTCTTGGGCGCGCCGACGTCCACCGTGATCGCATCCCACCCCGCGCCGGTGTTGAGCGACGCCCCCAGGTACGCCACCTCCGCCGCGAGCGCGAAGGCGTCACGCGTCCCGGCGCCTTCGTCGAGCATGTTGCCGGTGAAGCTGGCGAGGCCCGGCCGGTTTCCGTCCAGCCGGCCGCCGCCGCCGATCAGCAGCGACGCCTGCACCAGCGGCACCTCGTGCATCGGCACCACTTCGATCCGGAGGCCGTTGGCCAGACGTGCGACCTGCACCGCCGGCATGACCAGCCGCGGCGGCGGTCCCAGCGTGGGCTGGGTGGCGACGGCGGGAGTCTGGGCCGCCAGCGGTGCGGCCGCGGCGAGAGTGGCGAGCGCGAGCCATGCGCCCCGATTGCGCGAGATCATGGTGTGCTCCTCCCCTGCGCGGCCAGCTCGCGCTTCCCCTGCGGAACGATGCTGAGTGTCACGCGCGGTCCGGTGAGATAGGCGCGGGTGACGCGCTGAATGTCGGCGGCGGTGACCGCGCGATACCGATCGAGGTCGCGCTGGAAGCCGTCCGGCACGCCGATCTGGTAATAGTAGGCATTGAGCGCGTCCCCCTTCCTGCCAATGCGCTCCATGCCGCGGAGGAAGCCGGCTTCGCGCGCATTCTTCGCCTGTTGCAGCTCCCGCGCGCTCGGGCCCTCGGCGGCGAGGCGCCTCAGCTCGGCGTCCACCACCCGCTGCAGCTCGGCCAGATTGTGGCCCGGCCGCGCCGTGGCGATCACGTCGAACTGCCCGTCCAGCCGCCGGCTGTCATGAAAGGACTGCACCTGGCTGGCGATCTGCTGGTCGTAGACCAGCTGCTGCGTGAGCCGCGAGTTCTTGGCCCCGGTGAGCAGATATGCCGTGAGATCGAGCGCCGCGTCGTCCGGCGCCCACGCCTTTACGGTGTGCCAGCTGTAGTAGAGCCGCGGCAGCTGCACCCGGTCCTCGAGCACCGCCATCGTGTCGGCGCTGAGGGTGAAGGGCGCCGGCGCGTTCCGTGTGATGGCCGGGCCGCGCGGGATCTCCCCGAAATACTTGACCACGAGCGCCTTCACCTCGGCGGGCTTCACGTCGCCGGCGACGGCGATCGTGGTGTTGTTCGGCGCGTAATAGCGGCGAAAAAAATTCTTGACGTCTTCCAGCGATGCCGCCGAGAGGTCGGTCATCGAGCCGATCACGTCCCAGGAGTAGGGATGGCCCCTGGGATAGAGCATGGCAGCGATCGTTTCGCCGGCCAGACCATAGGGCTGATTGTCGACGCCCTGGCGGCGCTCGTTCTTCACGACGTCGCGCTGGAGATCCACCTTGGCCGAATCCATCGTGGGGAGGAGCCAGCCGGTGCGGTCGGCCTCGAGCCAGAGCATCAGCGGCAGCGCGTTGGCCGGCCCTTCCTCGTAGTAGTTGGTCCGGTCGTTGTCGGTCGAGCCGTTGTTGTCGCCGCCGGCCGCCTCGAGCAGCCGGTCGAACTGGGGATACACGGCATGCTCCGAACCCATGAACATCAGGTGCTCGAACAGGTGGGCGAAGCCGGTGCGGCCGAGCGTTTCGTCACCGGAGCCGACGTGGCGCCAGGTGTTGACGTTGACGATGGGGGCCGAGTGATCTTCGTGGACGATCAGGGTGAGCCCGTTGGGCAGCGTGTCGATCACGTACGGCACGTGCAGCGACGGCGCCTGCGCCCGGGCCGGAAGCGCGGGTGCCGCCAGGAGCGCGGCCGCCAGGATGATCCGGCGTGTGAACATCGGGACCTCGATGGAAGTGTGATTCAGCGGAGCCATTCCCAGCTGCGAATCCAGGCGACGGGGACCTTGAGCGCCTCCCGGGCGAGGTAGACCAGTTCCAGGTTCGGGTTGTCGGAGATCGGGCTGGACGGCGTCGGCGACGTGTAGGCGATCAGCTGGGTGCGGCGGGCTTCGAAGCGCAGGCGGCACATGTGAAACGGATCGCTCACCAGCAGGACGGAGCCGAGACCTCGCGGTCGGAGCCACTGGGCGACCGCCGTCATCGACGTGTAAGTCGAGCGCCCCTGCGGCTGGACCACGATGGCCGTGTCCCGTACGCCACGCCACAGCAGGTAGCTCCGGCTCACGACCGCCTCGCTGAGCGTGTCACCGCGGCCGACGCCGCCGGTGACGATGATGCGCGGCGCCAAATTGTCGCGGTACAGGTCGACCGCATGGTCCAGCCGGGCGCGAAGCACCGGCGAGGGCCGGCCATTGTACTGCGCGGCGCCGAGGACGACGATCGCGTCGACCGACCGCCGCTGGTCCTGCTGGCTCACCACCAGCACCATGATGAGCGCGACGGTATAGGCGATACCGGCCGCGAGCAGCAGCACACCGAACAGTTTGAAGAGGCCGCGAGCGAGTTGTCGCACTCCCGGAAGCTACCGTTCGAACCGCCTCACGACAATTCGAACGACTCGCCGTGTGCCGGCACCCGCACGTCGGGGATCCCTTCCTCGCGCAGGATCGCCGCCATGGCCTCGAGTGCGGTCGGCTCGCCGTGGACGCAGAACGCGCGCCTGATGGGCCCGCCGATGCGCTTCACCCAGGCGCGCAGCTCGTCGCGATCGGCGTGGGCGGAGTAGCCGCCTATCGTTCCGGTCGAGGCACGCACCTCGTGGTCCTGGCCGAAGATCTTCACCAGCCTGGCGCCGTCCTGGATCCGCCGGCCAAGCGTACCCTCCGCCTGGAATCCGACGAAGAGCACCAGCGTCCGGTGGTCGCCCACGTTGTTCGCCAGATGGTGCAGGATCCGGCCGTTCTCCGCCATGCCCGACGCGGCGATGATCACCGCCGGGCCCTGCAGCCGGTTCAGCGCCTTCGATTCCGCGACGTCGCGGACGTAGCGCACCAGCGGGACGTCGAAGATCGGCGCGCCCGACTCCACGAGGACTTCACTCCGGTCGAACGTCTCGGGGTGCATCCGGAATACCGACGTCACCTCGACCGCCAGGGGGCTGTCGATGTAGACCGGAATCTCCGGGATCTTCTTCTGCCGATAGAGCTGGTTGATGCTGTACACCAGCTCCTGCACGCGACCGACGGCGAAGGCCGGCACCAGCACCTTGCCGCCGGCCGCGGCGGTCCGGCGAATCGCCTCGCCCAGCCGCTCCTCCGAGCCGGCCACCGAATCATGCAGGCGTTCAGCGTAGGTGGACTCGATGATCAGCGTGTCGATCGGGCCGGCGGGAGGCTCGGGGTCCCGGATGATCGGCAGGCCCTTGCGGCCGATGTCTCCCGAGAAAACGAGACGGTGCGATCCGCCCTCGGTGATACGCAGGTCCACCGAGGCTGACCCCAGGATGTGGCCGGCATCGAGATATTCGAGCGTCATGTTCTTCCGGATGTGGTGAATCCGGTGATACGGAATCGCCACCATGAGCTTCTGCACCCGCACCGCATCGGCCATGGTGTACAGCGGGTGGGCATCGGGGCCGGCCCGGCCCCGGCGCTCCAGAAACTCGAAGTCCTTCTCCTGGATGTGCGCCGAGTCGGCCAGCATGACTGCGCACAGATCACGCGTGGCCGGCGTGACGAAGATGTTGCCGTGATAGCCCTGGTTGGCCAGCAGCGGGAGCCGGCCGGTGTGATCGATGTGGGCATGGCTCACCACGATCGAGTCGATCCGCCGGGGATCGAACGGCAGCTCGGCGTTGAGCTTCCGGGCATCGGTGCGATGACCCTGGAAGAGGCCGGCATCGAGCAGCACCCGGGCGCCCGCCGCCTCCAGCAGGTGCATCGAGCCCGTGACCTGTCCGGCCGCTCCCCAGAACGTCAGCCTGATTGGACTCATGAGTCGCTTTCGATGGCTAGCGGGTACCGAAGAGCCGGTCGCCGGCGTCGCCGAGCCCGGGGAGGATGTAGCCGACCGAACTGAGCTCGCGGTCGAGCGCGGCGGTGAAAATGGCCACGTCGGGATGGTGCTCGAGCATGCGCTGCACGCCTTCCGGCGCCGCGACGAGACACAGGAACCGGATGCGCTGGGCGCCGGCATGCTTCAGCGCCGCCACGGCGGCCACGGCGCTGCCGCCGGTGGCCAGCATCGGGTCGAGGACGAAGAAGTCGCGCTCGATTTCGTCGGCGGGAATCTTGAAGTAGTAGTCGATCGGCTGCAGGGTGTCGTGATCGCGGTACAAACCAATGTGTCCCACGCGGGCCGAGGGGATCAGCTGTGCGATGCCCTCGACCATGCCGAGTCCGGCGCGAAGGATCGGCACCAGCGTGAGCTTCTTGCCCGAGACCTGCCGGCCCTCCATCGATTCGAGCGGTGTCTCGATGGTCACCGACTCGGTCGGCAGGTCCTTGGTCGCCTCGTACGCCATCAGCGTGGCGATCTCGTTCACCAGCTGCTTGAAGTCGCGGGTGGGGGTCCGGCGATCGCGCAGAATGGTGAGCTTGTGCTGGATGAGCGGATGGGTGACGGTCGTGAGGTTCGGGAAGTCGCGTGGGGCAGGCATGGCAGTAAGATGGCCGCGGCATCCGGCAGGCGGTAGGCGGGAGCCGCGATGGT
Source organism: Gemmatimonadales bacterium (assembly GCA_038321865.1). Classification (GTDB taxonomy): domain Bacteria; phylum Gemmatimonadota; class Gemmatimonadetes; order Gemmatimonadales; family GWC2-71-9; genus JAICUF01. The sequence continues at coordinate 77,322 of JBBQFH010000006.1, forward strand.
CCGCGGTCCCGCCCTGCGCGCCGGTTATTTGACGGTGAACGGAATTGAATACTCGGTCCCGGCCCACCGCATTCGCATCACGCCGCCCGTGCCGGCCGGCTCCAGCATCATGGTGAACTGCTCCACCGGCTGCGCCAGCGCCGTGCTGGTGAGGTCGAAGCGGCCGAAATCCTGGGCCGCGTCATACTCGGTGCCCCACTGGCCGTGCTGCCTGTTGATGATGAGCTTCGCGCCCGATTTGCCGGGCAGTGTCCAGAGCGTGTAGGTGCCGGCGGGCACCGTGGTGCCGCCGATCACGAGGTCGCGATCGGTGACGAGCTGGGTGGCGGCGTTGGCGCCGGTCCGCCAGACCTGGTCCCAGGGCACGACGTCGCCGAAGATGACGCGCCCGCGCTGATGCGGCCGGCCGTAATCCACCAGGACCGTCGCGCCCCCCACCGAGGTGCGGGCGGTGTCGCGCGGGGAGAGCTGGCCCATCGCCCCCGACGCGGCCTCGCGCGCGGCAAACATCCTGGCGATGCCATCGGCATCGACGTTGTCCACCCGTTCGACCAGCACCTTGTCGGTGGTCTGGCGGCCGTCGAGGTTGAGCACCCGGCCGACGTTGTCCAGCCGGGCGAAGGCCGGCAGGCCGAACAGGTCGATGACCGCCGAGTCGCGCCGCATGATCAGCTTCGTCTGGGTGGTCTGGGGCGCACCGGGGAACACCATGTCCACCATGAGCGAGTCGCGCTTCTCGGCGCGGGCCTGGCGGATCATCTGCTCGTAGAAGGCGAAGGTGAGCGGCGGCATGGGGACCGCACCGGGGCGGACCGCCAGCTTCATCGTACGGTCGCCGCGTGCGCCATGTATCTCGACCACGGCGGTATCGCCGACGATCGTGACGACGCTGTTCTGCACGGCGGGTCCGGCCAGCCCGCCGGCGCCGGGGTGCATCGCGGCTTCGTATCGAGTGATCCGGCCGGTGGGGCCGAGCGTCGCGACGTAATGCAGGATGGTGGTGCGGGGGCTCCGGCTGACGACATCGCCCTCGAGCTGGGTGCGGGTGCGGGAGAACCGCTCCACGGCGACGGTGTCGTTGCCCAGCTTGACGATGAAGCCGCCGCGTTCCGGCGCCTGGCCGGCCAGCGCGAGCGGGAGGAGCAGCGCGGGCGCTGCGAGCGCGAACACGGAACGGAACATGGAACCTCCGAAGGGAACGGGTCGGACCGGCAGGCGTAATATGGCTGACGGGGGCCAGCCAGGCGAGGATTCAGCGGTTCCACCCACCTTCCCTGGTGCGGGGGCGCCTCGCTAGATTTGGCGCCCGCGGCCAGGTAGCTCAGTTGGTAGAGCACTGCACTGAAAATGCAGGTGTCGACAGTTCGATTCTGTCCCTGGCCACTTCGTTCTTCGCAGCCGTCAGTGTCCCACCGCCAGATCACCGGCCCGGCCGCCAGGCCGAAGGTGCCAGCCCGGCGCCAGCGTCAATGTCCAGCCGCTCCCGTGGATCGTCGAGCCAGCCGTCGTGTCTGCCGGAAGCGCGACCCTGACCGAACGGAAATCACCCGCCACCAGCGCCCCTCCCGCCGTCACGTCGAGTGATCCCCACTCCGCGCCGAACGCGCCCGTGGGGTATACCGTCCCATTCGATCGCAGCGGCACCAGCGTATTGGGATTGAAGCTTCGGCTGAGCCGCGGCTGCTCGAGTACAAGCACCGGGCCGGTCACCAGCTGCGACCGGAACTCCGACAGGCGGCTCTGGCGGCTGACCTCGCGCGCGTCCTCGGCGGCGGCGAGCCGGGCCGCCTCGTAGGAGCCGGCGCGAGCGGCAGCGGGCTCCGCCGGATCAGACGGCGGCACGAAGCGCAGCGCTCGGGCCAGTTCGGTGGCAAGACCGTGCTGCTTCATCCGCCCGCGCCATCCGGTGTCGTAGCGATCGAGCAGCAATCCCAGCACGGGACCGGTTCCGTAACCCAGCGAGCGCACGTAGGTGGTCCGGCCCTCGAAGCGCTGGACATCATCGGCGACGCGAGACAGTGGTGCGCCGGTTTCGCGAAGTGCGATCCGGACTCCGGTGTATTCCGCCAGCCCCTCCTGACGCTCCAGTGCCGTCTCCAGCGTGTCGGCGCCGGGGTAGAGCTGGTGCCGGCGCGCGCGGAAGAGGAGCGCGTCACGCGCCGCCGCCCGGCCAGGGGCGCCGGTCCCCCAGAGCGCGGCCGCCAGCGCACGGAGCTCAAGCCGAAGCCAGTAGCGACCGTCCCGCTCGTCGAGGTGCGGATTGAGCGGGTCGGTTCCCCAGAGTCCCAGGGTGGGCTGAATCCGGTGGAACGACTCGTGAGCCATCAGCGCGATCCGGGTGAAGCGGTCGGCCGGCAGGGGCAGGAGGACCGTCGCCCAGCGGCGGCCGCCCCATTCCACCGACGTATTCGCGAGCGGCATGTCGGCGGGAAGCTGGCCGACGAAGACCGTTCCCTGCCGGCGGAAGGCCGAGTCCGGCGGCAGCTGGCTCGCGACCGCGAAGCGCGACGCCGGATCGGCCACGACGATCGGGCCACAGAGCGAGACGCCCCACAGGGCGCCGTGGTCCCGCCGGCACGCGGTGCCGAACTCCGACACGGCGAGCCGGGCGGCGGCACTGTCCACGGTCTGGGCCCTGGCCGAGGGCGTGAGAATCCCGGCCATCATGATCGCCCGCCGGATCGACCGGCTCAGTCGCTGCTGCATGCAAATCCCTCGCAAGCTCGTCAGAGTCCCAGCCAGTAGGTCGCCTTCACGGCCAGCACATTGGTGGCGGCGTTGTCGAAGATGGCGCCGAAGTCCCGGCGGAAGCTGAAGTCGCCGATCGGCGCGGACCCTGCCCGCTGCTGCTGCCAGACCAGGAAGAGGGTCGAGCCGGGCCGATACTCCCAGCGAAAGACCAGGTTGGCCCGGAGCGAGCGGAAGTTGAAATTCTGGGGCGGGATGGTGAATGCCGCCGCGGGGCCGTTCCCGTCCGGGTCGACGGCAAACCCGCCGGCGGGATCGGGGCTGATGGTCCCGATGTCCCGTCCGTACACATCGAACGCGAACGTCTTCGGCGCGTGCAGCTCCTTGTAGTCGGTGTAATCCCCCGACACGATCAGCGGCTGGACGTAGAGCTGGAGACTCATCTTTGGAGAGAACGTCCAGTTGAGCCGCGTGTCGAGCGCCAGGTCTGTTTCCTTGATGGTCGCGAAGACGTTGCGCTGTCCGAAGGTCGCCGTGGCCAGCGGATCGGGGACGGTGGTGATGAACTGCGACACGTTGCGCGAGCGGGAGTAGGACGGCCCGACTGAAAGCTGGAAATTGGGCCCGGGATGCACCGTGGCGCTGATGCCCGCCGTCCGGCTCCACCCACCGGCCGGGTTCCAGTTGATGTTGCCGCTGAGATGCAGCGACACGAGCCCGCGGTTGGACGAGGACAAATCGGCGTCGACGTCATTCCGCGCCGGCAGCTTCACCAGCGGGCCGCCGCGGGTGAGCTGGTCGTCGAGTGTTGCAATGTTGTGCAGGCTGAAGGTGTTCAGCTGCCAGAAGTTGTGGAACCGCACGTTGATCACGTTGCCGATGTAGCTCCCGACGTGATTCCCGTCCCAGTTCCAGTCATGCCCGGTGAGAATGCCGACGATGTAGTCCCGGAACAGCGCCCCAGGCTTCGTTTCCTGATAATGGATGTCGGTCGAGATCGTCCGGCGGTTGACGGTCTGGGTCAGACCGATGTCGTTGGTCTCATACCCCGGGCTCTTTTCCTGATAGGCGAGGTTTCCGCCCCAGTGGCGGCCGGACAGCTTGGTGAGGGCGATCTGAGCCGCGTGGCCGCCGAGCGAGGTGCGTGTCGGGTCGTAGACCAGGCTGGTCGCGTCCGGCCGCTGGAAATACCGTGCGCTCAGGCGCTGCGTCCGTGCGATTGCATTCTCGCTGCCGTGAATCGTGCTCGCGGCGAACGACGCGTCGAGTGCCCAGGTCCGGTTGCCCCACGAATGATTCATGTCGAGTCCGCCAAGATAGGCCTGGGAACGGAGCAGATCCTCGAGCCCCGGGTCGTTCAGCCGGCGGTTGACCGCGGTCACGATTCCCCCGATCACCGTGTTGCCCGCGCGGAGCTCGCGACGGACCCGGCCGACGAGGTAGTTGGAGAGCGGCTCCACCCGGCCCCGTTGAATGACGCCGCCGCCGTCGACGAATCGGCCGGTCTCATCCGGCGTGACCGCGTCGAGGAAGGCGATCGACCAGCCCCGCCGGGTCTTGCCGGTCAGCTTCACCGCGGCCGCGATCGTGGTCTGGTCAGGCGACTCGCTGAACGTCGATCCCGGTGCGCCGATCGAGCCCTGTGGGGGCCGGCCGATGCGCCGCGAAAAAAAGGTCGCCGGGGTGCCCGCCGAGTTGAACGTGCGGAGCTGACCGAAGGCGAAGAGATCCGCGCTCTCCACGAAGAACGGCCGCTTTTCCTGAAAGACCGTCTCGAAGGCTGACAGGTTCACGACCGCCGGGTCGACCTCCACCTGACCGAAGTCGGGGTTGATCGTCGCGTCGAGTGTGAGGTCGCTGGTAATGCCGTACTTGAGATCAGCGCCGGCGGAGCCGGCATAGTCGTGCCCGCTCCGGAATGGATCGCCCGCGTCGGTGGGAGCGTACGTGGCGCGCGACGAAACGTACGGTGTGACCTCGAGCCGGCGGGCCTCCGGCAGCCCGCCCATGCCGGCGAGGTGCCCGAAGCGGTTCACGCCGCTTTGCTCGCTCTTCGGCACGAACGACAGGACGTTGCGTTCCTGCTTGCGCTGGATGAATCGTTCTACCTGGATCCCCCACCGATCGACACCGGTACTGTAGCGCAGCTGGGAGAGCGGAATACGCAGCTCGGCGGTCCAGCCCAGCGAATCGATCGACGTCGCGAGATCCCAGATCGGGTCCCACGAGTAGTCCTGCCTGCCGTCAGAGCCGATCGCGGCATCGCCCTTGTTGCCGGCTGGGAAGACGTCGAACAGGAACGCCGTGAGATGATCGTGCCGGGCATCGAGCCGGATGGTCAACCGGTCACTGGCCGGCTGATCGTCCCGTCGGCCCAGCCGCCTGACGATCCGCCCCGGCTCGTGGTCGAACATGCGCGCCCCGATGTAGATCGCATCGTGCGCCACCAGCACGCGGATCTCCGTGCGCTCGCTGGCCGGCTTGCCCTCGTCGGGATCGGTCTGGGTCGCGAGACTGGCGGGAGACGCCATCGCCCAGGCCGCGTCATCCAGCCGGCCGTCTACCCGGATCTCTCCGCTGAGCGGAGCTGCCGCGATGGTGGGTACCGATTCGTGCCCTGCCGTGGCCTGGGCGGCCAGTACGGGGGCACACAGGAATGACAGCAGCCCGGAGAGGTGGGCCCAGCGCATCGGCGACTCTGAATGAAGGGAAGTCAATCACGCCCGTTCCCTATCTCGACGAAGGGTGCGGCAGAATGGTTGCAGCCATCCCCGGATTGACATTCGTGTCCTGACCCGGCTGGATTCCGCGATGCTCGCTTCCGGAGAATCGGAGTCCGCCTGGGCGCCGCTCCGCCATCCGGTGTTCCGCGCGCTCTGGATCGCGACGGTCGCGTCGAGCGTGGGCACCTGGATGCACGACACCGCGGCGGTCTGGCTGATGACGTCGCTCACCACGTCGACGCTGCTCGTCGCGCTGATGCAGACCGCCACGAGTCTCCCGGTCCTCTTTCTCGCGCTTCCCGCCGGCGCGCTCGCCGATATCGTGGACCGTCGCCGCCTGCTGCTCGTCACCCAGGCCTGGATGCTGGCGGCGGCCGCGCTGCTCGGCCTGCTCACGCTGACCGGGCACGTATCGCCCGGTCTCCTGCTCGGCCTCACGTTCGTGCTGGGACTCGGGGCGGCACTCAACACGCCGGCATGGCAGGCCACGACCCCCGACCTCGTGCCTCGGAGCGAGCTGCCCGCGGCGGTCGCGCTCGGCGGCGTTGCGACCAACATCGCCCGGGCCGTCGGCCCGGCGATCGGCGGACTCCTGGTCGCCGCGATCGGATCGGGCGGCGTCTTTCTGCTGAACGCGACCTCGTTCGTGGCCGTGCTCGTGGTACTCTACCGCTGGCGCAACGCCGCCCCCGAAAGCGTCATGCCGGCCGAGCGCGTCGTCGGGGCCATGCGCGCGGGGGTGCGCTACCTGCGGCACGCGCCGGCGGTGCGGGCGGTGATGGTGCGCTGCGCCACCTTCATTCTCGGCGCAAGCGCCCTCTGGGCGCTCCTGCCGGCGCTCGCCCGCCACCAGCTCGGCCTCGGCGCGGTCGGCTACGGCGGATTGCTGGGAAGTCTCGGCGTCGGCGCCATCGCCGGCGGCGCCGTGCTGGGCCCGGTGCGGCGGCGGATGGCGACCGACCGGCTTGTCGCGGCCGCCACCATCGTCTACGCCGCGGCCACGCTCGCGCTCGGCTGGGTCCGGGTCGTCCCGCTGCTGTGGGCCGCGCTTTTCCTCGCCGGTACGGCCTGGATGACGGCGATGCCGCTCTTCAACGTCGCGACCCAACGCGCCTCCCCCGACTGGGCGCGCGCACGCATCCTCGCCGTCTACGTGCTCGCCTTCATGGGAGGGATGGCGGTGGGGAGTGCCTTCTGGGGCGTCGTCGCATCCCGCCTCGGCATCGCAACGGCACTCAGCCTCGCGGCCGGGGTACTGGTAGCCGGGCTCCTCACCCAGCGCCGCTTTCCGCTGGCCGTCTGGGAGGGTCTCGACCTCACTCCCTCGGACCACTGGCGCGAGCCGGTGGTGCACGGTGACGTGGGGCCCGATGAAGGGCCGGTGCTGGTGACCGTCGAGTACCGGATCGCCGTGGAGGATGCGGACGCCTTCGCCGAAGCGATGCGCGGGGTCTCGCTGCTCCGCCGCCGCGACGGTGCCATTACCTGGGGCCTGTACCGCGATACGGCCGATCCCTGCCGCTACCTCGAAACGTTCGCGGCCGAATCCTGGATCGAGCACCTGCGCCAGCACGCCCGAGCGACCATGTCGGACAAGCGGATCGAAGCGCGCGCCCGGCAGTTTCACCGCGGGCCGGCGCCGCCAGTGGCCTCGCACCTGCTGCACGTACCTGTCTCAAGCAAAAGAAACGATTGACAATCTATGGAATTGCCTTTCATTAACGGTGTCATGGGCAGGATCGCCAGGGAGCCGCTGTGAGCGAACAGGGAGCAGGGCCACCACCGGGACCGGATCTGGAGCGGGGCATCCCCGCCGCCGACATCGCCGATGGCGGGATGATCACCGGGCATGTCGGCGCGGAGGCCGTGCTGCTCGCGCGCCGCGGGGAGGAGTGGTTTGCGGTCGGGGCCACCTGCACCCATTACGGGGGTCCACTTGGCGAAGGACTGCTGGTGGGCGACACGGTGCGCTGTCCCTGGCACCACGCCTGTTTCGACCTCCGGACCGGACGTGTGCTCCGCGCGCCGGCGCTGTTCGACCTGCCCTGCTGGAGTGTCGAGCGCCGGGGCGATCTGGTGGCGGTCGGCGCACGGGTGCAGGCGCCGCCGCCCAAGCCGGTGAGGAACGCCCCGACCCGAATCGTGCTCGTCGGTGCCGGGGCGGCCGGAAACAGCGCCGCCGAAACGCTGCGCCGGGAGGGGTACGAAGGCAGCATCATCATGATCGATCCCGATCGGGATGCGCCGTACGACCGGCCGAATCTCTCCAAGGACTATCTCGCGGGCACGGCGCCCGAGGAATGGATTCCGCTGCACCCGCCCGAGTTCTACGAAGAGCTCGATGTGGAGATCGTGCGGGCCCGGGCCCGGCGGATCGAGCGCGCCGGCCGGCGGGTCGTGCTCGACGACGGCCGCGCGCTGCCGTACGACGCGCTGCTGCTCGCCCCGGGCGCCGAGCCGAACCGGCTGTCCATTCCGGTGCGGGGCGAGGTCCGCTATCTGCGCTCGCTCGCGGACAGCCGCGCGATCATCCGTGCCGCCGGAAGCGCCAGGCGCGCCGCGGTGATCGGCGCCAGCTTCATCGGCATGGAGGTGGCGGCGGCGCTTCGAAGCCGGGGCCTCGACGTGCACGTCATCGCCCCCGACGAGCGGCCGCTCGAGCGGGTCCTGGGCCCGGCGCTCGGCGATGCGGTGCGGGCCGTGCACGAGGCACACGGGGTCGTGTTTCACCTGCAGCAGAGTCCCGCCGCCGTCGAGCGGGACGCGGTGGTGCTCGAGAGTGGCGAGCGGGTCGAGGCGGATCTCGTAGTCGCCGGGATCGGCGTGAAGCCGCGGCTCGAGCTGGCCGACTCCGCCGGCCTGGCGCAGGATCGCGGGGTGACCGTCAACGAGTTTCTCGAGACCACCGTCGCCGGGATCTATGCCGCCGGCGACATCGCCCGCTGGCCCGATCCGCACAGCGGCGCGCGGATTCGGGTCGAGCACTGGGTCGTGGCGGAGCGCCAGGGACAGACCGCCGCGCGCAACATGCTGGGGCGGCGCGAGCGATTCGATGCGGTGCCGTTTTTCTGGAGCGTGCATTTCGAGTTGGGTATCACCTACAGCGGATTCGCCGAGCACTGGGACCACATCGAGCTCGCCGGCAATCTGGAGGGGAGGGACGCGGTGATGTTCTACCAGGACAAGGGGCGCACGCTGGCCACCGTGACCGTCGCCACGGTCGGCGCGGCAGGTGCATTCGCGCGCGACCGGCAGAATCTTCGGGCGGAGGCGGCGTTGGAGCAGGGCGCCGACCCGATCGCCGCCGCTGGGGCACCATGACGGCGCTCGCGTTCAGCGGCGCGCCGGCGCCGGGTCCGGCGGAGGAGCTGGCTGCGCTGGTGCGGCGCCAGCTGGAGCTGGTCGGCGAGGATCCCGATCGAGCCGGATTGCTGAGCACGCCGGACCGCGTCGCCCGATCGCTGGCCTTCCTCACCCGGGGATATGGCGAGACGGCCGCCGACGTGATCGGCGACGCCCTGTTCGAGGAAGCGCACGACAACATGATCCTGGTGCGCGACGTCGAGTTCTATTCGCTGTGCGAACATCACCTGTTGCCGTTCTTCGGGCGGGCCCACGTGGCGTACATCCCGAACGGGCGCATCGTGGGGCTGTCGAAGCTGGCGCGGGTCGTCGATGTCTACGCCCGCCGGCTGCAGGTCCAGGAGCGGCTCACCGATCAGATCGCGACGGCGCTCACCGACGTGCTCGAGCCGCGCGGGGTCGGGGTGGTGCTCGAGGCGTCGCACCTCTGCATGATGATGCGGGGCGTGGAGAAGCAGAACTCGAAGACGATCACCTCGTCGCTGACCGGCGTGTTCCGCCACGACGCCAGTACCCGGGACGAGTTCCTGCGGCTGACCCGGTCGTCCTGACTTGCACCGCTCGGCTGACCGGCCCGGCTGGCGCCGGGCCTTTTTATTGCTCTGTGTCATGCCGGATATGCGCAATCTGCACCAAATGACGTGCAGACCCGTAATTCTTCGGCTCACGGCAACAAAGTGTCGCACCGCGCCTGCAGAATTTGCACATCCGGCGCGACACAATTACATTCTCGGCCTTCCGGGACCGCCCCCGACCGCCGCCGCCACCTCCACCAGGGATCCGCCACCGTGAGCACACCGTCCGAGTCCGTCAGTACCGCCGCGTCCGGGCGCATCGACAGCATCTTCGGCGCCGACGTGTTCTCCCGCCGGCTGATGCGCCAGCGACTGCCCAAGGACGTCTTTCGGAGCCTGATGCGGACAATCGAGCTCGGCGAGCGGCTCGATCCCCAGGTGGCGGGCGTGGTCGCGGCGACAATGAAGGACTGGGCCATCGAGAATGGCGCCACCCACTTCACCCACTGGTTCCAGCCGCTCACCGGACTCACGGCCGAGAAGCATGATTCGCTGATCGCGCCGGACGGGGCGGGCGGGGTGATGTTCAACTTCTCCGGCACGGACCTGGTGCAGGGCGAGCCGGATGCCTCGAGCTTCCCGAGCGGCGGGCTCCGCGCCACCTTCGAAGCCCGCGGCTACACGGCGTGGGATCCGACCAGCCCGGCCTTCCTGATGCGGGGCGAAAACAACGTCACCCTCTGCATTCCGACGGCCTTCGTCTCCTGGACCGGCGAGGCGCTCGACACCAAGATCCCCCTCCTCCGCTCCATGGAAGCGATCTCCACCCAGGCGATGCGCGTCCTGAAGATCTTCGGCACCGATGCCGGCGTCTCGCGGGTGCACACGACGGTCGGCCCGGAGCAGGAGTATTTCCTGGTGGATCGCGAGCTGTTCTACGAGCGTCCCGACCTCCTCACCTGCGAGCGCACCCTGTTCGGCGCCAAGCCGCCCAAGGGCCAGCAGCTGGAGGACCACTACTTCGGCACCATCCCCCCTCGCGTGCTCGCGTTCATGTCCGAGGTCGAGCGCGAGCTCTACCGGGTGGGCGTGCCGGTCAAGACGCGGCACAACGAAGTCGCACCGGGCCAGTACGAGATCGCGCCGCTCTTCGAGGAGAGCCACATCGCCAGCGACCATCAGATGGTCCTGATGGAAACGATCAAGCGGGTCGCCCCGCGCTACGGCCTCCAGGCGCTGCTGCACGAGAAGCCGTTTGCCGGCGTCAACGGGTCGGGCAAGCACAACAACTGGTCGCTGTCCACCGACACCGGCGTCAACCTGCTGGATCCGCAGGACGAGACGCACACCAACATGCAGTTCCTGGTTTTCCTCTGCGCCGTCATCCGCGCGGTGGACCTCCACGCCGACCTGCTTCGCTCCTCGATCACCTCGGCGGCGAACGAGCACCGCCTCGGCGCCAATGAGGCGCCACCGGCCATCATCTCGATCTTCCTCGGCAGCATGCTGTCGGACATTCTCGAGCAGGTGGAGAAGGGGCTGCCGAAGCGGACGATTCGCGGGGGCACGCTCGACCTGGGCGCGCGCTCGCTGCCGCAGCTTCCCCGCCACTCGGGTGATCGCAACCGCACGTCGCCGTTCGCGTTCACGGGCAACAAGTTCGAATTCCGTGCCGTGGGCTCCAGCGCGAGCATCGCGTGGCCCAACACCGTGCTCAACACGATCGTCGCCGAGTCGCTGGACGTGATCGCCACCGAGCTGGAGCGGGCCGTCGGGGCGAAGCCGACGCCGGCCAAGCTGCAGAGCGCGGTGCTGGCCGTGCTCAAGCGACTGATGAAGCAGCACAAGCGCGTGATCTTCGATGGGGACGGATACACAACCGAGTGGCACGCGGAGGCCGCGCGGCGCGGGCTGCCGGTGCTGGAAGACTCCACGGCGGCGTTCCGTGTCATGAAATCGCGCAAGAACGCCGACCTGTTCAAGAAATACGGTGTGCTCACCAGGCCGGAGCTCGAAAGCCGGATGCACATCGCGGTCGAGAAGTACATCAAGCAGATCACGATCGAGGCGGAAACGATGGTCTCTATCGCGCGAAGCATGATTCTGCCGGCCGCGCTGCAGCATCAGGCGCTGGTGGCGGAAGCCGTCGCGGCGACCGATGCCGCCGGCGTGGAATGCCAGGACACCCGGGAGGCGCTGGCCGATTTCGTGGCGCTGGTGACGCAGCTCCGGCTGGCCACGAGCTCGCTGGAGCGGGCCTGCGCCCATCAGGACGAGGACCCGATGCGGCATGCCTCGCACATGGGCTCCGCGGTCCGGGCGGCGATGGCCGGGCTCCGGACGGTGGTGGATACGCTGGAGACGTGGGTGGCGGCCGACCTCTGGCCCCTGCCGACCTACCGGCAGATGCTGCATTTGAAGTAAGTTCCGGGGGCAGCCTCTGGCCGTGAATCCGCTGTCCCGCGGGGGCCGTATGGATGTCATACGGCCTCCTGATTTCTTTCCCCCTGGATACCTCATGCGACGCAAACTTCTCTGGATCCTCGCGCCTCTGGCGCTGATTCCGGTTCTCGCCGGGCTGGCGGCCCGCGGCCATGCCGCCGTGGACGGCCAGCTTCTGTTCGACGAGGTCCGCGCCCGTATCGCGCGCGGCGCGGTCGATTCCCTCTCCGACGATCAGATTTACGAAGACGCGGCCCGCGGCCTCGTGGACAAGCTCAACGACCCCTACGCCGAGCTGTACTCGCCGGAGGAGCTGGCCAGCTTTTCCCGCAACACGCTGCGCAACGACTACGCCGGCGTGGGCATGCAGATCCAGGATCAGCTCGGCATCGTCGTCGTGGCGAGCGTGTTCCCCAACTCGCCCGCCGCCCAGGGCGGCGTCCAGGCCGGTGACCGCATCGTATCGGTGGACACGACTGCGGTGGCCGGCCTCAAGATCGACCAGGTCTCGGCCCGGCTGGTTGGCAAGCCGGGCACGGCGGTCGCGGTCACGTTTGCCCGCGCGGGAATCGAGACGCCGATCCAGCGGCGCTTCATCCGGGCGGTGGTGCACGTGCCGGCGGTGCCCTACGCGCTGATGATGGACAACGGAGTCGGCTACATCCCGCTCCAGCGCTTCAACGAGGCGTCCGCCGCCGACGTGATCAATGCGGTCACGCGGCTCCGGAGCGCCGGCGCCCACGCCTTCGTCCTCGACATGCGGGGCAACCCCGGCGGCAGCGTCGACGAGTCGCTGGCGATCAGCAATCTCTTCCTGCAGCCAGGGCAGGAAATCGTCTCCGTGCGGTATCGTGACCGCCAGCCCGAGGTGCGCCGCACCGAACCGAGCGGCGTGCACATCACCGAGCCGATGATCGTGATGGTGGACGGTGGCGCCGCCTCGGCGTCCGAGATCGTGGCCGGCGCGCTGCAGGATCACGATCGCGCGCTGGTGGTGGGCACGACGTCGTTCGGCAAGGGGCTGATGCAGAGCATCTACCCGCTGCACCAGGGTTGGGCGCTCAAGCTCACCACGGCAAAGTGGTTCACCCCCAGCGGCCGCAGCATCCAGCGCGAGCGGGTGCTCCGGAACGGCCAGCTGGTCGAGGTGCACCCGGATTCGCTGGAGACGGACTCGTCGCGGCGGTCGCGGCCGGCGTACAAGTCGGATGCCGGCCGCGTCGTCTACGGCGGCGGCGGCATCGCTCCCGATGTGGTGATTCCCGCCGACACCATCACGACGGCTGAGCAGGCGTTCCTCCGGGCGCTGGGGCCGAAGTCGCGCGAAAGCTACCGCGCGCTCTACGATCTGGCGCTTGGCTTGAAGCCGCGCGTCCGGTCGGACTTCACCGTGCTGCCCCAGTGGCGCGAGGATTACTACCATCGCCTCGAGACGGTCGGCGCGCCGGTGACGCGTCCGCAGTTCGACGCGGCGGCCCCGCTGGTGGACCGTCTCATCGAGCAGCAGATCGCCAGCCTCGCCTTCGGCGACTCGAGCGCCTTCCGCCGGACGGTCCGCGTGGACGCCCAGCTCCAGCGGGCGATCGACCTGCTGAAGGATGCCCACAGCCAGCCCGCGCTCTTCGTGAGCGCGGCGGCCGCCCGCACCAAGGGCTGATCGCGCCGGGCAGGAAGGAGAAAGGGCGCGGAGACACCGGTCTCCGCGCCCTTTTTCCGCGTCCACCCCTGTGACCCAGCCCACTGCTCCGCACCCGCCGGCCCGCCATTATCATCGTCGTAAGTTGTTGCTGGCCAATGGTTTATGTTGACAACTCTGTGGAAACAATGTGGGTTGCTGTGGAGAAGCGTTTCCAATCGGTGGAAAACCCACCGAACTGGAACCGGCACCACACCGCCGGTGTGCGCGGTGGCCCCACAATGTCCACAGAGATTCCACCATCGAGGAGCGGACGATGGCCAAAGCGATGTGGAGTGGCGTGATCAGCTTCGGCATGGTGAGCATCCCCGTCAAGCTGTATTCCGCCACGCAGAGCCGGGACATCAGCTTCAATTTGCTGCATGCCGCCTGCGGCACGCGGCTCCAGCAGAAGCGCTGGTGTCCCGCCGACGACGTCGAGGTGCCCTGGAGCGAGACAGTCCGCGGCTATGAATACGCCAAGGGCGAGTACGTCACGCTGACCGACGAGGATTTCGAGCGGCTTCCGCTCCCAAGCAAGCACACGATCGAGCTCTCGGCGTTCGTCGAGGAATCCGAGATCGATCCGGTGTTCTACGAGAAGAGCTATTACCTCGAGCCGGACGCGAAAGGGGAGAAGCCGTACGCCCTGCTGCTCAAGGCGCTGGAAAAGAAGCGGCTCACCGCCATCGCGACGATCACGATCCGGAAGAAGGAGCAGCTCTGCACGATCCGCCCCCGGGAGGGCACGATCATGCTCGAGACGCTCTACTATCCTGACGAAATCAATGCCGAGCGCGGCGTGGATCTCGGCAGCACCAAGATCACCGATCGTGAGCTGGACATGGCCTTCACGCTCATCGAGCTGCTTCGCAAGCCGTTTGAGCCGGAGGTGTACCACGATCATTACCGTGAGGCCCTCGGCGAGCTGATCGAAGCCAAGCTCGACGGGAAGCAGGTCGTCAAATCGCCCGCGCCGCGCGACAGCAAGATCATCGACCTGGCCGAAGCGCTGAAGCGGAGCGTGGCGGCGGCGAAGAAGGGCGGGAAATCGAAGGCGGCCCGGCCCGCCCCGCGGCCAGCGGCGCGTGCCCTCAAGCATCGGCGGAAAGCGGGATGACCGCCCGCGCCGTCGCGGCGGTGCTGAAACAGCTCGCGGCGGCGGGCCCGGCGGCAACGCTGACCGTCGAGGGGCATGAACTGGCGGTCACCAATCTCGACAAGAAGCTCTGGCCCGGGCACACCAAGCGCGACCTTCTGGTCTACCTCGCGTCCGTGTCGCCGTGGCTGCTTCCGCATCTCGCGGGGCGGCCGGTGTTCGTCACCCGCTGGCCCAACGGGATCGCCGGCAAGAGCTTCTACCAGAAGGTGTGGGAAGATCCGCCGCCGTTCGTGAAGACGGTCTCCATCTGGTCGAGCGACAACGACGGCGCCCGCGACTACCTGCTCTGCGCCAATCTTGCCACCCTGCTCTGGCTGGGGCAGCAGGCGTCGCTGGAGCTGCACGTGTGGTTCTCCAGCACGCTTGCCGGCGCCGACGGCCGCTCGCTCCGCACCGGATACGGGGTGTCGGAAGCGTCGCTGGATGCGTCGCGGCTCAATTATCCCGACTTCATGGTCTTCGATCTCGACCCGTACGTGTACTCGGGAAGGGAGACAAAGGGCGAGGAGCCCGAGTTGTACCGGCCTGCTTTCAAGCGGGCCCGGAAGCTGGCGCTCGACCTTCGCGACATTGCCGCGACGCTGGGGCTGGAGGCGTTCGTCAAGACGTCGGGGCGCACCGGCCTGCATCTCTACCTCCCGATCCGCCGCCGCTTCACCTTCGACGAGGTGCGGGCGATGGCGCAGGCCGTCGGCGAGCATCTTCGCGCGCGGCATCCGAAGGAGGTCACCCTCGAGTGGTCGGTGGAGGCGCGGCGGGGGAAGATCTTCTTCGACTACAACCAGAACGTCCGCGGGAAGTCGCTGGCCGCCACGTTCTCGCCGAGGCGGCAGCCCGGCGCGACGGTGTCGATGCCGCTCGAGTGGGATGAGCTCGAATCGGCCTACCCCACCGACTTCACGATCAGCAACGTTCCGGGAATCCTGTCCGAGCGCGGCGACCCATGGGCCGATATTCTGGGCGCCAAGGGTGACCTCGAAGCGGGCTTGGCGAAGGCCGGATGACCCGCCTGCTCAAGCTGCTGCCCGAGGACGCGCGCTCGCGGCTCCGCCCCCGCGCGCAGCCGGTGTGGATGGCGCCGATGCTCGCGACCCTCGCCGCCGAGCGTCCCAGGGGTGAGGGCTGGCTGTACGAGCCGAAGCTCGACGGCGTACGCTGCCTCGTCTTCGTCCGCGACGGCGAAGTGCACCTCCTGTCGCGGAACCGGAAGCCGCTCGATGCCGCATATCCGGAGCTGGTGGACGCGCTCGCGGCCGGCGTGAGGGGCGACGCGATTCTCGATGGGGAGATCGTGGCGGTGGATCCGGCGACCGGCCTGCCGAGCTTTTCGCTGCTGCAGCGGCGCTTGGGGATCCGGAACGCGACCGCCGCTCTCCGGAGCGGAGTCGCGATCCAGCTGTATCTGTTCGACTGTCTGTACTATGAAGGGGTGGATCTCACCTCGCTCGCGCTGGTGGACCGGAAGTCGGTGCTGCGCGATGTGGTCTGGTTTGACGACCGGCTGCGCTTCACGCCGTTCAAGGCGACCGGATCCGAAGCGATGTACCTCGAAGCGTGTGCCCGCGGAGCCGAGGGCATCATCGCCAAGCGGGCGGCCGCGCCATACGTCGGGCGCCGTTCGGCGGACTGGCTCAAGATCAAGTGCGTCAACGAGCAGGAGCTCGTCATCGGCGGGTACACCGACCGGAAGGGGGAGCGCGAGGGCTTCGGCGCGCTGCTGGTCGGGTACTACGAGAACGGCGTGCTGCGGTATGCGGGCAAGGTCGGTACCGGGTACGACCGGCAGACCCTGCGGCTGCTGCACAACGCCCTGCAGGAGCTCGGGCGGCGGACCCCGCCGTTCGGCGGCCTCGTGCCGTCGGGGCCCGACGTCCACTGGGTGATCCCCGCGCTCGTCGCCCAGATCGGCTTCGCCGAGTGGACGCCGGGAGGATTGCTGCGGCACCCGCGCTTCATCGGCATCCGGCTCGACAAGGCGCCGGGCGATGTGACGCGCGAGCGCGCTGCGGAGGTCCGGCCTCGGGCTGGAATGTAGGCTTTCAACCACAGGATGGCTGTGGCGCGGGGGAAACGCGCCTCGCCCCCCGGGTCACTCCGACTGTGAAGAAATGTGACGGCTCGGCCCGGAAACGCCGTCATGGCCGCAGGCCGGTGTCTCCCGCAAGCCCCTTGCGCCACTGCGGTTCAGACTGCCCGGTCGGGCAAGTGTTCGATTCATCGACACAAGTGACGCCGTTTCCGGTACCTGACTTGCCTCACCCTCCGTCGGGTAAGGGCTTCCTCTCGGAGTGGGGCGCATGCAGCCAGCGAGCCGGGCACTCGATGAGATGACGGGAGCGGCGCACCACGCCCGGGGGCTCCACTACGCCGATCGGGCGCGGTGGGCCGAGGCGTATCGGCATTTTCGCCACGGTCTGTGGGAAGCCCGGCATCAGGGCGACGCCGAGCTCGAGGCCCGCTGCCTGATGGGCCAGGCCGAGGTGCACATGGCACTCGGGCGCTGGGAGGACGCGCGGGAAGGCGCCGAGCGGGCGCTGGTGCTGTTCGATCTCATCGCATCGCCCGGCGGGATGGCCGACGCGTCGCGCCTGCTCGGCGTGGTGTTCCGTGAGACCAGCCGGCCGGCGCTGGCGGAATCGCGGCTGCGCTGCGCCGTCGAGATTGCGCTGTCGAGCGGCAGTCCCCGCAGCGAAGCGGCCGCCCGGCACGAACTGGCGGAGTTGTACCGGCAAAGCGGCCGCTCGGCCGAAGCGCTGGAGCAGGTCAACGCCGCATCGGCGCTCTCACCGCATCTCGCCACAGCCTAGCGCCTGAGGCCGGCCGCGATATACTCAACCGGTCATGACTGCAGACTTCCAGCACGAAATCCAGCAGGCACTCGGCGGCAGCTACGCGCTCGAGCGTGAATTGGGCCGGGGCGGGATGGGCAGCGTGTATCTCGCGCGTGATCTCGCCCTCGATCGCCCGGTCGCCATCAAGGTGCTCCCGCCCGAGCTGGCCGTGCGGCCCGAGCTGCGCGAGCGGTTTCTCCGCGAGACGCGCACCGCCGCATCGTTCTCCCATCCCAACATCGTGCCGGTCCATGCCGTCGAAGAGCGCGGCGCCGTGCTCTGCTTCGTCATGGGGTACGTGGACGGCGAGACACTGGCACAGCGCATCCGGCGGGTGGGACCGCTGCCCGCGGCGGAGATCGTGCGCATGCTGCAGGAGGTGGCGTGGGCGCTCTCCTACGCGCACGGCCGCGGCGTGGTCCATCGGGACATCAAGCCGGACAATATCCTGATCGAGCGCGCGACGGGCCGGGCGATGGTCACCGACTTCGGGATCGCCCGCTCGACGACGAGCACCGCGGCGGGGCTCACGCGCGTGGGCGAGGTCGTGGGCACGCCCCATTTCATGAGTCCGGAGCAGGCCTCCGGCGACGCGATCGACGGACGCAGCGATCTCTACTCGCTCGGCGTCGTCGCCTTCTGTGCCGCCACCGGCCACGTGCCGTTCGACGCCACGAGCACGCCGGCGATTCTCGCGATGCACCTGACGCGTCCGGCGCCGTCCGCGGCCGGCGAGCGGAGCGACCTGCCGGCGCCGCTGGCGGCCGCGATCGACCGGCTGCTGGCCAAGGATCCGGCGGACCGGTTCGCCACTGGTGAGGCGCTGGTCGAAGCGATCGACGTCGCCCGGAGCTCGCGGCCGGAGGTCTCGCCCGCCGTGCGGCTGTTCCACGCGAAGGCGAGCCAGATCCTCCGGAACGTCATCATGCTGTTGCTGGTGTCGCCCTACCTGACCAGCCGCCCGAAATACGATGGCGACCAGTTCCTCCTGCGCGCGATCATCTTCTCGGCGGTCGTCGCGCTGCTGCTGCAGGTCGCCGCCGGGCTGCGCGAGCTGGCCCGCCAGGGTTTTCGCTACGACGATCTCCGCAACGGCCTCCGCGCGATCGGCGCGGAACAGGATGACGCGCGCGCCCGAAGCCGTGCCGCGCCCGACTGGTCGCGGCGCCGGCGCAAGCGCTGGGCATTCTCCGCGGCGGGACTGGCGCTGAGCGTGGCGACCATGGTCTACGCGGCGTCGCTGCGGGTGCGGATCAGCCCGACGATGTTTCGGAGCCCGCCGCTGGCACTCTGGCTGTCGGTGTTCGGTGTCGCGCTATTCATTCTCGTGCTGGTGTTCACGGTGGCCAGCGCGGGTGGCGGTGCGCGTATCGACCGCGCACTGCAGCTGCTCTGGATCGGCCCGGCCGGCCGCTGGCTCTTCGAAGTAATGGCGAGGGGAATCAGCCGTGGCGCTGCACCGGCCGGCTCGACCACGCTGTCCGGCGGCCGGAGCCCGCTGAGCGTGCTGGCCGGACTGCCGAAACCGCTCCGGCGAGGCCTTGGCAGCGCGGAGATGGCGATCCGCCGCCTCGAGGCGGAAGCCTCAGCACTCGCGCAGCGCGAGGCGGAGCTCGACGGTGCGCTCGCCGAGGCGACCAATACCGGCGGCGGGGCCGGGGATTCCGCCGCCTCCGAGCGGCGCTCCCTCGTCAACGAGCTGAGCGAGGCGCGCCGCGCCGCCGGCACTCGTCGGGAAGCCATCGCGGCGGCGCTCGAACGCGTTCGGCTCCAGCTGCTCCGGCTCAAGAGCGGGCTCGGTAATTCCGCCGACGTCTCGCGCGAGCTCGACGCGGCGTAATACATTACTGTACGCCCCGCCGGCCTGGTCCGGGCGCACCACCTACTCCATTTCCGGATTCATCATGCTGCTCTCCACACTCGTCGTGCTGGCCGCCTTCCAGCAGCCGGTCGCCGGTTCCCCGGCGCCTGCTCCCACGCTCGCGGTCTCGCCGATCGCGTCCATCTACGTCGCCTCCGGTCCGCGGATGACGGTGACCGCCGGCGATAGCGTGCGCATCGTCGCCGAGCCGCGGGATGCGGCGGGTCATCCGGTGGCGAACGCGTCGATGCGCTACTTCGCGTCGGGTGCCGCCCGCTTCGAGGGGCGGGTGGACTCGACCGGCTACGTCCGGTCCGGCTCGACGGGCACCATCCCCGTGACCATCGTGGCCTCGGTACCAGGCACGCGGCCGGTGATCGAGCATGTGGACGTCGTCATGGTGCCTGGCGCCGCGTCGCGGGTGGATGTGGCGCCGCGGGTCGGACGCCTGGCGCAGGGGCAGCGGCTTCGGCTGAGTGGCGTGAGCTATTCCGCCACCGGCGATTCGCGCGACGACCACGTCACCTGGCGAAGCTCGGCGCCGGGCGTGGTGCGGGTGTCGGCCGAGGGGGTGGTCACGGCGGTCGCGCCCGGCCGCGCGACCGTGACCGCCACGGCAGGGTCCGTCCATGAGTCGGTGCCAGTGCAGGTCGTCGCGACGCCAGTCGCGTCGGTCGAGCTGAAGCCGGCGAAGGCGAACGCGAGGCAGGGCGACGTGGTGCGCTTCAGCGCAATCCCGCGTGATGCGGCCGGCCGGGAGATCACCGGGTTGTCCCCGCAGTGGAGCATCTCGCCGGGTGACGGACAGATCGGTCCCGACGGCGTCTTCGTGGGATACAACACCGGCGACTACGTCGTCACGGCGAACTTCGGCACCCGGAGCGCCGACGCCCCCATTACCCTGGCTCCGCGCGACGTCCGCCGGCCGGCGACGGTGGTCGGGCGGCTGCCGCGCACGCTCTTCGGCACCCAGGAGGTCTGGGTGCATCCCGACGGGAAGCATGTGTACCTGGGCAGCGGCGGCGACCGGATGTACGCCATCGACGTGAGCAATCCCGCGACCCCGACGGTGACCGATTCACTGGTGGCGAATACCCGCCGGGTCAACGACATCATGACGACGCCGGACGGCAAGTTTCTCGTCTTCACCCGCGAGGGTGCGTCCGACCGGAAGAACGGGATCGTCATCGCGTCACTCGAGGATCCGGCCCACCCGAAGGCGATCTCGGAGTTCACCGAGGGCGTCAACTCGGGGGTGCACTCCGCCTTCATCTTCCGGCAGGAGAAGTACGGCACGCACATCTACCTGACCAACGACGGCACCGGCGCGATGCACGTGATCGATATCAACGATCCGTACCATCCGAAGGAGGTCGCCCAGTGGCGGACCGCCCGGCCCGACGCGGGACGGACCCTGCACGACATCGACATCAAGGACGGCCTAGCCTACCTCAGCTACTGGAACGACGGGCTCGTCATCCTCGATATCGGCAACGGGATGAAGGGCGGCAGTCCGTCCAATCCGCAGCTCGTCACCCAATACAAGTACGATCTCAACACCCTCTATCGTGACGTCGAGGCGAGCTTCGGCCCCGGCTTCATCCGCGGCACCCACACCGCGTGGCGGCACAAGAACTACATCTTCATCGCCGACGAGGTCTTTCCCGGCTCGCAGGTGAAAGGCGCCAAGGACGCCGCAGCGGGGCGTGCCTACGGCCGGCTCCAGGTCCTCGACGTGAGCGACCTGCAGCATCCCCGGTCGGTCGCGTGGTACGAGCCCGAGTACGGCGGCGTGCACAACGTCTGGGTGGCGGGGGACACCCTCTACATGGGCGCCTACAACGCCGGCTTCCGCGCCTTCGACATCTCCGGCGAGCTGCGCGGTGACCTGCGGGCACAGGCCCGCGAGATGGTGCACGTGAACACGGCCGACATGGACGGACACGTCGCCAACTCGGCGATGACCTGGGGCGTGGTGGTCAGCAACGGGCTCGCCTACGTGAACGACGACAACAACGGACTCTGGATCGTGAGAATGGAGCCGGTGCGCGGGAAGCCGATGACGCCGTAGGTCGACCCGTCCAACCCTGGAGGCCGTTCTCGCATGGGGCAAGTGATCGTTCCGCTGACCCGCCGCCGCTTCGGCGAAACTGCGCGCCGCGACGCCTGGTGGGTGCAGCCGCTGGTGGTGTTCATCATCCTGTCGTCGTTTCTGGTGTACGCGACGTGGGCGGCATTCCAGAACGCGCACTACCAGGCCGGGCCCTACCTCTCGCCGTTCTATTCGCCGGTGCTGTTCGGCGATTCGCCGCATGCCTGGTTTGGTCCGAAGCCGGTGTGGTGGCCGGCGCTGCTGCCGTTCTCACCGGCGCTGATCATCCTGCCGTTTCCCGCGCTCTTCCGCTTCACCTGCTACTACTACCGCGGCGCCTACTACAAGGCGTTCTGGGCCGATCCGGTGGCCTGTACCGTCGGGGAGCCGCGCCACACCTACTGGGGTGAGAAGACGTTTCCGCTGATCGTGCAGAACGTCCATCGGTATTTTCTCTACATCGCGCTGATCTTCCTGGTGATCCTGGCGAGCGACGTGTGGCATGCGCTGTGGTTCACCGATGCCGTGACGGGCGTGACCACCTTCGGCGTGGGGGTCGGCACGCTCGTCCTCGCGCTCAACGTCTTCCTGCTCGGCTCCTACACGCTGGGCTGCCACTCAATGCGCCACATCGCCGGCGGGTATCTCGACCGGCTGGCCGGCCGGCCGCTCCGGAAGGCAGCCTACGACTGTTCGAGCTGCCTCAACCGCTGGCACACGCGCTGGGCGTGGCTGAGCCTGTTTGGCGTCGCCTTCACCGACCTTTATGTGCGGATGTGCTCGATGGGGATCTGGCATGACTGGAGACTCTTCTGATGACGGAGTACCAGACGCACGAGCACGACGTCCTGGTGATCGGCGCCGGCGGCGCCGGCCTCCGCGCGGCGATCGAGGCCGCCTCGGCCGGTGTGTCGGTCGGCCTCGTCTGCAAGTCGCTCCTCGGCAAGGCGCACACCGTCATGGCCGAGGGCGGTGTCGCCGCGGCGCTCGGCAACGTGGACGATCGCGACAACTGGCGGGTCCACTTCGCCGACACCATGCGCGGCGGACAGTATCTCAACAACTGGCGGATGGCCGAGCTGCACGCGCAGGAGGCGCCCGACCGGGTGCGGGAGCTCGAGGCGTGGGGCGCGGTCTTCGACCGCACACCGGACGGCCGCATTCTCCAGCGCAATTTCGGCGGCCACCGGTATCCGCGCCTGGCCCACGTCGGCGACCGCACCGGCCTCGAGATGATCCGCACGCTGCAGGATCATGCGATTCATCAGGGCATCGACGTGCACATGGAGGTGACGGTCCTCAGCCTGCTCAGGGACGGGGACCGGGTCGTCGGCGCCTTTGCCTACGACCGGGAGCGCGGCCGCTTCCGGGTCTTCCGCGCGAAGGCGGTGATTCTCGCAACCGGCGGTGTCGGCCGCGCGTTCACCATCACGAGCAACAGCTGGGAATACACCGGTGACGGTCACGCGCTCGCCTACGAGGCCGGCGCCGAGCTGATGGACATGGAGTTCGTGCAGTTTCACCCCACCGGCATGGTCTGGCCGCCGAGCGTGCGGGGGATCCTGGTGACGGAAGGGGTGCGGGGAGAAGGCGGCGTGCTGCTCAACCGCGAAGGCCGACGGTTCATGTTCGACGACATCCCGGCCAACTATCGGGACCAGACGGCCGATACGCCCGAGGAGGGCTGGCGCTACACCCAGGGCGACAAGACGGCCCGGCGCCCGCCCGAGCTGCTCACCCGCGACCACGTGGCCCGCTGCATCATGCGCGAGGTGCGCGAAGGCCGCGGCAGCCCGCACGGCGGGGTGTTTCTCGACATCGCGTGGATCAGGGACAAGGTTCCCAACGGCGCCGACGTGATCCGGAAGAAGCTGCCGAGCATGTATCACCAGTTCAAGCAGCTGGCGGACATCGACATCACCACGACGCCAATGGAGGTGGGCCCGACCACCCATTACATGATGGGCGGCGTCCGGGTGGATGGGGACACCCAGATGTCGTCGGTGCCGGGGCTGTTCGCCGCCGGCGAAGTCGCCGCCGGGCTGCACGGGGCCAACCGGCTCGGTGGCAACTCGCTCTCGGACCTGCTGGTGTTCGGGCAGCGGGCCGGCCGGCACGCCGCCGAATACGCCAGCACGCATCCGGCGGGCAATCTCCCCGCCGACGAGGTGGAGCGCTGGGCCGGCCGCGCGCTCGCCCCGTTCGAGCGCGGTGGATCGGGCGAGGGCGCCTACCAGATTCAGCATGACCTTCAGGTGCGCATGCAGGATCTCGTGGGCATCGTACGGCGGGAATCGGAGATGCGGGAGGCGCTCGACGTCATCACGCAGCTGAAGCAGCGGGCCGGGCAGGTCGGCGTGCCGGGCAACCGGGAATACAATCCCGGCTGGCACACCGCGCTCGACCTTCCCAACCTGCTGACGGTCAGCGAGGCGATCGCCCGGGCGGCGATTGAACGCAGGGAAAGCCGGGGCGGCCACTTCCGCGACGACTATCCGGAGAAGGACGCGGCGTACGGATCGTTCAACATCGTCCTGAGCCGGGGAGGTGACGGCAGCATGCAGATTCGGCGCGAACCGATTCCCCCGATGCGGCCGGAGCTGAAGCAGATCATCGAGGAGATGAAATGAGCGCCGCGACGTTTCGCGTCTGGCGCGGCGACGCCTCCGGTGGCGAGCTCG
The DNA here is from genome assembly GCA_038321865.1 of Gemmatimonadales bacterium. Classification (GTDB taxonomy): domain Bacteria; phylum Gemmatimonadota; class Gemmatimonadetes; order Gemmatimonadales; family GWC2-71-9; genus JAICUF01. The sequence continues at coordinate 101,355 of JBBQFH010000006.1, forward strand.
TGGATTACACGACCGAGGTGTCCGAAGGGATGGTCGTACTCGACGCGGTGCACCACATTCAGGCGGAGCACGCCAACGATCTCGCGGTGCGCTGGAACTGCAAGGCCGGCAAGTGCGGCTCCTGCTCGGCCGAGATCAACGGAAAGCCCCGGCTGATGTGCATGACCCGGCTGAGCGAGCTCGATCTCACCCAGCCGGTCACGGTCGAGCCGATGAAGGCATTTCCCGCGCTGCGTGACCTGGTGACCGACGTGAGCTGGAACTTCCGCGTGAAGAAAGGCATTCGGCCGTTCAAGCCCCGCGCGCCCGACGCGGCTGACGGCACCTGGCGGGTCCAGCAGTCCGATGTCGACCGGGTGCAGGAGTTCCGGAAGTGCATCGAGTGCTTCCTCTGCCAGGATGTCTGCCACGTGCTCCGCGACCATCACCTGCATGAGGAGTTCATCGGGCCGAGATACCTGGTGTACACCGCGGCGCTGGAGATGCACCCGCTGGACGTCGAGGATCGTGTGCCCGAGCTGCGGCAGGCGCAGGGCATAGGCTACTGCAATATCACGAAATGCTGTACGACCGTCTGTCCGGAAGGGATCAAGATCACGGACAACGCGATCATTCCGCTCAAGGAACGGGTCGCGGACCAGTTCTTTGATCCCCTCGGGAAGCTGGTGAATATCTTCTCGCGGCGGCAGAGCTGAGGCCGCATCGGAGCACCTCATGCATGACCTGAAGCACATCACCGTGGCCGGCGTCGCGGCGGCGCTGCAGAAGGCCGAGCGGTATCGTCTGCTGAACGAGCCGTCGGCGGCGGAGAGCATCTGCCTCGACGTGCTCGCGGTAGACCCCGACAATCAGCAGGCGCTGATCCAGCTCGCGCTCTCCCGCACCGACCAGTTCAGTGGCGACCTGGCGGGCGCCGTCGAGCGCGCGCGCGAGCCGCTGGCCCGGGTGCGGGATGACTACAAGCGGGCCTACTATCTCGGGATCGTGTGTGAACGGCGGGGCAAGGCGCAGCTTCGGTCCCAGTCGCCGGGCGGGCACGCGATCGCCTGGGACTGGCTGCGCCGGGCGATGGACCTCTACGAGCAGGCCGAGCAGCTCAGGCAGCCGGGCAACGACGAATCGCTGCTCCGCTGGAACACCTGTGCCCGGATCATCGACCGGCACCATCTGACGGCGCCGGCGATCGAGCCGATGGACCCCGCGATCGGCGAGTGAATCGCCCCGCCAGCGGAGACTGGCTGGCCCGGGTTCGTGGCGGTATCATCTCTGGCAGAGATCCCCTCCACCAGAACGAGCGCCTGTGATCGATCTTCACGACCGCGCCCAGCCGGCGGTGAAGGATTGCGGCTTGTGCCTTGGCATCGCAGAGGCGCGGGCGTGACGGCGGCGCCCGACCGCCTGACCGCGGCCCTCGCCGATCGCTATCGGATCGGGCGCGAGCTGGGGCAGGGCGGCATGGCGACGGTGTACCTGGCGGAGGACCTGCGGCACGACCGCAAGGTCGCGGTGAAGGTCCTGCGGCCCGAGCTCGCCGCGGTCATCGGCGCCGAACGCTTCCTGTCCGAGATCAAGACCACCGCCAACCTCCAGCACCCGCACATCCTGCCGCTGCACGACTCCGGCACCGTGAACGGCACGGTGTTCTACGTGATGCCGTACGTCGAGGGCGAGTCGCTCCGCGACCGGCTCACCCGCGAGAAGCAGCTTCCCATCGCCGACACGGTGCGGATCGCGTCCGAGGTGGCGAGCGCCCTCGACTACGCCCACCGCCACGGCGTGATCCACCGCGACATCAAGCCGGAGAACATCCTGCTGCACGACGGCCGCGCGCTGGTGGCGGATTTCGGCATCGCGCTCGCCGCGAGCACGTCGGGGACGCGCATGACCGAAACCGGGATGTCGCTCGGCACGCCGCATTACATGAGTCCCGAGCAGGCGATGGGGGAGCGCGAGATCACGGCGAGGAGCGACGTCTACGCCCTCGGCGCGATGACCTACGAGATGCTGGTGGGGGAGCCGCCGTTCACGGGGCCGACGGCGCAGGCGATCATCGCGCGGGTGCTGACCACGGAACCGGTTCCCCTCAGCCAGATCCGGAGGACGGTGCCGGCGCACGTCGAGGATGCCGTGCTCACGGCGCTCCAGAAGCTGCCGGCGGATCGATTCGCCTCAGCGGCCGACTTCGCCGCGGCGCTCGGCGATGCGAACACGACCAGCCGGCGGACGCCGCCGGCATCGCCGGTTGACCGAACGCACCGGCGCGCCCGGCTCCTCTGGCCGGCCGCGGCGGCGCTGCTCGGCGCCGCCGCGCTCTGGGGCTGGTTGCGCCCGGCGCCCGTGACTCCGCCCAGCCGCCAGCGCGTCGTGCTGTGGAAGACGCCGTATCCCGACTTCCTGCTGCCCGGCTCGGTGCGGGTAGAAACCCGGGTCGCCATCTCGCCGGATGGAGCGAATATCGTCTTCGCCGATTCCGTCGGTGACGACACCCAGCTCTTCCTCAAGACGGGGAACGAAGCCCGGCCGATTGCGATCGAGGGCACGGCGGGTGCGGCCGGACCCTTCTTCTCGCCGGATGGCGCCTGGATCGGGTACTTCGCGCATGGCGGCATCCTCCGCAAGATTCGCCTTTCCGGTGGCGGCTCCATTCAGCTTGCCACCTCGGCCAATGAGACGTATCCGGTCGGGTCCTGGTTCGACGACGGGACCATCGCGTTCGTCGATGCCGCCAACTCCCTGGTTCGTATTCCGGGTGACGGAGGGACAGTTGAGACCCTGCGCCCTGCGACCCCCGGTCATCCTGACGATCCGTCGGTCGTGACGGCGCTTCCAGGCAGCCGGGGCCTGCTGTTCACCGGCTGTCCCGGCAACTGCGCCAGCGGCTCCGCCGTCTACGTCTTCGACCGTGCGCGGCACACCACCCGGCTCCTGGTCCCGAACGCGACGGGCGGATGGTACTCGCCGACCGGGCATCTGCTCTATACCGGCCGGGACGGCGGGCTCTATGCGGTTGGCTTCGACCTGAAGCGCATGGCGGTCGTCGCCGGCGCCGTCTCGGTCGCCGACGGCGTGGCACCGAACGGCCTGGCCCTCTCGGCTTCCGGCACGGCCCTCCTCTCCTTCGGCACCCAGGATCTTCGGAAGTCGACGCTCGTTCGGGTCGCGCGCGACGGAACGGCGGAACCCTTCGCACCGGACTGGACGGGAAACTTCGAGTATCCCAGCCTGTCCCCAGACGGAAAGACCCTCGCGGTCAGTGTGCGCGACCGCGTGACGCAGCTCTGGGTCCGCCGCGCCGACGGATCCCGCCTGCGGATCTCCCGTGGCGAGCTCGGCAGCTGGCGCCCGAGCTGGGCCGCCGACGGGCGAAGCTTCGCCTTCGTGACCACCAACGGGGTCTCACCGGGTGCCGGCACGAACGAGGTCTACCAGTCGCCGACCGACGGCAGCTCGCCACCGCGCCTCCTGGTCCACATCCGCACCAACATCTGGGAAGCCGAATTCAGCCGCGACGGGCAATGGCTGGTGGTGCGCGCCGACAACCAGGCCTCGTTCGGCGACGTGCACGCTCGGCGGCTTCTGGGCGATACCACGCTCCGCCTGATCTACTCCGACAGCAGCTTCAACACTCAGATCTCGCTTTCGCCGGACAGCCGGTGGCTGGCGTTCACGTCCGACCACTCGGGCTCGTCCGAGGTGTATGTCGCTTCGTTTCCCGACATGCAGGTGAAGTACCTCATCTCGCAGGGCGGGGGGAGCGAGCCCCGGTGGGCGCGCAGCGGGCGGGAGCTCTTCTTCAGGAGCCGCGGGCAGCTGATGAGTCTGCCGGTGGCGGCCGGGACCGGATTTGCGGCCGGCAGTGCCCGCGCGCTCTTCCCGGTCGCGGCCTACGCCAACGCGGTCAACCGGCCGCAGTACGACGTCGAACCGGATGATCGTCACTTCATCATGATTCGCCGGCCGGCCCGCGAGGCGGCGCAGGAGCTCGTGCTGGTCGAGGGATTCTTCGCCGATCTCGTGTCGAAGGTGAGCCGATGAGTGGCGAACCGGGGCTCGGGCCGGTGTGAGCGAGTGGTCGCGCCTCGCGGGCGCGCTCGCCGACCGGTACGTCGTCGAACGGGAGCTCGGCGCCGGCGGCATGGCCACCGTCTATCTCGCCCGCGACCTCCGCCACGACCGCCGAGTCGCCCTCAAGGTGCTCCGGCCCGAGCTCTCCGCCATCCTGGGCGGCGAGCGGTTTCTGCAGGAGATCCGTACCACCGCCAACCTCCAGCATCCGCACATTCTCTCGCTCTTCGACTCAGGCAGCGCGGACGGCTTCGTCTTCTACGTCATGCCGTACGTCGAGGGCGAATCGCTAAGGGACCGCTTGAACCGGGAGCACCAGCTCCCGGTCGACGACGCGGTCCGCATCGCGAGCGAGATCGCCGACGCGCTGTAGTACGCGCACGCCCAGGGCGTCATCCACCGCGACATCAAGCCCGAGAACGTCCTGCTCCACGGCGGCCACGCCATGGTCGCCGACTTCGGCATCGCGCTCGCCGCCAGCCGGAGCGACGGCTCCGCCCGCATGACCGAGACCGGCCTCAGCCTCGGCACGCCGGCCTACATGGCGCCCGAGCAGGCGATGGGCGAGCGCGAGATCTCGCCCCGCGCCGACATCTTCGCCCTCGGCGCCGTGCTGTACGAGATGCTCTCGGGCGAGCCGCCCTTTGCCGGCGCCACCGCGCAGGCGATCGTCGCCCGGATGATGACCGAGGAGCCGCGCTCGCTGGTGATGCAGCGCCACTCGGTGCCGCCCAACGTCGAGGCCGCCACGCGGCGCGCGCTCGAGAAGTTGCCGGCCGATCGGTTCGGCTCGGCGGCGGAGTTCCGGGTGGCGCTCAACGACCCGCGCTTCATCGGCGGCGGCGGCACGCTCATAGGTCCGGCCTACTCGCGCCCCACGCCGCGCCGCCGCGCGCTCGCCGCGCTGCCGTGGGGAATCGCGGCGGCGGCGCTGGCGCTGGCTGGCGTGGTGCTGTTCCGCCCCCGGCGCGAGCCGCCGGTCACCCGCTACACGGTGACGCTCCCCGACAACCAGACAATCCTCCAGTACCGGGCGACCCCCTCGCCCGACGGCGCGCTGCTCCTGTTCGTGGGGCCGAGTCCGGGCCAGACGTCTGATGGCGTGCACCAGCTCTGGCTCAAGCATCGCGACCGCTTCGACGCGGAGCCGATCACCGGCACCAACGGTGCCTGGAACGCGACCTTCTCGCCCGACAGCCGCTGGATCGCATTCATCCGCGAGCGGCGCCTCTACAAGGTGGCCGTCGTCGGCGGCACGCCAGTGGCGCTGGCCGACTCGGCGGCGCCGGCGCGGCCCGGCATCGCCTGGCTCGACGACGGCAGCATCGTGTTCATGAAGGTGGGCGGCAAGACGCTGATGCAGGTGCCATCCGGCGGTGGCGCCGCCGAAAAGGTGTACGAGTCGGCGTTCACCATCGAAGAGCCGGGGCCGTTGCCCGGCTCGCGCGCGGTGCTCGCCGGCATCTGCGTGGACGCAGCATGTAGCTCGTCCAACGTCATCGCGGTCGACCTGCGCGCGCACACTGCGAGCGTCGTCGTTCGCGGCGCCCGGTGGGGGCGCTACCTCGCCGGCAGCCGACTGCTCTACGTCACGGACGCCAATGCCGCCTTCGCCGCCCCGTTCGACGCGGGAAAGCGGCAGGTGAGCGGATCGGCGGTCGCGGTCATCGACACCGTGGGATACGGCACCGGGACCGCGGAGATCGCCGTGTCGGATGCGGGCACGCTGGTCTACCGCCGAGGCTCCGGGGTTAACGGCGAGTACGAGATGGTGTGGGTGGACCGGTCGGGGAGCGCCGTGCCGATCGACATGGGGGGCCTGCTCAGGATCGACCCGGGAAACGGAAATCCGGGGTGGACGCTGTCGCCGGACGGCCGGCGTCTGGCGATCGGGCTCCTGACCGCGTCGGGCGGCGACGTGTGGGTGAAGGAGCTGCCCAACGGACCGCTGTCGCGTGCGACGTTCGACTCGGCGGCCGAGATCCGTCCGCGCTGGCTTCCCGACGGGCGCCATTTCGCCTTCGTCTCCGTTCCGGGCCGGACCCCCAACGAGCTGCACCAGGCGAGCGCCGACGGAACCGGCCCGAACACGGTCCTCGCGCGGAATCCGGACGGCATCTACGAGGGCGCCGGGTCCCCGGACGGCAAGTGGATCGTGGCCCGGATCCGGGGCGGGCTGGGCCACCAGGGCCGGGACATCATCGGGTATCACATGGGCGACACGACCGCCGTGCCGCTGATCGCGAGTGCGGCGTTCGACGAGGACGCGTTCCGGCTGTCGCCGGACGGGCACTGGATCGCATACGAGTCGGACGAGTCGGGGCGGCGCGAGATCTACGTCCGGCCGTTTCCCAATACGAATGACGGGAAGTGGCAGGCGTCGACGCAGGGTGGCTTCGCGCCGCTCTGGGCGCCGGGCGGGCGGGAGCTGCTCTTCGTGGATGCGCAGCGGCGGATGACGTCGATGGCGTTCGCGCCGGGGCCGACACCGATGCTCGGCGAGCGGCGGGTGCTGTTTACGCTGACGGCGAACCTGTACCTGTCGGAAAACGATTACTACACGCCGTATGACATCAGTTCCGATGGGCGCCGGTTTATCATGGCGCGCCAGGCGCAGGCGAAGGGGGTGCCGCCGCTGATGGTGGTGGAGAACTGGACGACGGAGCTGCGGGCCAGGTAGCGTCCTTGCGAGGAGCGAAGCGACGAAGCAATCGGGTCGGTGATGCGGAGCTCCGCGCATGCGCCGGCGCTCCGCCATATCCCACCCGATTGCTTCGTCGCTCCGCTCCTCGCAAGGACGTCGCCCCCCTGACCGCCGAGCCATTCCCCGAGTAGAATCCTCCCGTGGACCCCACCCCATCCGATACCCAGCCCCGCCTCACCGCCGCCCTCACCGGCCGCTACCGTCTCGACCGCGAGCTCGGCGCCGGCGGCATGGCGACTGTATACCTCGCGCACGACCTCCGCCACGACCGCCAGGTCGCGCTGAAGGTCCTCCGCCCCGAGCTCGCCGCCGCCATCGGCGCCGACCGCTTCCTCGCCGAGATTCGCACCACCGCCAACCTCCAGCACCCCCACATCCTCCCGCTGTTCGACTCCGGCGCCGCCGCCGGCCTCCTCTTCTACGTCATGCCCTACGTCGAAGGCGAATCGCTCCGCGCTCGCATCGCCCGCGAGACGCAGCTCTCCGTGGACGCGGCGCTCGAGATCGCGGCCGAGGTGGCCGGCGCCCTGGAAGCAGCCCACACGAAAGGCGTCGTGCACCGCGACATCAAGCCGGAGAACATCATGCTGACCGGTGGTCACGCGCTGGTCGCCGACTTCGGCATCGCGAAGGCGGTGGACGTCGCCGGCGACCGCCGGCTGACCGAGACCGGCCTGGTCATCGGCACGCCGGCCTACATGAGTCCGGAACAGGCCAGCGGCGAACGGACGGTGGACAGCCGGTCGGATGTGTACGCGCTGGGCTGCGTCCTGTACGAGATGCTTGCGGGCGAGCCGCCCTTCACCGGGCCCACGGCGCAGGCCGTCATCGCCAAGCGCTTCAGCGGCGACGTTCCGTCGGTGCGGCGCGGGCGGCCCGGCGTCGCCGAAACGATTGATCGCATGATCTCGAAAGCCCTCGCGCCGGTGCCGTCGGACCGCTGGCAGAGCGCAGAGGCGTTCAGGCGTGCGATCATCGAAGAGCGCAGCTCGGCGTCTGCTCCACCGCCAGGCCCTACCAAAGTGGCGCCACGCGCGCGCCGGCCGATGCTTCTGGGCTCGGTGCTCGCGCTCATCGCTGTACTCGGAATCTGGTCCGCGTTCCACTTCTCCCGCGCGTCCCAACCCGCCGCCGCCATCGCCCGCACCATCGCCGTCCTCCCCCTCGTGAACGTCGGCGGCGACAGCACCCAGGAATTCTTCGCCGACGGCATGACCGACGAGCTCACCAGCACGCTCGGCAAGATCCCCGGCCTGCGCGTCGCCGCCCGCAGCTCCGCATTCGTATTCAAGGGCCAGTCTGCCGACGCGCGCGACGTGGGCGCGCGCCTGCACGTCGCGTCCGTGCTCGAAGGCAGTGTCCGGCGCGCCGGCTCGCAGATCCGGGTCTCTGCCCAGCTCATCAATGCGGCCGACGGACTCGCGCTGTGGTCGGAGACCTACGAGCGCGCGGTGGCGAACACATTCGAGATCCAGGACGACATCGCGAAAGCCGTCGCCGCGGCACTTCGCCTGACACTCGGCGCGGCGGCACGGCGAGCCGTGGGCGATGCCACGGTCAGCGTCGAAGCTCACGACCTGTATCTGCAGGGCCGGTACGCGTTCAACACCGGTACGGAAGCTGGCCTCCGGAAGAGTCTGCGCTTGTACGAGCAGGCACTGAGCGTCGATTCCACGTATGCGCCGGCCTGGCTGGGGATCGCGGTTACCTGGAGCTATCTCGCCGACGATGTCGTCGCGCCGCGTGAGGGCTATCCGATCGCGAAGGCCGCAGCGCTCAAGGCGATCGCGCTCGACCCTGACCTCGCCGAGGCCCACGCGATACACGGGGCGATCCTCGCGGGGTATGATTGGGATCGTGCGGCCAGCGCGCGGGAAGTCTCCCGGGCGCTGGAGCTCAACCCGAGCTCTGCCGACGCCTGGCACTACTCCGGCATCAGCTTGCCGATTACGCCGGCCGGAACCGATTCAGCGGTCGTGATGCTGCGGCATGCCGCCATGCTGGACCCGCTGTCGGCGGGAATTGTGGGGGACATATCCCTGGCACTGGTGCTAGGCAAGCGTTATGCGGAGGCGGCGACGGTGGCGCGGGAAGCCATTCAGCTCGATTCGACTGCTGCCCCGGCCTATGAGTGTCTCGGAATGAGCCTCCGCGCGCTCGGCCGGCCTGAGGAAGCACTCACGGCCTTCGACACTGCCGCCCGCCTGGGTTATCCGGCCGATGCGGATGCGATCGCGGTGCTCATGATGCTCGGCAAGCGAAGCGAGGCGCTCACGCGGTTCGACCGGCTCAAAGCCACGGCGCAACAACGATATGTGTCCGGCGATCGGCTGGCGCTTGGATACCTCGCGACGGGTGACACGACTGCCGCGTTCCATTGGCTCGACGTGGCGTATCGGCAGCGCTCGGCGATGCTCGGGATCCTGCACGCGCTGCCGGCATGGGAGGGAATGCGGGAGGATCCGCGGTTCATTGCGCTGGTGCGCAAGGTCGGCGTGGCCGGGCGGCAGTAGGGCAGGGTCCATGACCCGCCGACGGTGGCGGTCAGCTACCTCGGCACGCTGGATCGGGTATTCGGCGTAGCGGTCACGACGCGGAAGTGGAATACGATCGGGGCGATTGCGCGGGCGATCGCCGCAACCGAAAACCGGGCGAGCTGCCGAACCGCGCCGGCTCACCTCCCGCCGTCGCCGATCCGCTCGAGAAACGCGAGCACCCGAGGCCACGGCTCGCGATCAACGCGGGCGGACGATCTGCGGGGACGTCGTTTGCCTGATCCGGACACCTCGAACAACACCTTCGGCTGGAACTTCACTGCTCCCAGCCATTGATGCTTTCGGAGCCCCGCGCAAGCGGGGCTCACTGTTGCAAGGGCGCCCCGGTCCCGTGAATCTCCGCGAACATTCCCGATAGGTCGAGCACCAGCCCGGTTGCATCCGCCGCCGGCGAGCGCGCAGTCCCTCGTCTGGCTCGGGATCGACCGGATCTACGATCCGCTTCGATCCGAGCCCAGGTTCGTGGCCCCGATGAAAAAAGCTGAACTTCCTTCCGTAAGGCGCTGGCCACCCGCGCGTAGCCGGCGCAGATCGGTGATCAGTACCGATAGTGCTCCGGCTTGTACGGCCCGTCCACCGGCACGCCGATATACGCCGCCTGCTCCGCGGACAGTTTCGTCAGCTTGACGCCGAGCTTGTCGAGATGCAGCCGGGCGACCTTCTCGTCCAGCGCCTTGGGGAGCGTGTACACCTTCCGCTCGTACTGGCCGGCGTTCTGGTGCAGCTCGATCTGGGCCATCACCTGGTTGGTGAAGCTGGCCGACATGACGAAGCTCGGGTGGCCCGTGGCGCAGCCCAGGTTGAGCAGCCGTCCCTCGGCGAGAATCATCACGCTGTGCCCGTCGGGGAAGACGTACTCGTCGTATTGCGGCTTGATGTTGATCCGCGTGATCCCCTTCTTCTTGAGACCGGCCATGTCGATCTCGTTGTCGAAGTGGCCGATGTTGCCGACGATCGCCTTGTCCTTCATGCGCGCCATCTGAGCCACCGTGATGATGTCCTTGTTGCCCGTCGCGGTGACGAAAATGTCGGCCGTGGCGAGGACCTCGTCGAGCGTGGTGACCTGGTAGCCTTCCATCGCCGCCTGCAGCGCACAGATCGGGTCGATCTCGGTGATCACGACCCGGGCGCCCTGGCCGCGCAGCGCCTGCGCGCATCCCTTGCCGACGTCGCCATAGCCCATGATCACGGCCACCTTGCCGGCCAGCATCACGTCCGACGCGCGCAGAATCCCGTCGGTGAGCGAGTGGCGGCAGCCATAGAGATTGTCGAACTTCGACTTGGTGACCGAGTCGTTCACGTTGATCGCGGGGAACAGCAGGGTGCCCGCCTTCATCATCTCGTAGAGGCGGTGCACGCCGGTCGTCGTCTCCTCCGACACGCCGCGAATATCCGCGGCGACCCGGCTCCAGCGTCCGGGATCAGCCGCGATCGTGCCACGCAGCAGATCGAGGATCACGCCCCACTCTTCCGGCTCGCTGGCCGCGTCGAAGGCCGGGATGCGGCCGAGCCGTTCGTACTCCGCCCCGCGATGCACCAGCAGCGTGGCGTCGCCCCCGTCATCGAGGAGCAGGTTCGGACCGGAGCCGTCCGGCCACACCAGCGCCTGCTCGGTGCACCACCAGTACTCCTCCAGCGTTTCACCCTTCCACGCAAAGACGGCGATCCCCTTCGGATTCTGCGCGGTGCCCTTCGGGCCCACCGCGACGGCCGCGGCGGCGTGGTCCTGGGTGGAGAAGATGTTGCAGGACACCCAGCGCACGTCGGCGCCAAGGTCCACCAGCGTCTCGATCAGGACGGCGGTCTGCACGGTCATGTGCAGGGAACCCATGATCCGGGCGCCGGCCAGCGGCTTCTTTCCTTTATACTCGGCGCGCAGGGCCATGAGGCCCGGCATCTCGAACTCGGCCAGACGGATCTCGTTCCGGCCATATTCGGCCAGCGAGAGGTCACGAACCTTGTACAACGGCCGGGCGGTCGTACCCGAGTTCGTTTCGTTCATCACTGCGGTGGCCATCGGTCGGCTCCTCGTTAGTGTCGTTTGCGGCCGGTGGCCGCGAACAGTATCGGTCCCTTCGCATCCGGGTCGGGCGGGAGCGCGTGATAGCGGAATCCCTCGAGCCCGGCCTCGTCCATCCACCCGCCGATCGTGTCGGCGGAAAAGCCCTGCCAGACGTGCCCCATGCGCTGACGATACTCTTCGCGCTCGTGCGGCATCATGTCGACCACCAGCACCCGGCCGCCCGGCTTCAGCACCCGCTCGACTTCGGCCAGGGCGCGCGCCGGTTCCACGACGTAGTGGAGCACGAGGAACAGCACCGCGGCGTCAAGCTCCCGGTCGGCGACGGGCAGCGACTCGAGCTCGCCCGCGCGCAGATCCACATTGTCATGCTCGGCCACCCGGCGGCGCGCGGCGGCCAGCATGGACTTCGACGCGTCCACCCCCACGACCCGCTGCACGAACGGGGCAAGGGAGGCAGTGAGCTGTCCCGTCCCGCAGCCGAGATCACCGACGATCCAGTGATCGTCGAGGAGGCCCGGCAGGGCGGCGAGATCGGTACGGCTGCCGAACAATTCGGCGCGGAGCCCGTCCCACTGGCCCGCGGCCGTCGAGAAAAACTCACGGGACGCAGTGCGCCGGCGGGCAAGGACGCCGCGGAGCCGCTCCGCATCATGTGCCGCCTGGCTGCCGGCGCCGAGCTGTTCCTTGACCACCTGCCAGAGACGGCGGTCGGCAGCGTCGAGGGACGCCGTGAGGCGATACTGCCGGCTGGTGCCTTCGGCCCGGGCGCTGACCCACCCTTCATCGTGCAGGATACGCAGATGGCGGCTGACCGTCGACTGCGGCAGCTGGGTGACGGCGCAGAGCTCCGACACCGTCAGCTCGTGCCGGTCGAGCACGAGGAGCAGACGGCTCCGCGTGGCGTCGGCCAGCGCGCTGAGGGCATCGAAGACGCTCATTCCACTCCGTTCATCCGTATATCCGGATGGAACGATACAATAACTGGCCCCCGGGCGCAAGCCGGGGCTGGGCTGGCCTGCCCGCGCGGGGGGTCCTATGTTGCATGCGCCTGCCATTCCGCCGCGATTTTCACGGGACAGCCGAACCGATGCCCACATGACAGACCATCCTTTTCTGCTGGCCGGCGACCTCAGGACGGGGGACGCCGCCTGGGACGTCAGAAGCCCGTTTTCGGGCGACGTGCTGGGGCGCGCGTCGCTGGCCACGAAGGCCGATGTCGCCGCCGCGATCGATGCGGCGGCGGCGACCGCGCCAACCGCCGCCGCCCTGCCGAGCCACGCCCGGGCCGCAGCGCTGGAACGGATCCGGGCTGCGGTCGTCGCCCGGAAGGAAGAGCTGGCTCGTCTGCTGGCGGCCGAGGCGGGGAAGCCGCTGAGCGCGGCGCGGACGGAGCTCGACCGGACGGCCTTCGTATTCCAGCAGGGGGCGGAAGAGGCCAAGCGAATCGGCGGTGAGGTGCTGTCGATGGATCTCATGCCGCACGGAGAGCATCGCTGGGGTCTCACGCGTCGTTTCCCGCTCGCCCCCATCTCGGCCATCACCCCGTTCAACTTTCCGTTGCTGCTTGCGGCGCACAAGCTCGCCCCCGCGATGGCGTGCGGCGCCACCCTCGTGCTCAAGCCGCCGCCGCAGGACCCGCTGTCCACCATGCTGCTGGCCCAGATCGTCCGGGACAGCGGGTATCCCGCGGGCGCCATTTCGATCCTGCCGTGCACCAATGACGACGCCGCTCCCTTGCTGGACGATCCGCGGGTCCGCATGATCAGCTTCACCGGCTCGGCACGAGTCGGCTGGATGATCCGCCAGCGGGCGCCGATGAAGCGGGTGACCCTGGAGCTGGGCGGGAACGCCGCAGTGCTCATCGAGCCGGACGCCGATCTCGACCACGCGGTCAAGCGCTGCGTCTTCGGCGGGTACTCGTATTCGGGGCAATCCTGCATCTCGACGCAACGCATCATGGTGCACGAACGCGTCTACGATGCGTTCGTGGAGCGGTTCGTCGCTGCCGTGCGGGCGCTCAGGACCGGAGACCCGCTGGACGACGCGACCGACGTCGGTCCGATGATCGACGAGGCCAATGCGATCCGCGCCGAGTCGTGGATCGGTGAGGCCGTGGCGGCCGGCGCGACGCTCGCGGTGGGCGGCGGGCGGAAGGGCGCCGTCCTCGAGCCCGCCGTGGTGCTCGGCACGACGAGCGCGATGAAGGTGAACTGTGAAGAGCTCTTCGCGCCGGTGACCACCGTGCGGAAATACGCCGATTTCGACGAGGCGCTGGCGACGGTAAACGATTCGCCCTACGGGCTTCAGGCCGGCCTGTTCAGCAACGACATGCGCCGGATCCTGCGGGCCTTCGAGCGGGTGGAGGTCGGCGGGCTGATCATCAACGACGTATCCGGCTTCCGGGTGGACCACATGCCCTACGGCGGCGTGAAGCAGTCGGGGCAGGGGCGCGAGGGGATTCGATATGCCATCGAGGACATGACGGAGCTTCGGCTTCTGGTGCTGGGGTAGGACCAACACTCAAGGAGATACAATGATCCGACCGATATTCGTGTCCGCACTTGGCCTCGCGCTCACCGCCGGCCTCCAGGCCCAGAATCCGGCGCCCACCGCCGCGCAGCAGAGCGCCGCGCAGGCGCGCACGGCCCTGTTCCGTGCCAAGCGCATTCCGCACGAGTCCGGCTTCCGCGTCTTCATCGTGCCGGACATGGAGGGGATGGGGAGCGTCGTGGACATCCACGAGGTGATCGCCGGCAACGAGGGCGAGCGCTACAAGACGCTGACGAGCCCGGACTACTGGGATCGGTTCCGTCTGCTGCTCACCAAAGAAGTCAATTCCACCATCGCCGGCGCCCGGCTGGCGGGGGCGCGAAGCTTCGTGGTGAACGAGGGCCATGGCGGGAACATGTTCGCCAACGTGCTCCCCTGGGACCTCGATACCGCGGCGGTGCTGGTGCGCGGGTTTCCCAAGCCGCTGGTCATGATCACGGGGCTCGACAGCACCTTCGGCACGCTGATGTTCACCGGCGCCCACGCGGGGGCGGGCAGCCCGGGCGTCATGGCGCACAACTTCGCCTTTGACTCGTTCACCGTGAATGGCAAGACGCTCAACGAGGTCGGTATCAACGCGCTGATGGCGGGTGAGATGGGTGTATCGGTGTCGCTGGTGAGTGGCGACGACGTGCTGATCAACGAGACCAAGGCCATGCTGAACAACGGCTTCGTCGCCATCGTGACCAAGCGGGCGGTGGGGCGCATGGCGGCGATCACCTACAGCCCGGCACGGGTGCGCGCCATGCTCAGGAGCGGCGCCGCGGAGGCGGTGCGGCGGGAGCGCGCCGGAGCGTTCAAGCCGTTCACGATGGAGCGGCCGTACCGGGTCGAGTTCACCATGCGGAGCAGTTATCCCGACAGCATGATCACGGCGGTATCGAAGTTGCCGGAATTCAAGCTCGAGAAGACCGGCGACCGGAGCTTCCGGCTGGTCACCGACAGCGCGCGCGAGATGGGGTATCTGCTCGATGCGATCGAACAGGTGGTGCTCCGATGAGCCGGCTGCTGCTCGCGGCGCTGGCGCTGGCGCTGCCCTCCGCCCTGGCCGCGCAGGGACAACCGGCATCAGCGGCGGCGCCGGCGGCCGCGCCCCGGGACACGACGCCCCCAGGCGCGTACTTCGGCGTGACCGAGTACCGGATGGCACGGGAGAAGCTCGAAAAGGACATGCGGCCGGGCTTCAGTGTGTACATCGTCGGCGACATGGAGGGGCTCGCGTCGGTGGTGCGGAACGCGACGGAGATGCGGCCGGTGGACCGCGGCGGCACGCCGCAGCATGAGCGGTTCCGCCAGGAGCTGACGGACGAGATCAACGCGGTGATCGCCGGCGCGCGCGCGGCCGGGGCGACGCAGTTCATCGTGAACGAAGGTCACGGCGGCACGCTGTTCCGGAACGTGCTCGTCGAGCAGCTCGATCCCGAGGCCATCCTGATCCGCGGGTATCCCAAGCCGATCGTGATGTCCACCGGCCTCAACCCGAAGGTCAGTGCCATGATGATCGTCGGGGCGCACGCGAACGCCGGCAGTCCCGGTGTCATCTCGCACAGTTTCGCCTTCGATTCGTTCACGGTGAACGGCCGGATGCTGAACGAGACCGGGATCGTGGCGTTCATCGGCGGCGAGATGGGCGTGCCGATGATCCTGGCGTCGGGGGACGATGCGCTCACCCGGGAAACGAAGGAGATGCTCGGACCGCTGGAGACCGTCACCGTGAAGACGGTCTTCTCGGGCTCGGCGGCCGCGACGGTCGCACCGGCGAAGGTGCACCGCCAGCTGCGCGAGGCGGCGGCGCGCGCCGTTCGCCGGGCCAGGGCCGGACAGCTGCATCCGCTCGTGCTGGAGAAGCCATACAACGTTCGCTTCTGCCTCCGCCAGGGCTACGTGCGGGACGAGTGGGTCCGGACGACCGTGGGCCGCCTGCCGGGGGTCCACGACGGCGGAACGCCGGGCTGCTTCACCTTCACGACGTCATCCGCCGAGGAGGTGGGGAACCTGCTGAACGGCGTCGAATGGACCGTGCTCAAGCCGTGACGGTACCGATCCAGGCCACGGCGGATCTCTGCGACGCGCATGCCGAAGAGATGCGTGTCGCGACACCGCTGCTGCGCGACTATGGCGGAGCGCGGAGCTTCCGGGGCGAAATCACCACGCTGCGGTCGGTGGAGGACTATCGGCCGGTGCTTCGAGCGCTGGAGGAGCCCGGCCGCGGGCGGGTGCTCGTGGTGGACGGCGGCGGGTCGCTTCGGCGCGCGATCCTCGGTGAGCGCCTGCTGCACACGGCGCGCCGAAACGGGTGGGCCGGAGTGGTCATCAATGGCGCGGTGCGTGATTCGGCGATGACGCTCGAGATCCCCATCGGGCTCCGGGCGCTGGGGACGGTGCCCTGCCGGGGCGAATCGGGCGCGGTCGGTGTGCGGGACATGCCGGTGGAATTCGCCGGTGTCGTCTTCCGGCCGGGCGAGTGGCTCTGGTCCGATCCGGATGGCATGGTGGTCGGTGACGCATCGCTGGGCGCCGGTGAGGTGGCATGACGCCGGTCGTCCGTTTTCTCCTCGTCGCCAACGGCCTCGCGTACCTCCTGATCAACCTCATGTTTCCGCAGCTGGGGCTGTCCGACCTGCTCGCCTTCCAGCCGCTCGCCTTGCTGCTCCGCCCGTGGACGCCCATCACGTACATGTTCGTTCACGCGGACTTCGGCCACATCTTCTTCAACATGCTTGCGCTCTTCTTCTTCGGGCCGCGGGTCGAGTCGCGGCTGGGGAGCGCGCGGTTTGCCGGCCTGTATCTGGTCAGCGGGCTGGCCGGCGCGGGGCTCTCGTTCATCGAGCCGGTGGCCGCGATCATCGGCGCGTCGGGCGCCGTGTTCGGCGTCCAGCTCGCCTTCGCGCGCTACTGGCCACGCGATCGGATCCTGATCTGGGGGGTCCTGCCGGTGGAGGCGTGGGTACTGGTGATCGTGATGACCGGCATCTCGATCTTCGGCGGTATCGGCCGGACGGGGAACGTGGCGCACTGGGCCCACCTGGGAGGCTTCGCGGGCGCGGCCATCTACCTGGCACTGATGGAGCGCATCTCGCCCGCCCGGAAATTCCGTGAAGAGAGCCGGCCGGTCACCCGCGTGCCGGGCATTCTGGGCGAGCGGGCCTCGCTCGAGCGCTGGAATCGGATCAGCGGCGCCGACATGCACGAGGTCAACCGGGAGGAGCTCGACCGCATCCGCTCCGTGCTCTCGCAGCGGGGACTGGCCGGCCTCACGGCGGAAGACCGGGCGTTTCTCGAGCGATTCAGCGCCGGAAAGTGACCAACGCTTCCGGCTGACCGTCCAACTTCAATACCGGCTCGCCCATGCCCTGCCTCGTCGTCCTGCTTGCGCTGGCCCTGCCCCGCCTGGCGATCGCGCTGCTCTGGTTCCTGACCACCTGGTTTCACGGGATGTTCGGGACGCTGCTGTGGCCCATCCTCGGATTCGTTTTTCTGCCGACCACGCTCCTCTGGTACAGCGCGGTGCAGCACTGGTTCGGCGGCCAGTGGACCTTGTGGCCGGTGATCGGCATCGTGGTCGCGATGCTGATCGACCTGTCACCGGCCAAGCGGCGCCGGCCGGCCCGCGCCGAGTGACACGACCGACGGCGGCGCATCAATGAGGCGTGCGGCCTCAGCCGGCCGGTGGAGCTGGATCGGCATCGCCGCCGCGGCCGGGTTCGCGGTGTCATCGGTCGGAGCCGGAGTGTTGCAGTGGCCGCGGGATCGCTTCGTGGCGGGCTGGGCACTCGTCGCGGCACTTCTTTCTGCGGTGTTCGGGCGCGCGATCGGGGTCCGCTGGCGGACGCAGCTGCGCCGCCGCTGGACGGCGGGACTGGCCATGGGCCTGCTGACCGGCGGGTTGCTCGCCCTTACGGTGCTCCGGCAGCCGTCGTCGGCGCATCGCGGCGGTGCGGCCCTCGCGCTCGATCTGGTGTGGCTCGCCGTGATCTATGGGGCGGCCGACGCGCTCGTGCTGAGCGTCATTCCCGTACTGGCGATCTACGGCAGCCGGCCGGCCGACGAGCTGGCCCAGCCGGGCCGACGGCTTCGCTGGGCCGGCGCGGCCCTGCTGGCGAGCCTGGCGGTGACCGCCGCGTATCACCTGGGATTTGCCGAATTTCGCGATGGCCGGCTGCTGCAGCCGCTGATCGGCAACGCGCTCATCACGATGGCATATCTGCTGAGTGGAAGTCCGGTGGCGCCGGTGGTGGCGCATATCGTCATGCATGCGGCGGCGCTGCTGCACGGAGCGGCGACGACGGCGCAGCTGCCACCGCATTACTAGCTCGAGGCGGGCCGGTCGATGGACTATCACCTGAGCGAGACGCCGATCACAGTCGTCGGTGAGCTGACTCGCGTCCCCATCGCGTTCATCGTGGACCGCGTCCTCGACGTGAGTCCATGCGACGCCGGGCTCGGCGGCATGCTGCTCCGCGAGCGCTCGCTGGCCACGCCGTACACGAAGGATTATGACGCCGTCGACGGCCCGGCCAGCTGGGCGCGCCGCTTCGACACGTCGCCGTGGGCGGCCGTGCGAGGATACCGGCAGCTCAAGATCGAAACCCAGAACATCAACGTGCCCGCCTGCCGCTTCTACGCCGCCCGGGGATGCACGCTGGGGTCGATCGACCGGCATGCCTATCCCGGTCTGCCCAACGAGGTGCGGCTTTGCTGGTACAAGGAGCTCCCGGCGTGCTAGCCGATCGGCCAATCGAGTTTCACCGCGGACCCTGCCTGTTGACGACAGACCGCCGCCGAATCCCGCGGGAAGCGGCGCTGGCGCTGCTGGCGGACACCCACTGGGCACAGCAGATCCGGGCGGCGACCTTCGGACGCGCGATGGATCACTCGGTGTGCTTCGGCATGCTGCTGGACGGCAGCCTCGTGGGGTTCGCCCGCGCGGTGACCGATCTCGCGACCTATGCGTACTGGACCGACGTCGTCATCGCCTCCCGCCATCGCGGCGAGGGACTCGGCCATTGGCTGGTCGAGTGCATGCTGGCGCATCCCGAGCTGCAGGGGTTCCGCCGCATCGCGCTGCTCACTCGAGACGCGCAGCCGCTCTATGCCGAATTCGGCTTCACGACGAGTCTCGGCCCCAGCACCTACATGGAGCGGGCCCCGGGGCCGTAGGCCGCCGCGGCTCCCGTGCACCGGCCTCAGTTGGCCGGCTTCTGCTGCAGCAGCGTGGCCACGTCCAGGTTCCTGTGCGCGAGGGCGACGTCTTCCGGAAGCTGGCCCTGCTCGTTGGCCACGGACCGATCGGCCCCGGCGGCGAGCAGCGCCGCCGCGGCGTCCCGTGAGCCGGATTCGGCCGCGTGGTGGAGCGCGGTGTTCCCCGTCAGATTGGTCGCGTCGATGCCGGCGCCCCGGGCGAGGAGCACCCGGATCGCCGCGGGCCGGTTGTACCATGCGGCCCAGTTGAGCGCGCGCCGGCCGTTGGGAGAACGCCGGACATCGAGCGAATCGACTCTCGCTCCGTCATCCAGCGCGCGGGTGATCGCAACCGTGTCACCCGCCATCGCGGCATCCCAGAGACGGCTCTGCGGAGTCTGGGCCAGGGCCGGATGCGCTCCGGTGACGCAGAGTCCGACGAGCACGAGCAGCGCGCGCGTCATTACCGCGCGAACCAGTACGACACCTTCACCAGGAAGGTGTCGTTCGCTCGCTGGCGGAAGAGGTCGCCCAGATCGCCGGCGAACGACCTCACCCCTTCGATCGGCGCCGACCCCTGGCGTCCCTGGCTCCAGACCAGGAAGAGCGTCGAGCCCGCCCGGTACTCCCAGCGGAACACGACGTTCGAGCGAAACTCCTTGACGTTGAATCCACCCGGATCGGCGGCGACGGACGGATCGCCGTAGGGCTGGAAGCGCGCGTCATAATCGGCGGCGCGGGCGTCGGCCAGCTCGCGGACGTCGGAGTACGTGCCCTTGGACACGAAGGGTGAGGCGTAGACCTGGAGCGACGCGGTCGGCGTGAAGGTGTAACCCAGCCGCCAGGTCAGGCTCAGCGTCTGCTGATCCAGGTGCGCGAAGGTGTAGTGCGCCACGGCCGTGCTGTCGGTGAAGGTCCCGAAGTACTGCGAGTCATCGCGATTGGTGCTGTAGCTCGCGCTGACCGAGGTGGTGAATCGCGTCGACACCTTGAGATCCAGCTCGGGCGACAGGTTGAGCCGGCGCGAATGGCCCTGGTCTCCCCGGAAATAGTTGAACCAGAGCGAGGGCACCAGCCCCTTGCGATCGTCGCCCACGATGCCGCCCCACGGGGCGATATACGGATCCTGCCGGATGGCCGGCCCTCCGCGTGCGCACCGGTCGCAGAAGGTCGTGCCGACCTGGCCGAGCGTGCCGCCGGTGTGCAGCCACCAGCGATTGTTGAACTGAGTGTGGATGTTGGTGTTGAAGGCGCGCTCGGTCGGCAGCCCCGCCAGCGTCCAGTACTCCCAGTTGTTGAAGTTCCAGCGGAACTGCTGGAACACCCGGTTGGGCTTCCGGAACGCCAGCGCCGCCCAGCTGGTCCACTGCTGCTGGTCGGCCTGGCGAAGGAAGCCGATGTCGTTGATCTCGAATCCCGGCGAGCGGCGCTGGTAGGCCGTCTCGAACTGGAGACGATTGCCGCCGACCTTGGCGAACCGCATCTCCATGTTGGTGCCGCTGAGCGACGTACGCGTGGAGTCGAATGTGAGCGGGCCGTCGGGGCGCTGGTACAGGTGCACCGGATCGCGCTGGGTCGACGCGATGGCCTCGGGTGTGCCGCCGATGCGGCTGAAGTCGAGCGAAGCCGACGCCTCGAACCGGCCGGCGAAGCGCCGACGGGCGTCGAGCCCGCCGCTGTATGCCTCACGATGGAGGTACGGTTCACTCGACGGATCGAGTGAACGATTCACGCCGGTCAGGATGAAGCCGACGCTGCCGTTGCCGTTGGCGTAGTCCTGGTTGCCGCGGATGACACCGTAGTTGGTGGTCGGCTCGAGTGTGCTGCCGGCGGGACCGTCGACCCGATCCGTCACCGCATCCAGAATCCCGAGCGAGAAGCCGCCCGGCAGGCGACCGGTCACCTTGCCGGCGCCAAGAATTCGGGTGGACGTCGCGGAGGACTCGTCGCCGTACCGGCCGCCCAGCTGAGGTGACCGGCCGATTCGCCGGGAGTAGAAGAGTCCCTCACCAGTGTTGCAGTCGACGACGATGACGCAGTTCACGCTGAAGGTGAAGAGCCCTTTCCCCTCGACGAAGAAGGGCCGGCGCTCGCTGAAGAAGGTCTCGAACGCCCCCAGGTTGAGCACCGAGGGATCGGCCTCGACCTGACCGAAGTCCGGATTGACCGTGGCATTCAGGAGCAAATTGGACGCAATGCGGTATTTCAGGTCGCCACCGACCGTCAGCTTCTGGTCGCGTCCGAAGCTGCTCGACGCCGGCCGCTGTACGTTCTGGGTCACGACATAGGGTGTAATCTCGGCGTGGCCGGGACTGCTGAGGGTGTCCAGTCCGCTCAGGCTGCCGAACTGGGAGACGAGCCCCGATCTGGAGCCGCGGTAGAGCGGCCACGTGATGGTTTCGGTGTAGCGCTGCACGACCCGCCAGATCAGAATGCCGAACGTTCCCGCGCCCTGCTTCCGGGAGTAGCGCATTTGCGAGAGCGGCAGCCGGTATTCGGCGGTCCATCCCAGCGAATCGATCCTTGTCGCGACATCCCAGATCGCATCCCAGGCATCGTCCTCGTTGCCGTCGTTGTAGATGGCATAGTCCGCCTTGACCCCGACCGGGTTCACCGAGAACTCGTAGCCGGTTCGCCGGTCGTGATACGAATCGAGCATGACGGTGATGTGGTCGGACGCCGTCTGCTCATCCCGTCGGGAGAGGAGCCTGACGATGCTGTCGGGGTGGGGATCGAAGGCCCGCACGAACACGTACAGATTGTGGTCGTCGTAGGCGACGCGCGCTGCGGTCCGCAGTTTGGGCGGGGCGCCTTCGGTCGGGCGCGCCTCGAGGAACTGGTCGATCACCGGGGCTTCCCGCCACACGGCATCGTCGTCCCGCCCGTCGAGGACGGGCGCGACGACGGCGCGCGTGGCATGCACCGTGGCCGGGATCGGTGTCGCGAGCGGCGCCGATTGCACCTGCAGCATCAGCAGCATGCCCATCAATGCAGTCATCGGTAGCGGTCCGTGCGAATGGTGGAACTTGGACAGCCGAAGCGCCCAAAGGGTTGCATGGTCCGGGCGGATTGACTCACGGGAACGGGCGCGGGCGTGGCTGAGGCCACGGCCACGGATCGACACCGCTCCGGCCTGCGATGCCGCGGATCGCGGCGGCGCGCACCTCGGGATCCTTCGATTCGAGGAGCTCGGTCAGCCGCTCGGACCGCTCGCCGGAATGAATGAGTGCCCGGATCTCGGCTTTGCGGCCTCGCGGATCCTGTTCGCGCGCCAGCGCGGTGCGGAGCGCCGGGATCGCCGCGCCGTCCCCAATTTCCGAGAGCGCCCATGCCGCTTTCATCCTGACGCCCGCATCGCTGTCGCTCAGCGCGTCGATCAGGCCCTTGGGAGCAGGCTGCACACCCAGCTGGCCCAGGGCCCAGGCCAGCGTGCCGCGGACGCGCGCGCTCCGCTCCGACGCAATCATCTCTCCCAGGCCTGCCACCGCGGCGTGGTCATCGCGCTCGGCGATAGCCCAGGCCGCCATCTCCCGAACCGATTCGTCGACATCGCTGCGCGCCGCCTGCAGCAGCGCGGGTGCGCTCGTCCGGTCATTGATGGTGCCGATGGCCCAGGCGCACATTTCCCTGACGGTGGGGTCGCGATCGCCTTTCAGCGCGGCCGCGAGCCCGTCCATCGATTCGCGCGCTTCGAGCTGTCCCAGCGCCCAGGCCGCGGTGCGGCGTACCGCCGCCACCGTGTCATCGCGGAGCAGGCGCAGCAGCGCGGGCGCCGCGCTGGCCGAATCGAGTTGTCCCAGCGTCCCGGCCGCCGCCTGCCGTACCAGCGCGGAGCGGTCGCCGATGACCGCGCTCACCGGGCGGACCGCGCGGCCGTCGCCGATCCGTCCGAGGGCCCAGACCGCATCGGCCCTGGTGCCGGCGGCGGGATCCTGGATGGCGCGGATCAGCGGCGCCACCGCGCTCTTCGCACCGACGAGTCCAAGCCCCAGCGCGCCGAGCATGCGGACGGTGGAGTCCGGCGCCGTCAGCCGCTGGGTCAGGCCGCCCGCGACCTGGCTGGTGTCCTGGATGCCCAGCAGCCGGACCGCGAGTTCGCGCACGCACGCATCATCGGTGGACAGGCTCTCAAGGAGGAACTGGACATCCTCCGGTGACGCCGTTGCCCGTCCGTCCCGGCGCGAATGCCACCAGTCGGAGCGAGGCAGGGCCGTGGCGGGTGCGTCGTACCATCCGCCCCACCCGTTGCCGACCGCGCCCGCTGCGAGGGCGCAGACCGCGGCGGGAGCCCCCTGCGCCGCTGCGATGAGATCTCGAATGCCGCCGGGCGCCGCCGCGACATCCACGGACGACGCCGGCTGCGCCGCGGGGGACAGGGTGACGGCCGCCGCGAGCGCGGCTCCGATGAGGCGTATCATGTTCGCTCCCATGAATGAAGACTCCGGTGTGGTGAAATTTCAGCACTACAGTGCAAAAGAAATGGGCGACGCGCGAGTCACGCGGCGCCCATGTATCCGGGCGCCTGGCTCAGGGGAAGGGGCGCGGCTGGGGTCGCGGCCACGGCCACGGGCCAGTTGCACCGCCGCCCGCGAGCGCCCGGATGGCGACATTCCGCACCGCGGTGTCCGGTGAGGCGACCAGTCGTTCGAGTTCGCTGACCGATCCGTCGCCCAGGCTGCCGAGCGCGCGGATGAGGCCGACCTGCACATCGCTGTCGGTTTCCCGGCGCACCGCGCTCGCCACCGCGGCCGACGTCTCCGTGTCCCTGATGGTGTACAGCGCCCAGGCCACCGATTCGCGCACGTCCCGGTCGCGATCGTTGAGCGCGGCGACGAGTGGCGCGGGTGCCCGATCCGGGCGGCAGGAGCCGATCGACCAGGCTGCCATGTCGCGGGTGACTGCGCTGCTGTCGCGCAGCGCCTCGACCAGCGGTCCGATCGCCTCGCCACAGCCCATCGATCCCAGCGCCCAGGCGGCGGTGGCACGCACCTCGGAGTCGTGATCCTGCCGTATCGCCTTCCCCAGTGCGTCGGCGGCGTCGGCGCTGCGCCGGGCGCTGGCCAGGGCCCACGCCGCCATCTCGCGAACCGATGCGTCCGCGTCACTCCCCACCGCGCCGACGAGGGCCAAGCGTCCGACATCCTCGCGGGCGTATCGCTGCAGTCCCCACGCCGCCACCCGGCGGACCGACGCGTTCGGGTCGCTGCGGAGCGTCCTGGCCAGGACCGCGGCGCGGTCATCGGCGGAAGTCGCCGGGATGGTGTCGCGCATGGCACCATCGCCTGTATGCGCTCGTTGGCCCGGAAGCACCGGCACATGGGGAACGGCTGGCGGAGCTGTTTCCAGCGACAGCCGCGTGTGTCCCGTGTCGGCCCGGTCCGGGGCGGCGGCGGGATTGGGCCGGGACGTGACCACCGGTGACTGCGGAGCCTCGCGAGGCACCGGAGCGGCGGCGCCGACCAGCAGCGACACCAAAGCGAGACTGCCGATGATCGACGCGCTCTGACTGCGGCTCGGGCCCCGGCGGCGAAGCTCGGGGTTCAGGATGGCGAGCATGCGGCCCTCGAATTCCTTGCGGTGCGCCATGGCCAGCGCCACCGACGGGGTATAGTGATCGCGAACGCACGTCACGATCTCGAGCAGGTGCTCGGCGTAATCGCTCGGACGGGCGCCGAACACCAGCGCGAGATCGTCGCAGGCGCGCTCGCTCTCGGCCCGGAGCCGGCGCGCCGCGGTCCATACGAGCGGATGGAACCAGTAGAGCGCGCAGCTGATGCGGCCGACGGTGTGGCCAATGAGATCGCGCCGGCGCACATGCCCCAGCTCGTGAATCAGCACCGCGCTCCGGCGCTCGGCGCTCCACTCGTCACTCTCGGCGGGGAGGACGATGGTGGCCGAGAACACGCCGGCGGCGAACGGCATCTTCACGTCCTCACTGCGCACCAGGCGCGGCGCGTGGTCCAGCTCCAGGCGGTCGGCGATCTCGTACAGCGGCGTCTGCCAGGCGGCATCATCCAGCGGGCGCGCGCGCCGGACGATGCGGCGGACGGCATACGCTCCGTACGCGAGCCGCCCGGCCAGCACGAGCGCCATGACCGCCCAGCCGAGGACAAGCATGCTGCCGATCGAGAGTGCGCGGACGCCGGCGAATCCCGTCGGTTCGGAGCCAGTCACCGTCGAGGGGCTCGAAGCGGCGGAGCTCTCCTCCGGCCTTGTCGCGTCAGGGCCGGCGCCTGGCTGATGCAGCTCACGATTCAGCGGCGCGGCCGCCAGCGCCGGAAGCACGCGGATCGAAAGCGGGCTCCAGGCGGCGAGCGCCGGCATGACGAGCAGGGCAGCGAGCACCACCAGCCAGACGAGGTGTCGCGAGCCGGCCGACGCACGCGACATGGCCAGTGATGCCGCCAGCGCAGCGAGAAGCAGGCAGGTAACTTTGAGCAGCATCAGCAGAAGGGAGAGTGCCGCTGGCGGGGTGACGGGCAGCGTGAGCATCATGACCTCTCGTTCCGCCGGGCCCGGCGAATCCTGTCGCGCAGCCGCGCGATCTCGGCATCGTCCACGTCGGCATCCGACAGCCGGAGGAGTGCCGTCACCGCCTGCTCGGCGGAGCCGCCGAAGTAGGTGTGGACCACGTGGGCGAGCACGTCGTCGCGCGCCTTGTCGGTCGGCCGGGCGGGCGAATAGACGTAGCGCGGGCCATCTTCCTTGTGCGCGATGAGCGCCTTCTCCCCCAGGATGCGCAGGATGGAGCGCACGGCGGAGTAGCTCGGTGGATCGGGCAATGCCTGCATGATCTCCGTCACGGTCGCCTCGCCTCGGCGGTGGAGAATCTCCATGACCTGCCGTTCGCGGCGGGACAGTTGTTCGGTCGAAGGGGGGCGCTGCGTCATGTGGCTCTCCTGGGGCGGATCCTGCGCGCCGCGGGTCGGCCCGGCGCTATGCTGATATTTCAACACATCTGCTGAAAAGTCAACCCCCTGCGGAGGAACTCCTCGTGAAAGGTGCCGGCCTGCTGGTGTTCGTCGCGCTGCTGGCGGGAACCGCGCCGTCGGCGGCCCAGGTGCCTGCCCCCGTCGACAGTACCGCCGTACGCTTGGTGGTCGAGCGCTACCTGCACGGACTCAGGTTCAACGACGTCGCCAGCCTGAAGGAGGCGTTCTGGCCCGGCGCCAAACTGTTCTGGATCCGGCGTGACGGTCAGCTCGGCCAGCTGAGCCAGGACGATTGGTATCGCGGCTTTGCCGGAAGTGCGGGGAAGGAGGAGGCGGGCAGTCTGCGCGTGGCCGCGCTCGACGTCACCGGCGACGCGGCGTCGGTCAAGGTCGTGGAGGAGTATGCGCAGTCCACGTATACCGATTATCTGTCGCTGCTCAGGCTGGGTGGCCGCTGGTGGATCGTCCACAAGATCTATACCGTCGCCCGACGTTAGCATCTCCAGGGGACCACGCCGATGCTTATTGGCGCTCACACGCTCATCTATTCGTCCGACCCGGCCAGGCTGCGGGCCTTCTTTCGCGAGACCCTCGGGCTCGCCTCGGTGGACGCCGGCCGCGGATGGCTCATCTTTGCGCTTCCGCCCGGCGAGCTGGCCGTGCATCCGACCGATGAAACGGATGGATCGGGCCCGCGCCACGAGCTCTACCTGATGTGTGACGATCTCACCGCGACGATGACGGAACTCGCGGCCAGGGGCGTGACCTTCGCCCGACCGGTGGTCGAAGCCGGCTTCGGCCGCATGACCGCGATCAGCCTGCCCGATGGGGGCGAACTCGGATTGTACGAGCCGAGGCACCCGACGGCGCTGGGCCTGTCCGGAGAAGGGCGCTAGTGGGGAAGCCATGACCACCTTCGCGCTCGTGCTGACCGTCCTGGTCGCCTCCACCTCGTCTCCGCAGCAGCATCCGCCGGCGGTCGCCGTGACCGGGCTGCGGACCGAGTATCTGGCGAACCCCGTCGGGACGGATGAGCGGCACCCGCGCCTGAGCTGGCGGCTGGTGAGCTCCGGTCGGAACGTCATGCAGTCCGCCTACCAGATCGCCGTCACCACCGACTCGGCCGGCTTCGACGCAGCCCGGGAGCTGATCTGGAATTCGGGACGCACGGCGTCCGGCGAGTCGGTCTTCGTGCCGTACCGCGGGCCGGCGTTGCGTTCAGGTACGCGCTACTACTGGCGCGTGCGCGTCTGGGACGCGGCGGGGCACGCCTCGCCGTGGAGCGAGCCGGCGTTCTGGGAGACCGGGCTGCTCGAGCGCCGCGACTGGACCGCGAGCTGGATCCGGCCGCCCGACGCCGACCACGATTCGGCCGGCGGCGTGGCGCCGATGCTCCGCCGGGCGTTCGCCCTCAGCGGGCCGGTGCGGTCCGCGCGGCTGTACGTGACCAGTCTCGGACTCTATGAGCTGGAGCTCAATGGCCGGCGAGTGGGCACGGACCGGTTCACGCCCGGATGGACCAGCTACGGCAAGCGGCTGCAATACCAGACGTACGACGTGACCCGGCTGCTGCAGCCCGGCGCCAATGCGGTCGGCGCCACGCTCGGTGACGGCTGGTACCGCGGCCACCTGGGTTTCGCCGATCGGCAGAACCTGTACGGGCGCCGGGTCGCGCTGCTGCTGCAGCTCGATGTGCGGTACGCGGACGGACACACCGACCGTGTCGTCAGCGACGGCGCCTGGACGGCGTCAGCCGGGCCGATCATCATGTCCGATATCTACGGTGGCGAAACCTACGATGCCCGGCGCGAGCGCACCGGCTGGACCACCGCGACCTACGACGACCGGGACTGGCACCCGGTGGCCATCGCCGAGGCGCCGGCCGCCGTTCTCGTGTCGCCGGTGGCTGAGCCCGTGCGCCGGGCCGATGAGATCAGGCCGGTCCGCACCTTTCGCACCTCGACGGGGCAGACGGTGTTCGATCTGGGCCAGAACATCACCGGCTGGGTCCGGCTTCGCGTGACCGGCGCCGCGGGCATGACGATCGTGCTGCGACACGCGGAGGTCCTCGACAAGGACGGCAACGTCTACTTCGGCAACCTGAGAAATGCCGCCCAGACCGACCGCTACACGTTGAAGGGCGGTGGCGAGGAGACCTACGAGCCGCACTTCACCTATCACGGTTTCCGGTACGTCGTGGCCGAAGGACTCCCGGCCGCGGCCACGCCGGAAACGATTACCGGCATCGTCGTCCACTCCGATCTCCGCGAGACCGGCCGCTTCGTCACCTCCGACACGTTGCTGAACCGCCTGCAGCGGAACATCGTCTGGGGGCAGCGCGGGAACTTCCTCGACGTGCCGACCGACTGTCCGCAGCGGGACGAACGCCTGGGGTGGACCGGCGATGCCCAGGTCTTCGCGCGGACGGCGGCGTTCAACATGTTCGTTCCCGGCTTCTTCACGAAATGGCTGGCGGACCTGACGGCCGACCAGCATCCGGGCGGGAGCGTGCCCTGGGTGATTCCCAACCCGCTTGGCGGCGATTCAACGCGATACGCCGGCGCGGCGGGGTGGGCTGATGCCGCCGTCGTCGTGCCGTGGACGATGTATCTGGTGTACGGGGACCGGCAGCTGCTCGAGCGCCAGTATGCCAGCATGCGGGGATGGGTGGACTACGCTCATCGCCAGGCCGGGCCCGGGCTGGTGTGGCGGGGCGAGACATTCGGGGACTGGCTCGCCTGGCACAGCGACGATGCGTCGTATCCGGGAGCCACCACCGGCAAGGATTTCATCGCGACCGCCTATCTGGCCCATTCCACCGATCTCGTGGCGCGTGCGGCCCGGGCACTCGGCCGTGCGGCTGACGCCGAGAAGTACGCGGCGCGCTTCGCCGCGCTCAAGGCGGCGTTCCGTCGCGAGTTCGTCTCGCCGGGCGGGCGGGTGGGAGAGAACACGCAGACAGCGTA
>JBBQFH010000007.1:0-128912 GCA_038321865.1 Gemmatimonadales bacterium
CGCACCGGCTTCGGCCCGGCCAGCGTAGACCACGGTCCCCCCGGCGACGGCGTGGACCGGCGTGCCGTCAGGGTTGTTGAACTCGACCCCCTGATGCTGCTGAAAGTTGCCGCCCATCGTCGACCCGTACCGGTACGTCTGGTCGATATAGGGATTGTCGCTCGGATCGATCGGCCGCCGGAACCAGACCGTCCTGGCGGCGGCGGGCGCGGTTGCCGCCGGGGCACGCGCCGGCATGCAGGTGCCGGTCGCCTGCGCCCGGCGGAGCCCGCATCGCGTCTTCAGATACGCATGGCGTCGGAGAAAGGTCAGCGCCCATTCGGCATCCGTAGGCTCGGGCACGCGCGCGGGGGTGAGTCGCCATGCGCCGCGCTCGTACGTCAGCTTGTCGCCCCCGCGAAGGGTCGAGAGTGACGCGATCACCTTCGGCGTGTCGCGATGGAGGGAGGTCACGTACTCGCTCGGCAGGAGTGCCAGCGCGGTGTCCGCCGGGCCCCTGGCGCGCGGTCCCGTCGTATCCACGATGGCCGTCCAGTGGGCACCATCGTCGGTCGTGATCTGCAGCCCGTCCGCCGTGGCGATGACCGTGGTGTCGCCCCGCGTCACGATCCCGTCCGGAACGACGTACTGCCATTCTGGCCCGAGCTCGCGCAGTGACCAGTTGCGCCAGGTGCGGCCGCCGTCGGTTGACAGGCCCCAGCCGTTGCCGACGGTTCCGTACCACACCTCACCGCGAGGCCCGAAGGCGATCGCGTTGACGAAGTCCCATGAGATCGCGGTGCCTGTGGTATCGCTGCGGATCCGTTGCCACCGCGCGGAGTCCGCCGGCAGGCGAAAGATCCCCTGGCCATAACTTCCGACCCAGACGGTGCCGCTCCGGTCCTGCGTCGCCGAGAGCACGTGCACGCCCCAGCCACTGCTGTCCGGAATCGCGGGGAGCGCCGTCTGGGCGCGAGCGCCGGCGGGCAGCAGAAGCAGCGGGACGATGAACAGGCGGCGTATCATGGGAGGTCTCTCCGGTCGATGAGCTGAAGTCCGACTAGACGGCCGGATGGTTGTGCGCGAGTCGAAGGAATTCATCGCGCGTCTTGGGATCGTCCCGGAAGGCGCCGCGGAGTGCGCTGGTCACGGTGCGCGAATTCTGCTTTTCGACCCCGCGCATCATCATGCAGAAGTGGGCGGCTTCGATGACGACCCCGACACCCCGCGGGCGAAGCACGCTGGTGAGCGCGTCCGCGATCTGGTCGGTGAGCCGTTCCTGCACCTGCAGGCGGCGGGCAAACACATCCACTACCCGAGCCAGTTTGGAGAGGCCCACGATCCGCCCGTCGGGAATGTAGGCCACGTGGGCCCGGCCAAAGAACGGCAGCATGTGATGCTCGCACAGGGAGTACAGCTCGATGTCCCGCACCAGGATCATGCCGTCGTGCGCCTCCTCGAATACGGCGTCGCCCACGGCACCCTCGACCGAGAGGTCGTAACCCTGGGTCAGCCAGCGCAGCGAGGCCTCGACGCGCTCCGGCGTTTTCCGAAGCCCATCACGATCGGGATCCTCTCCCAGCGCCGTCAGCACGTGGCGAATCTCGGCCGTGAACCCCGCCGGCGCCGGACCGGACGATGCGCTGCTATCCCTGGTATTCGACATAGTTCCTCGGTGTTTCCCACAGCCGGAGGCGGAGCGACAGGCCCGCGGGCAGCGCGGGGGTGAGCTCCCGCCAGCAGACAAGGGCAATGTTCTCCGCCGTCGGTATCAGGTCGCGGAACCACCCGACGTCGGTGTTGAGGTTCTTGTGGTCCAGCCGCCGGAGCAACACCTCTTCCACCAGTTGCTTGAGGACGTGCAGATCCATGACGTATCCCGTCTCAGGGTCGATCTCCCCCTCGACCGTCACATCCAGATCGTAGTTGTGTCCGTGAAAGTTGGGGTTGTTGCAGACGCCGAACGTGGTCTGGTTCCAGTCGGCAGGTCGGCTCGGGTTGTGCAGACGGTGCGCGGCGTTGAAGTGCACGCGCCGCGTCACGGCGCATCGGGGCATGCGGCAGTCCGTTGAACGGGTATGGAAAGATGCGCGGGGGCCGGCGGGAACGCAAAAACGCCGGCCCGAGGGGCCGGCGGAAGCGGAGCGACAACGAAGAGGATTATTGAAGCCCAATGAGAAAGCTTGGCACCCTCACCATAACGTCTGTCTTCCCCCGAGGGGCATGGCATCGGCTACAGCATGTGGGCCCACACTGGACCTGTTGGCTCAATAATGTGTCTCCGCGCTGCCGTCCGCGGAGTTAAGATAGGAAGACTGCACTAGCGGGTCAACACTCATTTTTTTGGGGGTGAACGCCGTGCCCACACTCGTTGTCGCGCTCGTGTGCCTGGTCGCGTGGATGGCCCTGGTATTCGTCGTGCCGGTGACCGCCGGCGCGGTCCATCTGCTGCTCGCCGTGGCAACGACGCTCCTGGTCCGGTGGTGGGCGTTGCGGGACCAGCCCGCGGCAGGATGATCCGCCCGATGCTCCGGGCCCTGGCGACGCCGCCGGCTAGATCTCCCAGTTCGACATCACGATCCCCGCGCGCGGACGGGCTTCGGCATAGCCATGCAGCGTCATGCGCAGGTCGGTCCAGTGGACCCGGAATCCGGCGCGGACCAGCCACAGGTAGGCATCACCGAAGGCCGACTGGCACCTGATGGAGGTGCGCCGGACTCGCTCGACTTCGGCCGCCGCCTGCACCGCCTCCACGACCAGCCCGAAGGCCTCGACGTCCTCGGCGGCGATCTTCAGCAGGCGAACCTCGTCGCGCGGGCGGCCGGCGGCCAGCGCGGCCGAATGCCACAGGGCGAAGGCGGCGAGCCGGCCGCCGCGGCGCACCAGCGTGGTGTCACCGAGCGCGAGCTCGTGGGTCAGCGCCAGCTCGCGCGTGAAATCGACGCCCGGCTGCAGCCGGTCGGCGAGCGCACGACACTCCGCCAGCCGAGCGTCGTAGGTCGCCGGATCGTCTCCCAGGCGTTCGGGCACCTGGCCGATGCGGCGGCCCGCATCGCGCACCAGCGTCACGGTCAGGTGCCCGGGCTGCAGGCCGAGCCGGCTGTAGAATCCGATGTTGTCCACCGTCCGCGGCATCGTTTCCAGTCCGATGGTCGTTGCGCCCTCCGACTTGAGCCATTCGATGCCGCTCTGCACCATCGTCGAGCCCAGCCCTTCTCCCTGGCGATCCGGGCACACGGCCAGCGGCCCCATCCAGCCTTCCGAGCCTGACCGGTGCACCATGTTGAAACCGGCGATCTGCCCCTCGCCGTCGCGCCACAGCATGGCGCCGTCGCCGGCATCCTCGATCGCATACCGCCAGACCAGCGGATTGAGGTGCGGCACCCGAACCCCCACCAGCCCGTCCCTCGTGTAGCGATCGGTAAAGGATTCCGAGAACACGCGGTTGAGCGCCTCCACGTCCCGCACCGTGGCCCGGTCGGGACCACGGATCGCCCGGTCAGGCCGCCACATCGTGCCCGCCCGCGGACTCGTCGCGCACCAGGGACGTGCCGCGCGCGACGTCGTAGCCGACGCGGATCACCCGATCGAAGCCGTCGCGAACGGCGTCGATGTGCGTGATGAGGATGACCTGCGGAAAACGATCGGCGAGGCTCCGGAGCAGGTCGAGCACGGAAGCGCGACGCTCTTCGTCGAGCGACCCGAAGATTTCGTCGAGGATCAGGAGCGACAGGGGCTGGCCCGCGCGGTCCGCGATCATCTGACTGATCGCCAGGCGGAGCGCGAGGTTAGCCACGTCCTCTTCGCCCCCCGAGATGACGGTCTTGGGCTCGCCGTCGTCCATCAGCGTGGCCATATAACTCTCGTCCAGCTCGAGGTCGGTGTAGCGGCCATTGGTCAGGTCACGGAGGAAGGACGAGGCCAGCTCACCCAGCTCGGGACGCAGCGACTGGTTCAGGTCGGTGCGCAGGTCGGTCAGGGCGCGGTCGAGTTCCTGGTGCATGATCAGATCCGCGGCGACGGCCGCGGCTTCGCGCGC
The DNA here is from genome assembly GCA_038321865.1 of Gemmatimonadales bacterium. Taxonomy (GTDB): domain Bacteria; phylum Gemmatimonadota; class Gemmatimonadetes; order Gemmatimonadales; family GWC2-71-9; genus JAICUF01. Next base: position 4,019 of record JBBQFH010000007.1, read on the forward strand.
GCGGGCGGCCGCCTCGGTACGGCGGCGGCTTGCCGCCGCCAGCGCCTCCGTCGCCGAGCTCACATCACCGCGCGCCCGGACCGCCGCGAGCTCGGCGTCGCGGCGGGCCCGGTCCGCCTTCGCCTCGGCCTCGCGCAGCGCCGTGAACGTGGTTTCGGCGTAATCCAGCGCGGCGATGCGGCCAACCAGTCCGGCAAGCCGCTCTTCGCACCCGCCGCACTCGCCGGCGGCCTGCCGCGCCTCGGCATCCAGCGCCTCCGCGCGCTGAGCCAGGCCCTCCAGCCGCGACACGGAAAGCGCAATCGGCTCGAGCAGCCTGATCTGGGCGCGAATGCGTTCGTGCGCCGCCGGATCGTACGACGCCGCGGACGCGCCCGCCGCGATCTCCAGCTCTCCCGCGCGGCGCCGCAACTTGGTGCCTTCCTCCTCAAGCGCACGCCGTTCGGCGGCCTGCGCCTCGAGCCGCGCCTGTTCGCCGACCGCATCGGTCAGCTGGCGGTCAAGCCGGGTCCGCTCGTCCTCCAGCGTCACCAGGTCGGCCGGCTCATGCTCCAGCTGCTCGACGCGTTGGCGGAAATAGTGCCCGTTGTCCGTCACTTCCTGGAGCTGCCGGTCGAGCAGGCCGAGGACGCGGTCGAATTCGTCGAGCAGCGGTCGGGCGCAGGTGGGACAGACGCCGGCATCTCCCGCGAGGACGATGCGCTCCCGCTGATCCTTGAGCTCCTGATACTGATCGCGGAGTGATCGCAGCTGCGTGTCCGCGTCCTGCCGGTCGCGCACCCAGGCAGTGCGGCGTTCTTCCACCCGCAACGCCGATACCGCCGATGACGCTCGGAGTTCGTTGACCCGGGCCTGCGCGTCGAGCACGGCAGCCGTCGTCGGGAGGCCGGACACGCGCCGGTCGATCACGGGCACCCGGGCTCGAACCTCTGCCAGCTGGGCGACCGCGCCCCGATGCGCCGAGTACGCCTCGGCGATGGATTCATACCGCGCCGCGTCCTCCCGCAACGCGGCCAGCGGTGCCAGCTGGCGGCGGCCGGCTTCGAGTCCGGCCCGCGCCTCGGCCGCCTCGGCCGCCTGGCGCGCGAGCCCCTCGCCCTTCTCGCGCGCCGCCCGCAGCTGCGCCTCGGCCACGCGCCGCTCGGCATCGAGCGCCAGCGCGGTGTCGCGCGCCCGCTGTATCGCGTCCCAGCGCGGTCGAAGCTCGGCGAGCGCCTGCTCGGCGCGCTCGAAACCTCCGGCGCCGGCCGCCAGCGCCGCTTCCGCGCCGGCCAGCCGCTCGCGGGCGCGCAGTTCTTCGGCGTCGAGCGCGCCCGCATCGGGCAGGCCGCTCTGCAGCGCGTCGAGGCGGGCCTTGCGCGCGGTGCGACGCTCCTTGAGCCGGTCCTGCGCCGTGCGAATCCGCTCGTAGCCGAGGACACGTGACAGGAACTGGGCGCGATCGGATGGGGACATCGCGGCCATGACCGCGAGTTCCTTTTGTCCCGTAAAATACGTATTGAAGAATTCGTCCCGCGTCATGCCCAGCAGTCGGGTCACCCGCTCCGTCACCGCTCCCAGGCTGTTGGCGATCGGGGCGGGCTCCCCGTCCTGGTACAGTTCCGCGGTGCTCAGCCCGCGGGTGACCCGATACTGGTGGGCGCCGAGCGTAAACTCGAGCTCGACCTCGACCCGCGCGCGGGGGGGGGCGCCGCGACGCCGGATGCTGTCCTTGCTGCCCCGCGCCGCCTGCGTCCCGTACATGGCCCAGGCGATCGCCTCGAGAAGGGTCGTCTTGCCCGCGCCGTTGGGCCCGACGATTCCGGTCAACCCCGCGCCCAGCACGAGCTCGGTGTCCTCGTGCTGGCGGAAGTTCACGAGATGCAGACGATTGATGAACATCAGCCGGACAGATCGCGCTCGACCGTGTCCACCAGCTCGGTGCCGAGCGCGACGAAGCGGGCACGATCTACCTCCGCCGGAAGCGGCCGGCGCTGTAGATAGTCCGCCACGAGCTCCGGCAGCGTCTGCCGGTGCCCCGGCGCGCCGACGCCCACGCTGTTGCGGGCCTCGGGCCGGCGAACATCAAGATGAAAGTGCAGCGCCTCGGCCTTGAGGGCGCGAAGCGCCGTGTGATCGAGCCCCCGGGCGACGTGGCGCGGCACGTCGTGCACCACCAGCCGGACGACCTGGTCGGCAATGCCGCCGCGCACCGCGCGCACGCGCTCCAGGACGGTCGCGTCGATCTCCTCCGCCGTCAGGCCGGCTCCTTGAATCGCAGGGAGATCGAGAATCCGGCGGCTCGCCGCGACCGGCTGCGGCTCGACGGCACCCGTATCCAGATCCACGAGCAGCCAGCCCTTTCCCTCGACGCCGCGGTCCGCCTCGTCGCGCAGCTCGCCCCAGAGATTGGAGCTGACGTAGTCCAGCGCGCCGGCATACCAGGCGCGTGGTCCGATCTGATGCCGCACGTGATAGTGACCGAAGGCGACGTAGCTCCACTCGCCGCTTGCTATGTCGGCCTCGCTCAGCACCGCACCGCCGTATTCGACCGAGCTGCGGTCGGCCGGGAACACCCCCTCCATCTCGCCGTGGATCACGAGGACGTGCCGGGCTTCCGGGCCGTCGGGGCGGAGCGCGGGCCGCTCGCCGCCGATGAGCGCCTGATGGGGAACCGCGAAGACGCTCAACCCGAGTTCGGGGTAGGTGAAGCGGCGCGCCTCGTCCGCGGCGACGTCGATCCCGATGTCGGTGAATAATCGGAGAATGGTCCCCGTTTCGGCCGACCGGGGCGTATCATGGTTCCCGGCGATCAGCACGACCGGTACCTCCGGCAGCGCCTCGCGCAGGCGTTGCAGCTGGCGGAACGCGAACACGATCGCGGCATTGGTGGGACGCACGGAGTGGAAGAGATCACCGGCCACGACCACGATATCGGGCCGGGCGGCGATCACGCCGTCGATGGCGGCACGGAACGCCGCCGCCACATCCGCCTCGCGCTGATTGATGCCGGCGGACGTCTGGCGGTGGTACAGCCGAATGCCGAGATGCGGGTCGGCGATATGCGCGAGCTTCACGGCAGGAGAATGGTGCTAACGCGCCCGAAGAGCAAGACTTACGATGTGTCGCACCTTGCCTTCGCCTGACGCGGCGGCTAGCGTGCGTTGCATGGACCTTCTCCCTGATCCCGTGACGGCCGGCATCGCGTGGCAGCCGCAGGAGCACCACGACAGACTGCTCCGCATCAGCGCCCTCTCCATCGCGATCGCCTTTGCCGCCGCCGCCGCCGCCGAGCTCCTCGTTGCGCTGATCAATGGCGTCACCAACGTCGCGTTCTTCGGCCGCTTCTCGCTCACCTTCACGCCGCCGTGGGCCAACCACCTGGGATGGTGGGTCATACTCGTCCCGGTCGCCGGCGCCCTGATCGTGGGCGTCATGGCACGCTACGGCTCGGCCGCGATCCGCGGACACGGCATTCCGGAGGCGATGGAGCGCGTCCTCTACAACGAGAGCCGGATCCGGCCCAGGGTGACGATCCTGAAGCCGCTTTCCTCCGCGATCGCGATCGGGACCGGCGGCCCCTTCGGTGCCGAAGGGCCCATTATCGCGACCGGCGGGGCACTCGGCTCGCTGGTGGGCCAGCTCCTGCACACGACGGCGGACGAACGGAAGACGCTGCTCGCCGCCGGAGCGGCAGCCGGCATGGCTGCCATCTTCGGCACGCCGGTCGCCGCGGTCCTGCTCGCCATCGAGTTGCTGCTCTTCGAATACCGTCCCAGGTCACTCGTTCCCGTCGCCCTCGCGGCGGCCGCGGCGACGGCGGTGCGTCTGACGATGCACGGGTCCGACCCGGTGTTCGCGCTCTCCGGAATCGCCCAGCCAGGGGGCGCGGCGCTGGCCACCTACCTGCTGCTGGGTGCGGCCATGGGTCTGGCCGCCGTGTACGTCACGCGCGGACTCTACGCCATCGAGGATGCCTTCGAGCATCTGCCGGTCCATTGGATGTGGTGGCCTGCGATCGGCGCCGTGGCGGTCGGCATCATCGGCTTCGGCGCACCCCGCACGCTCGGAGTCGGCTACGACAACATCGCCGCCATTCTCTCGGGCAGCATGGTGGGTACCACGCTCCTCGTGCTGGTGCTGCTGAAGCTGGTCTCCTGGTCCATCGCGCTCGGCAGCGGGACATCGGGCGGCACCCTCGCCCCGCTATTCACGATCGGCGGCGGATTGGGCGCCCTGGCCGGCGAGATGCTGCAACGGGCCGTCCCGACACTCGGGGTGGACCCCCGCGTGGCGGCCCTCGTCGGCATGGCCGCGATGTTTACCGGGGCCTCACGCGCGCTGCTGACCTCGATCGTCTTTGCCTTCGAAGCTACCCGCCAGCCAATGGGCCTCCTTCCGCTGCTGGCCGGCTGCACCGCTGCGTACCTGGTATCGCTGCTGCGCATGAAGCAGACGATCATGACGGAACGCCTCGCGCGGCGCGGCGCGCCGGTCCGGACGGAATACACGGTCGACTTTCTCCAGCAGATTCTGGTGCGCGACTGCGCCACGCCCGAAGCGACCGTCATACGAGCGGCGGACCGGGTATCCGATGTCCGTGGCTGGTTCGCATCCGGGGCGCCGGGATCGACGCACCAGGGATTCCCGGTCGTGAATGGCTCCAGTCACCTCGTTGGCGTCCTCACCCGGCGTGACATCGAGAACGCAGCGGCGGATCCGTCACAATCGGTGCAATCGCTGATTCACCGGCCGCCGGCGATCATCTACGATGACAACACCGCACGAGAAGCCGCCGATCACATGGTTCACGAGCACATCGGACGGCTGCCTGTGGTGTCCCGCGCGAACCCGCGGACCGTGGTCGGGATCATCACCCGGAGCGATCTGCTCGAAGCCCACGAGCGGCGGCTGCTGGCGCAGTCGAGAGCCGAACGCAGCCTCGATCTCCTGCCGGGGCGCTGGGCCGGGCGCCGGCAGCAGCCTGCCCGCACGCCTCACGACGAGCGTCAGGGTCCGTAGGGATCATCCGGCGTGGGACGGCGCAGCGTCGGCACCGCACGGCGGGGGGCGGCGGGCTCGGCCGTCACGCGCCGGCCCAGCGCGGCGACGAAATAGGCAGCCGGATCGTCCGGCCGGGCCCGTCGGGTGGCGGCCAGCGCGCGGCGGACGTCGAGCTCGCGTCGGCCGTCGACCGCCGCCCGGATCGCGTCGGCCGAGATGCTGCGGTCGAGCCCCCGAAGCTGGCGGGCGACCGCATCGGCGAACGGCAGATCGTGCGCGGGGGGAAATCGTTCGACGCCTTCGCGACCGGTCATCACCGCCGGCTTCGGAAAGCGCACGAAGATCGGCTGCGTGAAATGCGGGTGACGAAGCATCAGCTCACCTTTGGGCAGGGTGCCCAGCTTGATCTTCGTGGCAGGCGAGAGGGTCGCGTACCCCGGCGTCGCGAGCTCGTCCATATCCATCCGGCCGTAGACGCTCGTCCCGGCATTCCCCACCACGCGTCGCTGCACCTGCGAGCGAAACTGCTGCGCCGAGAACAGCACCAGGCCGAGATAGCGGCCGCGTTCCGAGAGGTCGAGCAGCATCTTCCGCACGTAGGTATCGGGGCCCTCCGCCGGGGCGTACTTGTTCAGCTCGTCCACGAACACCACCACATGATCGACGCCGAGGTCGCGGCGCTCGAGGTGCTCGCGCAGCTTCGATACGACGCGCGCGAACACCAGGTCCTGCGCCAGCGGGTCGAGCCCGGCGACGTCGATCACCTGGACGCTCCGGTCGGTGAACCGTCCCCAGGGCAGGTCGTTGGCCACTCCATCGTCGGTCACCAGCCCCTTGGACCGCGTGGAGATGTTGCTCAGCCGGTTGCGAACCTTCCGGATCGTGGCCACGTGATGCGTCTTCCACACCTCCCCGCCCTTCCCCAGCGCCTCCATGAAATCGAAGATCGCGCGGAAGAACTCCTCGAGATCGGCGAAGCTCTGCACGCAGAACGGTTTTCCGCGCAGCAGATCATCGTGATATTCATGGCCGACAATCCGCTCCGCCAGAAAATCGATGAAGGCGTCGGCCTTGGCGTCGACGTCGTCCCGGTTCATGACGACTTCGGCGAAGTCGAGCACTTCGCGCAGCCCCCACACGAGCGGCTCGGTGTTGGACGACAGCGCCTCATGGGTGCGCAGGGTGTTGAGGTTCACTCCGTCCGGCTTGTGCGGCGCGAAGTAGCGTACGGCTGCGAACGGCTCCGGCGAGAGTCCCATCCGCGCGTAGAGCGCGCGATCGGCGTCGCCGATGCTGCCGGGCTGATCGAGGAAGCAGAGATCCGGGCCCTTGACGTTGAAGCAGACGGCCGCCACCGAACCCTTGTGGGCCGGAAACGTCTGAAAGATGCTCGAGAGCAGGAACTCGACGGCACTCGTCTTGGTCGCCAGCCCGGATACGCCCGAGATGTTGAGATGGGCCGCTTCGGGGCCCAGCAGGAAGTCGCAGTCGAGGTAGACGGGCGATTCGTGCCCTCCGGCGGCGTAGACGCCGACCGGAATGCCGGTGGCGCGCTCGCCGACGGTGTAGCCGTCCATCCGAAGCGCAAGCACGACATCATCGTCGGAGGCCAGCCGCACGGCGCCGAGCGGCACCGGCTGCAGCGGCTCCTCGGGGATCTGCCGCAGCACGGAAGCCAGATACAGCCGGATCTCCGCGCGTGCGCTCGGCTCCAGCCCGACGGCGGCCGGGTCACCATCGGCTCCGAGCACCGCATGCATCGGCGTCACAAGATCGGAGTAGGCGGCCGCATCGGTCACCACGGCGAACACGATGCGCCCGGGCGCGTCCACCCGGATGATGGCGCCGATACCGACGGCTGATTCCCGGGCGGTCCAGAAGTAGAACTGGTGCGGCGTCGACGGCTTCAGCTCGGTCGCGACGACGCGACCGACCGGTGTTGCGGAAGTCATGATGTCTGGCATGGTGGAATGTCGCGGAGGGCCCGCGCCGCCGACAGGGGCGGCATCGGCGGCCGTCAGCTGCCGGCCCTGAGGTATTGTCCGACCGAGTGAATGCCGTAGAGGAGCCGGTCCCAACGGGCGTCGGGTGTGCTGAGCGGGGCGCGCTCCGCGAGGAGCCAGCGGGAAAGATCGTCTGCGACTTCGGGCGTACCGTTGGCGGGTGCCACTTCGACGCGGATCAGCCCGTGGAAGACGTCACGGTCCTGCCACGGCCAGAGTCGCAGCGCCCAGGCCCGGACTGGCGCGACGCGCCGTGAGCGCGGGGCGAAGATCGATGTCCGGTGGCCGAACGGCAGGCGCAGATACCGCTCGAGCTCTTCCCCGCTGAACGGCAGCGTGGCGTGACTCTTCACGACGCCCACAGCCCGCGCATCGTCTGCCCACGCCGGACTCTCGCTCAGCGTGCCGTCCACCACCAGCCAGGCCCCGGACGATGTCCGGTACCGGAGCCCCACCGCAACTTCGAGCGCCCCGCGCGCCCGATCGATCGCCCGGCCGGCGGTGCGGAGGTCCCGCGCGGGATGCGACGCCTCGGCATCGGCGATCACGACCCGGTCGAAGCCGTCGAACACGTCTCCCGCGGCATTGAGCGCGTCCTGCCGGGCGACCACGAGCGAACGCCGTTCGGTGACGACCGTCCGGAAAACTCGGCCGGTTCGCTCCCGAACCGCGGCCGCGATGTGCGCCAGGATGATCGGCGCAACCCCGGCGTACCCGACGATCTCCGCCCGCTGGGTCCCGTCAAGGAAGGCGACGGTCTCCGGCCACACTTCGGCGGGGCCGACCGCGCGGGTTTCGAGCGATGAGTGCTCGATCAGCTCGGCTGGCTGAATCGCGGCGTCCTCCGCCCGCCCCCTGCTCCACTCCGCCGGCGCTGCCGCACTGAGCAGGCCCTTCTCGCGAAGCTCTCGGCGGACGCGATCCGCGTGCGGGATCAGGATGACGTCACGCGGCTATTCGTCCTCGAACGCCGGGAACGGCGGCACGCCAGCAAGCCAGAATCCCGCGACACTTCCTTCCCGGTCCACTTCGATGAAAAAATGATCGGCGACCCGGACCACCTCGACCGAGCGGATAGGGCCGATCCGCAGATGGAACACGCTCTGGGCCTCGTCGGTCCGCACCGAGAGCGAGGTGTCGACCTCCATCGAAGTGATCCCCGGGCGGGACGGGCGCTTTGCCGTGACGACCCGGCCTTCGGTGAGCTGGGCCGGGACCTGCAACCCGGGGGTGCCGGCCACTTCGGGCCAGACGACGATGTCGATGCCGCAGATGACGCCGTCCGTCACATCCAGCACCGCTACCGACCCCACGTCATCCGTCAGCTCGACACTGCCCGTGAGACCCCCGATCTTCCGGCTGGCCTTGAAGGCGCCGGAGAGAATGTCGGTTTCAGGGTCCCAGCGCCATGCCACGGACGGCAGCTTGCCCGACAGCGGTTCGATGTGCGCCGCGAGCGTCATGAGGCGGTGCCGCTGCTCGACACGGGCGAGGCGAGACGATCGATCAGGCGGAGCACCCGGTCGAGCGCGGTCGAGAGCTCCCGATCGGACACGGAATAGCTCAGCCGGACCCAGCGGTCGTCGCCGAACGCGCCGCCCGGCACCAGGGCAACGCCCTCCTCCGCCATCAGCCGATCGCAGAAGGCAGACCCCGTCAGCGGCTCGCCCTCCCGGATCCCGTCCACCCGGAAAAAGAAGTAAAACGCGCCGTGCGGCTCGATAAATTCGATGCCGGGAGCCTCGGTGCGAAAGCGATCGACGAGGTAATCGCGCCGCTGGCGGAATGCCGCGACCATGCGCTGCACGTCCTGCTCGACCTTCTCATCGGTGAAGGCCGCCGCCGCCGCCCACTGGGCCGGATGATTGGCGCCGGTCGTCGTGTGCGTCTGCAGCGCGGCCATCGCCTTGAAGAGGTGTACCGGGGCGTACGACGCGCCGATTCGCCAGCCGGTCATCGCGTAGGCCTTGCTCGCGCCGGCGATGATGACGGTCCGCTCCAGCAGCTCGTCGGGCAGGTCGAGCAGTGACGGCGCCGGCGCCGGTCCGTAGTTGATGCGCCGGTAGATTTCGTCGGAGATGATCCACACGTCGTGCGTCCTGGCCCACTCGGCGATCCCCTTGAGCTCGGCCAGCGTGTACACGGCTCCCGTGGGATTGCACGGTGAGCAGAGAATCAGCCCCTTTACGTTCTTGGAATAGGCGCGGTCGAGGTCACGCACGCTGACCTTGAGGCCCCACTCGACGTCGCCGGGCACGAGCACCGGTTCGGCGCGGGAGAGGTGGACGATCTGCGGATAGGATACCCACGCGGGCGACGGAATCAGCACCCGGTCGTGCGGTCCGAACAGCGTAAAGCAGGTGTTGAACAACGACTGCTTCGAGCCCGAGCTCACCAGGATGCGCTCCCAGTCCACCGGACGGCCGCCCGAAAGCTGGGATAGCTTCGCCGCAATGGCGCGGCGCAGCTCCGGGATGCCCGCATTGGGAGGGTAGCGCGTCATGCCCCGCTGAATGGCACTGATCCCCGCCTGCGCCGCCGGCGCGGGCGTATCGAAGTCCGGCTCGCCGACACTCAGATCATAGACGTCCTCACCCAGGGCACGGCGCCGCCTGGTCTCGTTGCTGATCGCGAGTGTCTCGGAAGGCTTGAGCTGCTGGACGTTGAGGGACAGCGGGTCGGGCATGCGGGGTCCATGGAAAAAGCGGGAGCGACCGGCGCGAGCGGTAAAGCTCCGTCGGCTGCGGAGCGATGTCAACGGTGCTAGTTTCCCGCCTCGCGAGCGTCAGACGATTCGCCAGACAATCGAGGCAACGTGCCGGGATTCGAGGAACTGCATGTGACGGCCGCGGCCGCGGCTGCACTCCATGCGCTGGGATGGACCACGGAGGATGCCGCGGCGCGCGAAGCGGCTCCTACGGCGGCGCGCGGCCACAACCTGGTCGTTGTCGCCCCGCCGGCTCCGGCGTACGCCGCCCCCGCCCTGGCTGGTCTGCTCGGCCGGCTTGGCGGCGACGGTGGCGTGCAGGGTCTCCTCCTCGCGCCCGCGGCGGAGCTCGATGAATGGGGCGCGATCGCGAACGCACTGGGTCGTGACCTGCCGGCCCGGGTGCAGGTGGCGCATGGCGAGTCCCGCGCACTGCGGCGCCTCCGCGCCCGGGAGCTGGACCTGCTGATCACAACGCCGGAAATCGCGCTCGCCCTGGTGCGCCGTTCCGCGCTCAAGATGGAGGCCATGGGCGTCGTCTGCCTGGCCTGGCCCGAGAGCCTCGGGGCGGACGAGGCCCTGACGCCGCTGATGCACGACCTGCCGAAGGAAGCCCAGCGCATCATCTTCACGGCCGCCGCCGACCGCCTGGCCGATCTGGTGGAACGGTATGCCCGGAAGGCCATGACGGTCGGCGCCGCTCCGGCCGAGTCCACGCCGCTTCCACCGGCCGGCCCGGTCCGGACCGTCGCGGTACCGTGGCAGCGGCGGGCCGCGGCGCTGTCGGAGGTCGTCGAGCTGCTCGATCCGGCGTCACTCGTCGTCTGGGCGGCCGACCTGAGCCACGAGGCCGCGATCGCCGCCGCCGTCCCGCTGGGCGATGCCGCCGTCACGCTCACCACCGATGACGCACCGAAGGCGTCGCTGATCATCGCGTTCGATCCCCCGTCTCCGGAACGCCTGCGCCAGCTGCTCGGCGCGGGCGACGTGGTCCTGCTGGTGCCGCCGACCGCAGATGCCTACGTCACCCGCATCGCGACGCCACGGCGGCCGATTCGCCTGTCCGGCCTGCTGGAGGCGGTGACCCATGAGGCCGGCGCCCACCGCGCGGCGATCGCCCGCGCGATCGAGGAGAATCGCCCCGAGCGCGCATTGCTGACATTGGCGCCCCTCTTCGAGCGCTACGATCCCTCGGCCGTCGCGGCGGCGCTCTATGATTTGTGGGTCGCGAAAAGCGGTGCGGGCGTGCCCGGCGCGGTGCCGGACGTCCCCGCGACCAGCAAGATGTTAGTGGGGGTGGGGATGATGTACAAGTCGAAGGCCAAAGATCTCGTCGCGATCCTGACCAAGGAGCTGCGGCTGGACAAGGCGAAGATCGGGCGCATCGAGCTCAAGGACAGCTTCCTGCTCGTGGACGTGCCGGCGCAGGACGCGGAGCGGATCGCGGCGGGGCTGAACGGAGCGATGATCAGGCGGAAACGCGTCACAGCGCGGGTCGACCGCGGCGCGGCTCGACCGGCTGGACGCGGGGCGCCGGCACGGGGGGGTCCCCGCGGCGCGCCCCGGGCGCGCGACTAGCGCTTCTTGTTGACGAGGTCCTTGAGGGCCTTGCCGGCGCGGAAGGCGGGCACGGTGGACGCCTTGATGTTGATCTCCTTGCCGGTGCGTGGATTGCGCCCCTGGCGCGCGGCCCGGCGGCGCGCCTCGAAGTTCCCGAAGCCGCTGATCTGCACCTTGTTGCCCTTCCGGAGCTCGCCCGCGATCACGCCGCCGGCTGAAAAGAACAGATCGACGTACTCAGCGGCCTTGGCCTTGGTGCAACCGAGCCGCTTCGCCACCGTCTCGACGAGACCCTGCTTGTTCACACGTACTCCTCGCGTGGAAGGCGGCGGCGTGATGGCCGGCGGGCGGTGGACGGGAGCGAGCGGCGGAGAATATGCGCCGCGGTGCCGAATCGCCGCAAGACTGCTTGACCGCGCGTGCGCCGCGACGTAAGCTCTCCCGCCCCCCGCACGGAGAACCTCACGCATGTACCACAGTGCCCGCCCCGGCTGGATCGAAGTCATCGCCGGGGTCATGTTCAGCGGCAAGAGTGAAGAGCTGATCCGGCGCGTGCGCCGGGGCATCATCGCGCGGCGGCGCGTCCAGGTCTTCAAGTCCCATCTCGATGCGCGGTACGCGGGGCTGTACAGCGTCTCCAGCCACAACGGCACCGAGGTGGATGCCGCGCCGGTCGATTCCGCGGCCGAGATCTATCGCCAGGTGCGTCCCGACACGGAGATCGTGGCGGTGGACGAGGTGCAGTTTCTCGATCATGGCATCGTCGGCGTGGTGACGGCGCTCGCCGCGCGCGGCGTGCGCGTCATCGTGGCCGGGACCGACACCGATTTTCGCGGCGAGCCGTTCGGCGCGATGGGCGACCTGATGACGGTGGCGGAGGCGGTGGACAAGCTGCAGGCCATCTGCGTCGTCTGTGGCGACCTCGCCTGCCGGAACCAGCGGCTGGTGGACGGAAAGCCGGCGCGCTACGAATCCCCCACGATCATGGTGGGCGGGCACGAGAGTTACGAGGCCCGCTGCCGCCACTGCCATGCCGTGCCTCGCCGGGACGAGGACCAGGCCGTCCTGGAGCTGCGCACCGCCGCGGCCGGCTGAGGGGATGCGCGAGGTCGCGCTGACCGGGAACGCCGCCGCCGGGAAGTCATCAGTGGCCGAGCTGTTCCGGCGCTGGGGCACCACCGTGATCGATGCCGACCAGCTGGTGCGGGAAGCGCAGGCGCCCGGCACGCCGACGCTGGCGGCGATCGTCGGGCGGTTCGGCACCGGCGTGCTCGCCGAAGGCGGCACGCTCGACCGGCCGAAGCTTCGGGCCGTGGTCCTGGCGGATCCCGCGGCGCGGCACGATCTCGAGGCGATCGTCCATCCCGAAGTCGAGCGCCGGCGGGCCCGGCTCGTCGCCGACGCCCGAAACCGGGGTGAAGCCCTGGTCGTCAGCGACATTCCGCTCCTCTTCGAAGCGGGTGATCCGGCGGCGTTCGACGGCGTCATCCTGGTCGAGGCCTCGCCGGCGGTGCGCCGGGCCAGGCTGGTCGCGCGCGGCCTGCCGCCGGTCGAGGCGGACCGCCTGATCGCGGCGCAGACGCCGTCGGAGCTGAAGCGATGCCGCAGCACGTTCGTGATCGAGAACGACGGGGTGATGTCGGCGCTCGAGCGGCGCAGCCGGGAGGTCTGGCAGGCGCTTCAGGATGCTTGATTTCGATTGACGGCACGCCTATCCTCACGCAGGTCCCACCAGCCCCGGAGCAACCGTGTCGAACGTCCCCGAAGAGATGATGTACACCACCGAGCACGAGTACGTGCTCAAGACCGATGCCGGTGATGTCGTGCAGGTCGGCATCACGGATTACGCGCAGGGCGAGCTGGGTGACATCGTCTTCGTGAGTCTTCCGAAGGTCGGTCAGAAGTTCGATACCCACGAGCCGTTCGGGACGATCGAGGCCGTCAAGGCGGTGTCCGAGCTGTACAGCCCGGTCGCCGGCACGGTGACCGAGGTGAACGAAAGCCTCGATGCCGACCCCGCCGGCGTCAATCACGACCCGTACACCACCGGCTGGATGGTGAAGCTCCGCGTGGCGGACCCGGACGAGCTGCACGGCCTGCTCGACGCTTCGGCGTACCGCAAGCACATCGGCGAGTGACGCGGGGAGGCCCCGCGGCCCCGGAACTTTCGACGCCCCGGGAAGGTTTCCTCGGGGCGTTTGTGCGTACCGCATTGTCTCTCTTTTCTGCAGGAGCCTGACCGAGTGATGAGCACTGCCCTGACCGCGGGCGAGACCGAGCTCGCTTCCGCCGATATGGCCCACTTTGCCTCCCGCCACATCGGCCCACGCCCTGCGGATATCGAGGCGATGCTCGGTACCCTGGGCTACGGAACGCTGGATGCGCTCATCGATGACGTGATTCCCGAAGACATCCGGCTCCGCCGGCCGCTGCATCTTCCGCCCGGCCAGGGTGAGCGCGAGGTGCTGCGCGCCATGCGCGGGATGGCGGCGCAGAACCAGGTGTACCGGTCCTACATCGGTATGGGGTACTCCGGCTGCTTCACCCCGCCCGTCATTCAGCGCAACGTGCTGGAGAATCCGGGCTGGTATACGGCCTACACGCCGTATCAGGCTGAAATCGCCCAGGGCCGCCTGGAGGCGCTGCTCAACTTCCAGACCGTGGTCTCGGAGCTGACCGGCCTCGAGATCGCCAATGCGTCGCTCCTCGACGAAGCGACGGCGGCCGCCGAGGCGATGCACCTGACGATGGCGCTGGCCCCGGAAAAGCGGGCCGCCTATCTCGTCGACGAGCGGTGCCACCCGCAGACCATCGCCGTGGTGCGCACCCGGGCGGAGGCGCGGGGCGTCAATATCGTCGTGGGCAATCCCGACCAGTTCGTATTCGGGCCGGAGGTGGCGGGAGCGCTGCTGCAGTACCCCGCGACCGATGGCGCCATCCACGATTACCGTGCACTCTGTGAGCGGGCCCACGCCGCCGGGGCGCTCATCACGGTGGCCACCGACCTGCTCGCGCTCGTGCTTCTGACCCCGCCGGGTGAGTGGGGCGCCGATATCGCCGTGGGCAACAGCCAGCGCTTCGGCGTCCCGATGGGGTACGGCGGGCCGCACGCCGCCTTCTTCGCCACCAGAGATGCCTACAAGCGGAATATTCCCGGCCGCATCATCGGCGTGTCGAAAGACACCGCGGGGCGCCCGGCGTTGCGGATGGCGCTGCAGACGCGGGAGCAGCACATCCGCCGCGACAAGGCCACCAGCAACATCTGCACGGCGCAGGTCCTGCTCGCGGTCATGGCCGCGATGTACGCCGTCTACCACGGACCGGACGGCCTCCGCCGGATTGCGCGCCAGGTGCACGCACGTACCATCCAGCTCGCCCGCGCGCTCCGCGGGCTGGGCTACACGATCGTCCACGAGTCGTTCTTCGACACGATCTGCGTCGAGGTCGAGCGCTGGGCGCTGCCGCGCCTCGTCGAGGCGGCCCGCGCCCGCCGGATCAACCTGCGGGTGCTCTCGCCGACGCAGCTGACCGTCGCGCTCGACGAGACGGTGACGCGGAACGATCTGTCAGATCTGGTCGCGATCTTCGGGCTCGACGCCGCGGTACCCGGCCTGTCGGACGCGCCCACCGACGAAGGCGAATTCGCCCTTCCGGCCGGGTTCCGGCGCACCTCCGGGTTCATGAGCCACCCGGTGTTCAATCGGTACCATTCCGAGACCGAGATGCTGCGCTACCTCCGGCGGCTCGAAGCGCGCGACCTCTCGCTCACCGCCGCCATGATCCCGCTCGGCTCCTGCACGATGAAGCTCAACGCGACCACCGAGATGATCCCGGTGAGCTGGCGCGAATTCAACCGGCTGCATCCGTTCGCTCCGCGAGACCAGGCACAGGGCTACCAGGCGATGTTCGCCTCGCTCGAGTACCAGCTGGCCGAGATCACGGGGTTCGCCCGGGTGTCGCTGCAGCCGAACGCCGGGTCGCAGGGTGAGTATGCGGGCCTGCTGGTGATCCGGGCCTATCATCGAGCCCGCGGCGACACCCATCGGACCACCTGCCTCATCCCGATGTCCGCGCACGGCACCAACCCGGCCAGCGCGGTCATGGCCGGCATGACGGTCGTGCCGGTCCGGAGCGACGAGCATGGCAACATTGACGTCGCCGACCTCCAGGCGAAGGCGGTGCAGTACCGCGATACCCTCGCGGCCCTCATGGTGACCTACCCCTCGACGCACGGCGTGTTCGAGTCGTCGATCATGGATATCTGCCGCGCCGTGCACGAGCAAGGCGGTCAGGTGTACATGGACGGCGCCAACATGAACGCCCAGGTCGGCCTCTGCCGCCCGGGCGACATCGGGGCTGATGTCTGCCACCTGAATCTGCACAAGACGTTCTGTATTCCGCACGGCGGTGGCGGCCCGGGCATGGGACCCATCGGCGTGGCGGAGCATCTCGCGCCGTTCCTGCCCGGACACCCCGTCGTCGATCTGGGATATGCGTCCGCCAGCGGGACCGTATCGGCCGGGCCCTGGGGAAGCCCGCTGGTGCTGCCGATTTCATGGGCCTACATCGCGCTCATGGGCCACGAGGGGCTGGCCGAGGCGACGAAAGTGGCGATCCTGAACGCGAACTACATCGCGAAACGCCTCGAGGGGCATTTCGAGCTCCTGTACAGCGGGGCGAACGGGCTGATCGCGCACGAGTGCATCATCGACACCCGCCCGTTCAAGGCGACCGGCATCGAGGTCGAGGACATCGCCAAGCGCATCATCGATTACGGATTCCATCCCCCGACGGTCTCGTTTCCGGTGGCGGGGACGCTGATGGTCGAGCCGACCGAAAGCGAATCGAAGGAGGAGCTCGACCGCTTCTGCGACGCGATGATCGCGATTCGCGACGAGATTCGGGAAGTGGAGGCCGGGGTCGTGCCACGCGAGAACAATCTGCTCACCAACGCGCCGCACACCCTGGCGGAAGTGACCGCAGACGCGTGGGACCGGCCCTACTCGCGGGAGCGGGCCGCGTTTCCGTCGGCGCAGACCCGCATGCACAAGGTCTGGCCGACGGTCGGGCGGATCGACAGCGCCTACGGCGACCGGAATCTCGTCTGCAGCTGCGCGGGGATGGAGGCGTACTGACGGACTGGGCGTATTGGCTCGACCGCGATCCGCGGCCGGGCCCGCACAACATGGCCATCGATCGGGCCCTCCTGGACCTCGCGGACCGGGAGGGCCTCGCCGTCTTGCGCATCTATCGCTGGGCCCCGCACTGCCTGTCCTTCGGCCGAAACGAGCCCGCGCTCCGGCGGTACGACCGCGAGATGATCATGCGCCGGGGCATCCCGGTCGTTCGTCGCCCTACCGGCGGGCGCGCGGTCTGGCATGCGCGGGAGGTGACCTACAGCCTCGCGGCGCCGGCCGCGCGCTTCGGTACGCTGCCGGCCGCCTATCTCGCAATTCATCGCGTGCTGGCCCAGGCGCTCTCCACCCTCGGCGTGGCAACCGGACTGGCGCCGCGGAGCGACACCGCGGCGCTGGACGCGGGCGCCTGTTTCGCCAGCCCTGTCGGCGGAGAGGTCGTGATCGCCGGCCGCAAGATCGTCGGGAGCGCGCAGCTCCGGCTCGGCAACGGGCTGCTGCAACACGGCTCGGTGCTGCTGGACGACGATCAGCAGCTCGTGGCCGAGGTGACCGTGGGGGTCGCCGCCCCGGGCCGGGACGCACCGCTCAACTCGCTGCTGGCGACGCCGGTCAGCTTTGAGGTGGTTGCGGCGTCGATCGCGCGGGCCGCGGAGCTGGCGCTGGCCGGCCGATGGTCGCCGGCTGAGCGCCCCGATCGGATCCTCCATGAGGCGGATGCGCACCTCCCACTGTTCGAATCCGACGCGTGGACCTGGCGCCGCTAGCGCGTAGCCGGGCGCGCGGGGTCGGTGCTACATTCTTGAGGCCCCCTTCACATCCCCCGCTCGAGGACCGCGCCATGCATCGGACGCCCTTCGTCCTCGCGATACTCGCCGCCGCGGCGTGTAGCCCGGCCGCCGAGCGCCCCGCGATCACGACTGCGGTCATCGCCGTGGGCGAGTCGGCGCAGCTGCCGGTGCCGGTGCTGCTGAGCTCGAGCGGGCGGTCGGCGGACGCCGAGGTTGCTGACCTGATGTTTCTCCGGCTCGCCGCGCTGGGGCCAACCCATGAAACCTCGGGCGATCGCGGCTTCGAGCCCCAGCTCGCCTCCGGGTGGACCCGCCGGGATTCGGTCACACTGGCGTTCGATCTCGATTCCCGCGCGCGGTGGCACGACGGACAGCCGGTCACGGCGCGGGACGTGGTGTTCACGTTCGGGCTCGCCCGGGACACGATGTTCTCGGCGACGCTCTCCGGCCTGCTCCACCGAATCACGGATGTGAGCGCGGAAGGTGACCATCGCGTCGTCGTGCGCTTTGCCCAGCCCTATGCCGAACAGCTGTACGACGCCGCGTTCCACGTTCAGCCGCTCCCGGCCCACCTGCTGCAGGGCCAGTCGCTCGAGCAGCTCCTGCGCTCCGACTTCGTGCGAAGCCCCGTGGGCAACGGCCCGTACCGCTGGGTGCGCTCCGACGCCGGCAAGGTGATCGAGCTGGCCGCCGACCCCGCCTTCTTTCTCGGTACTCCCGGAATCGGACGGGTCCTGATCCGGACCGCCGATGACGGCGATGCGCGGCTCAACATGCTGCTCGCGGGCGAGGCCGATGCGCTCATGGCCGTGGTTCCCCCGCTCGCCAACGTCGAGCGGGTGAACGCGACCGGCCGCCTCTCGCTCGTTCCCGTGCCCTCGACGACGCTGGGGTACCTGCTGTTCAACCAGCGCGACCCCACCGCGAGCTCGCGGCCACATCCGATCCTGTCCGACGTCCGGGTCCGCCGCGCGCTGGTGCTCGCGCTCGACCGCCGGGCCATCACGCACGCCGTCCTGGGCCCGTACGGCTCGGTCCCCTACGGGCCGGTATCGTCCGTGCTCTGGATCTCGCGAATCTCCCCCGCCGCAGCGGCACCTGACACGGCGGAGGCGCGGCGATTGCTCGCTGCCGCCGGCTGGCGCGACAGCGACGGCGACGGCATTGCCGACCGCGGCGGGCGCCCACTGCGCCTGAGCATCACGGTGCCCGCGCAGAGCACCACCCGGAAAGCGATGGCCGCACTGGTGCAGGAGCAGCTTCGGCAGGCGGGTGTCCAGATCGACCTCGCCGTCATCGACGGGAAGATTCAGGGCGAACGCCGAAAGGCCGGACAGTTCGACATTGATTTCTCGGGGGCCACCCAGGACCCCACTCCGGCTGGACTGACGCAGAGCTGGACCTGTCACGGCGGATCGAATGTGGCGCACTTCTGCGACGCGGTGGTCGATTCCCTCATCACTCTCGCCATCGTCTCGCCCACGCCGCCCAACGACCTGTGGACGGCGGCGCTGGACCGGCTGGAAGCGGATGCGCCGGCCGCCTTCATGTACACGCCGGTGACGGTGTTCGGCGTAAGCAACCGGTTCGCCCACGTGGACATTCGTCCGGAGTCGCCCTGGGTCGTGCTGTGGCGCTGGTCGGTGAAAACCGGTCGCGACAGTGCCCGCTCCCGCTAGCCGCGAATGAGCCGCTGGCTGCTGGCGCGGGGGCTCCATGCCGTGTCCACCTTCATCCTCGTCGTCTGCCTGCTGTTTTTCCTGATGCGCGCCGTGCCCGGCGACCCGCTCTCCCGCCTGAGCGAGGATCGTCCCATGGCACCGCGCGAGATCGCCGCGCTTCGCGCCCGCTACGGGCTGGACCAGCCGGTCGGCCGGCAATTCGCCGCCTTCGTCGGTGGCGCCCTCCGCGGCGACTTCGGCACCTCGATCGAGTATCGGCGGCCGGTGACGTCGCTCGTGGTGGACCGCATCCCGGCCACGCTCCTCCTGGGCGGGACCGTGCTGGTGCTGAACTTCACACTCGGGCTCTGGCTCGGCGTTCGGCAGGCGGTGCGCAAGGGCAGCCGTACCGACCGGGCACTCGAAGCCGCGTCGCTGTCCGGCTATTCGGTGCCCTCGTTCTGGCTCGGGCTCCTGCTCGCCTGGCTCTTCGCCATCCACTGGCGGCTGCTCCCGCCCGGTGGCATGCACGACCTCCTCCTCGATCCCGCCGCCCCGGCGGCCACGCGCGCGTGGGACCTGCTCCGGCACCTCGCCTTGCCGGCCCTCACGCTTTCCCTGGTGAGCATCGCCGCCACCATGCGTTACCAGCGAGTGGCGATGATCGAAGCGCTCCGGTTTCCCTTCGTGCAAACCGCGCGCGCCAAAGGGATCACCGAACAGCGGACGGTATGGCGCCATGCGTGGCCCAATGCGCTTTTTCCGGTGATCACGCTGTTCGGGCTGTGGCTGCCGGTGCTGGTGACGGGCTCGGTGTTCGTCGAGCAGGTCTTTGCCTGGCCTGGCCTCGGGAGCCTTGCCGCCGGTGCCGTCAGTGCCCGGGATTATCCGGTACTGATGGGCACGTCGCTGCTGGTGAGCGGCATGGTCATCATCGGCGGGCTCGTGGCGGATGTCCTCTACGCGGCGCTCGATCCGCGGATCCGGCACGCGTGATCCCGCTCGCGCGCGTCGTGGGCAGCGCGGGACGCCGCGGGCCCGCGCGAGCCGGCGCGGCCATCCTGTGCCTGGTAATTCTCGGTGCCCTGGTCGCCCCGATCTTCCTGCAGAGCCCCACCGCGCAACCCGACATCCAGCACGGCGGCCAGCCCCCGAGCCCGGGGCACCTCATGGGCACCGACCAGTTGAGCCGCGACGTGCTTACCCGGGTGGCCAGCGGGGGCCGGGTGTCGCTGGCGGTGGCGGCGGTCGCCGTTGCGCTCTCGGTCACCATCGGTGCGCTGTTCGGGCTGGCCGCGGGATACTGGGGCGGCGCGGTGGACGCGCTGATCATGCGCCTGGTCGATGCGGCGCTCGCGATCCCGCGGCTCTTTCTGCTGCTCCTGCTGCTCGCGTTGTGGGAGCGCATCCCGCTGGCTGCGTTCATTCTGATCGTCGGCGCGACCGGCTGGTTCGGGACCAGCCGCCTCGTCAGGGCGGAGGTCCTGCGCCTGCGGGAGACCGATTACGTGCGGGCGGCGCGCGCGCTCGGCGCGGGCCCGGGACGGATTATGTTTCGGCACCTGCTCCCCAACGCACTTGGCCCGCTGCTGGTCGCGGCCACACTGGGGATCGGGGAGGTCATTCTGCTCGAGGCCGGCCTCTCCTTTCTCGGTCTCGGCATCCAGCCTCCGACGCCGTCATGGGGCGGCATGATCTTCGACGCCAAGGAAGTGCTCGTGACCGCGCCGTGGGCCAGCGTATTTCCCGCGCTCGCGATCGCGCTCACGGTCCTTTCCGTCAACCTCATCGGCGACGCCCTCCGCGACGCCCTCGACCCCCAGGGCGCATGACGACATTGCTCGAAGTACGCGATCTCCGGGTGTCCTTTCCAGCGGCAGCGGGCCAGGTCTGGCCGGTGGACGGCGTCAGCTTCGCGCTCGAGCAGGGCAAGACCCTCGCGCTCGTCGGCGAGTCAGGGTGCGGCAAGAGCCTTACCAGTCTCGCCATCCTGCAGCTGGTCCCCGCTCCCGGCGTCATCGATCCCGCGAGCGCCATCCGCCTGGGCGCCACCGATCTGCTCGCGCTTCGGGGTGAGGCGCTCCGGCAGGTTCGCGGGCGGCGGATCGGCATGATCTTCCAAGACCCGATGACCAGTCTCAACCCCGTCTTCACCGTCGGGGACCAGATCGCCGAGGGCATCCGCGCCCATTTCGACGTGTCCAGGCGTTCCGCGCTCGCGCGGGCGGAGGCGCTCCTCGGTGAAGTGGGGATCGGCGACGCCGCCGGCCGGCTCGGCGCATATCCTCACCAGCTCAGCGGCGGCATGCGGCAACGCGTGATGATCGCGATCGCGCTGGCGGCCGAACCGGAGATTCTGATCGCCGACGAGCCGACGACGGCGCTGGACGTGACCGTGCAGGCCCAGATCCTCGAGGTGCTCGACGGCCTCCGCGCGAGCCGGGGCATGGCGATCCTGCTCATCACCCACGACCTGGGCATCGTCGCGGGGCGAGCCGACCGCGTCGCTGTCATGTACGCGGGACAGATCGTGGAGGAAGCGCCGACGGCCGAGTTGTTCGCCCGCCCGTCCCATCCCTACACACAGGGGCTGTTCGCGTCGGTGCCACGCCTGACCGGACCGGTCGGACGGCTGACCCCGATTCGTGGCAGCGTGCCCCCACCGACGGCGTGGCCCACGGGCTGCCGCTTCCGGCCGCGCTGTCCCATCGTCCATGCGCGGAGCGAGACGATGCCGCCGCTGCTCGCCGCCGGCCCCGACCACCGGATGCGCTGCTGGATCGCCGAGGACCCCCGATGAGCGGCGAGCCGCTGGTGATGGTCCGCGACCTGGTGAAGCACTATCGGAGCGGCGGGATGTTCGCCGGCAAGGCACCACCGGTGCGTGCCGTAGAGGGTGTCTCCTTCGAAATCGCCAGAGGGGAAACGCTGGGCCTGGTGGGCGAGTCGGGCTGCGGGAAGAGCTCCGTCGGCCGCACCGTTCTCCGCCTGCAGGAACCAACGTCAGGCGAGGCGGTGTTCGACGGCGAACGCGTCTTCGAACTCGGGCGTGAGCCGCTCCGGGCGCTCCGGCGGCGGATGCAGATCATCTTCCAGGACCCCTACAGCTCGCTCAATCCCCGGATGACCGTCGGCGCCGCGATCGCGGAAGGGATCGAGATTCACCGGCTGGCCTCTCGAGCGGAGACCCCGGCCCGGGTCGCGGCACTGCTCGAGGAGGTGGGACTCGACGGCAGCTACGCCCGGCGCTACCCGCACGAATTTTCCGGCGGGCAGCGCCAGCGCATCGGCATTGCCCGGGCCCTGGCGGTCCAGCCGGCGTTCATCGTCTGCGACGAGCCGGTCTCGGCGCTGGACGTGTCGGTTCAGGCGCAGGTGTTGAACCTGCTGGCGGACCTGCAGCGCCAGCGCGGGCTATCGTATCTATTCATCGCCCACGACCTGGCCGTCGTCCGGCAGATCGCGCAGCGCATCGCCGTGATGTATCTCGGCCGGATCGTCGAGAGCGGCACGACCGACGCGCTGCTCACCGACCCGCGCCACCCCTACACGCAGGCGCTGCTCTCCGCGGTGCCCGAGCCCGACCCGTCGGCCCAGCGGGACCGCATCGTGCTCACCGGTGATTTGCCGAGCCCGTCCAATCCGCCGCCGGGCTGCGCATTTCACACCCGGTGTTTCCACCCGCTGCGGAGCGAGCGCTGCCGCACGGAGGTGCCGCCCCTGCGCCCGGTGGCGCACACGCTCGTGGCCTGCCATTACGCCGAAGTCCCGGCGCTGGAAGCGGTTGGCCGCGTCACGAGTGGGACCCTGCCGACGCGGTGACGCTTCTCACGGTTTGGTCACTCACGGCCGTCCATCTTGGATGCGCGCGCTCGGATGCGCGCGACAGCACGCAATCATTCCTTCGATGGAGGATGCAGCGATGACCGACCACAAGGATCTCTACGATAAAGGCACTGAAAATCGGGTGAAGGGCGCCGCCAAGGAGCTGGAGGGCAAGGTGCGGTCCAAGGTCGCCGACGTGACCGACGACGGAAGCGAGCACGTGAAGGGGCTGGGCCAGGAGGTGAAGGGCAAGGCCCAAAAGGGGCTCGGCAAGGCGCAGCAGGCGCTGGATCCCAATCCCGGTCGCGACGACGTCTGACCGACAACTGAGCGGAATCGACGATATGTGACGGGCCGCTCAAGGTGCGGCCACGTCACGGGATGGGAGCTCTGCCCGCCGGACTGTCCAGATGCTGGTCGGTCCGGCGGCATCCCGCCCCGTCGCTCATCATTGCTACGAAACGCGTTAGCACATGTAGCCCGTGGCACTCCGCGTGCCATGGGACGCTTTGGGCCCCCCCGGCCCACGAGGTGGAGCGCTGGATGACGGGACTCCGGATTGCGACTTTGATCACCGTGATCGCCGCCTGCCAGGCTACGCGCGCCGCCGCCCAAGCGACAGGCACCGTGATGGCGTCGGTCACGGTCGTGGACACGAGGATCTCCGAATCGGCGAGCCGCATAGCACGTGTACTGGCTTCCGAACGGACCGGTAAGCGCTCGATCAGATTTGCCCGGGATGCCGGAGGCGTTTCGGTCACCGCACAGGCAGTCGCCTCGCCGGCAGGCCCCGCGAACGACCGACGCCGGGTGGTCACCATCATTTTCTGGTAGGTCCCGCCCGTCGCCCAGCGCCGACTATCTTGCAGGGCCCAGACCCTGGAGGCTTCGTGCATCGCCAACGAGTGTCGACGGGCACGGCGTGGGAGTCCGTGGTCGGCTATTCGCGCGCCATCCGCGTCGGGTCCGCCATTCATGTAGCCGGCACGACAGCCGTTGATGCGTCGGGCTCGGTCGTTGGTCCGGGCGATCCGTACATCCAGGCCGTCCACGTGCTGCGAAAGATCGAGCTGGCGCTGCGTGACCTGGGCGCATCGCTTGACGATGTCGTTCGCACCCGGATGTTCGTGACCGACATGCGCCACTGGGAGGCCGTCGGCCGCGCCCATGGAGAGGCGTTCGCGGTCGCCCGGCCGGCCGCAACCATGGTACAGGTCGCGGCGCTGATCGATCCTGCGCTGCTGGTGGAGATCGAAGCGGACGCGATCGTGGACGGCCGAATGGACTGACGTCAGGGCGCGGAGTCGGCTGCCACCGGGTGCACCAGCAGGCCGGTCACCAGCCCATCGCCACCCATGGTCCATTGCACTTCCACCGGGCGGGCCGCGCGCTCGAACTGTGCGGTGCGGGTGTAGACCTCCGTCGAACCCAGCCGGGTCATGCGCTCCGTCGCCGTCCCGCGCTCGCGGCCCAGTTCACCGGTGGTCTGACCGACGAAGGCGGACAGCTCCGAGACCGACGGAAAGGTCTTCTGCATCTCGGGTGAGAAGCGCCCCCACAGCTTGTCGAATTGCCGCCCGAACAGCCACTCGGTATAGGTGCGGCCCTGCTCCAGTGCCGTCGGCCTGGGAGCGGCACTGGTACAGGCGGTTATCAGCGTCAGCGCTAGCATCGCACGGGTCCTGCGCATGGCGTCGTCCCTTGATGTTGACCCTCCACCCTACCATGGTGGCGGGATACTTGGCAACCCGGAGCCGCCATGCGGGTGTACATCTCGGTGGACATGGAAGGCGTCGCGGGGATCGCGCACGAGGATCAGACCGACCCAACCGATCCGCGCCACGCCGCGGAGTACGCGCGCGCCTGCCGTCTCATGACCGGTGAGGCCAACGCGGCGATCGAGGGCGCGCTGGCGGCCGGCGCGACGGCGGTCCTCGTGAACGACAGCCACTGGCTGATGCGCAATCTGATCGCCGACGAGCTGCACGAGGCCGCCGAGCTGATCAGCGGCGGCCCCAAGGTGCACAGCATGGTCGAGGGTATCGACGGGGGCTTCGACGCGGCGATGTTCATCGGCTATCATGGCCGCGCGGGCACCGCCAACGCCGTCATCGATCACACCTACACCGACCGGGTGTTCGAGGTACGCGTCAACGGAACCGCCTTCGGGGAGCTCGGGCTCAATGCCGCACTCGCAGGCACCTTTGGCGTTCCCGTGGTTCTCATCAGCGGCGACCGCGCCGTTGCCGACGAGGCGTCGGCACTGCTGGGAGACCAGATCGAGGCCGTGGTGGTCAAGGAAGGGCTGGGTCGCTTCTCCGCGCGGAGCGTCGCGCCCGCCGTGGCTCGCCGCCGGATCCACGACGGGGCGAAGCGGGCGCTGGCGCACAGGCGCGCGCCCTTCACGGTCACGTCTCCAGTAACGTTCAGCGTCGATTTTGCCAAGACGCAGATGGCGGAGATGGCCCTGCTGATTCCCGGATCGCGACGCACCGCCGGGCGCACGGTGGAATACACGCATGATGACTATCGCGAGGCGTTTCGCGCCTGGCGGGCGATGTACAATCTGGCCGCGACGGAATGACCGCGGCCTCCACCGTCGTCACCGGAGCGAGCCGTGGCCTGGGACTCGAATTCGTGCGCCAGTGTCTCGAGCGCGGCGACCGGGTGTTCGCGGGCACCCGCGGACCGGCGCCGGCACTCGCGAAGCTCAGCGAGCTCCACGGCGACAGACTGGTCCCCCTGATCCTCGATGTCGGGAACGAAGCATCCATCGAAGCGGCGCGGAACACCGTTGCGGGTCTCACGCCGGCGGTGAATCTGCTGCTCAATTGCGCCGGCATCTACTCGCGCCACAGCCGGAGCTGGAATCCCGCCGCGACACCACTCGCCACCGTGAGCAGCGCGGAGCTGGTAGACGTGTTCCGGGTGAACGCCGCGGGGCCGATCCTGATGGTGCGCCACTTTCGTGACCTGCTCGAGGCGGGCCGGGCCCGGGTCCTGAATCTGAGCTCCCTCATGGGATCGGTGTCCCACAAGACGACAGGCGGCGAATATGCCTATGCCGCGAGCAAGGCGGCACTCAACATCATGACGCGCGCGGTGGCCGCCGAGCTGGCGCTGGCCGGCGTCGTTGCGCTCGCCGTCACGCCGGGCTGGGTCCGGACGGAGATGGGTGGCGCGGCGGCCTCACTCTCCCCGGAGGAATCGGTCCGCGGGATGCTGCAGGTGGCTGATCAGCTTACAGCTGCGGACAGCGGCCGCTTCGTGGACTATCGGGGTGTGCCACAGCCCTGGTGAACGGGATCACGCCCGCCGGAGTGTGAAAATCGGGAGCTCCGGGGGACAGAACAGGCGTGCCCGGATGGATGCGGTACCGATCCCGCGCGTCACGTACGTCGGTGCAAGCCCGTCGACGTACCAGCCGCTCACGTATCGGCCGGAGCCGGGCGGGGTCACGAGGGTGATGCCCGGCAGCCGGATCTGACCGCCATGCGTGTGCCCGCAAAGAATGAAGGCGGGTTTCCGAGTGGTCATCGGAAGGGTGTCGAGATAGGCCGGCGCGTGGATCAGCCAGATCTCGACACCCCCATCATGGGCCAGCGCGCGAGCGGGATCGGGTGCTCCGAGGACGGGGTCGTCGAATCCGGTGATCCTGAGCGCGGCACCACGTCGCGGCACCAGAACCGACGCGTTGTTGAGAAACGTCACGCCGGCCGCGGCATAGGCCGCGGACGCCGCCGCGCTTGAGACGCCCGCACGGTGCTCCCAGTTTCCCAGCACAGCGAGGGTATCGAGCGTTCCGCGCACGCGCGAGGCGAACTCGGTGAGCTGCGGGAGTGCGCTCGCGTGCTCGATGATGTCCCCGGTGATGACGACAATCTCCGGCCGCTCGCGTTCCACGGCCCTCGCCGCGTGCTCCGCCGCCGCCGGCGTGGCGGGCAGGTGGATGTCCGACACCTGCGCAATCCGGAGCCCGTCCAGCGCTCCTGGCAGGCCGGACACGAGCACATCATGACGGGAGACATCCAGCCGGTACGGCTCGATCGCCCAGGCGTCGGTCAGGCCGGCGCCGATGGCGGCCATGCCGCCCGCAAGGAGCTCGCGGCGGCCGACGCGTCTGGTAGACGCGGACGGGCTGCGATAGCTTTCCGGTTCATCCATCACGTTGCGCTTCATCCTGCCTCAAGGCGCCCAGGCCATCACGCGCCGTCCGTACCCGGAGTCGAACATGCGGATCCGCTTTTCCGGGCGCGCGTGCCGCGCTCGTGCCGTGCCGATTGTGCTCATGCTCGTGGTGGCCGGTGGCACACTGTCGGCGCAGGGGGGTGCCCCGGGCAACCGGTGAGCCGCGGGATTCTGCTGCGGGGCCCGGCTTCATGCCCGGCGCGCTGATCGACGCGCTCCCGGTCGACAGCGTAGGCGGTGCGCTGCTGCTCCAGCCGGGCGTCGGGCCCGGTGCTACCGGCGGACTCTCGCTGCGCGGGTCCGACGGCACCGAGTCGAGCGCCTACCTCGATGGCATCCCGGTGACGCCCGGCAGCCGCCGAGTGCGACTGATTCCGGGTACCAACGCCGTGTCGGACGCCGCGGTGCTGACGGGGCCGCTCAGCGCGGCCATCGGCAACGGCGACGCGGGTGCCGTCATTCTGCGAACGCGAAGCGTACGCGGCGCCCGGCTCAACTTCGAGACCGATGCCCCGCTGGGAGCGTCCAGCCTTGGCCTCAGCCGCGTCGAGGGCACGTTCGGCACCAGCCTCGGGCGGCGCCTGACGGTGTTCGCAGCCGCCACACTCAACGGGCAGAAGTCCGTCGAACCGGGGTTCGGCGCCCGCAACGCGCCGATCTTCGTCCAGGCCGGGGTGGATACCACGGTGACCGTCGGGTCGGCCCAGGTCGACGTGTTCAACTACGCCGTGTCCCGCGGCAGCTGCGACCTGTTCGCGGCGAGCGCCAACGCCGGCATCGCCGACAACTATGGCCTCTCCTGCCATGGCGACCGCACGCCGCTGTCGGCGCAGTCGAGCCATCAGCTGCTGATGAAGGCGGAATATGGCACGGGCAGGTCGCAGATCGGGATCATGGCGCTCCGGAACCGCGATCAGGCCCGGCTGTTCGACTACCGCTCGTCCTACGTGCCCTCCACTGCGTTCGGCCAGAGCGCGACCAGCGACCTCCTCGCACTGACGCTCACGCACCAGCTCAGGGGCGACGGCAGCGTGCATGCGAGCCTGTCGCGCCAGGGCGACCGGCTGCTGGGCGGCCCACTCAGCCCGGATGGCGAGCTCGCCACCCGCGATCCGCGCCTGGGATTCATGATCGGCCAGCTCGGATTTCAGTACGATTTCACCTCGTTCCCGGTGGACTCGGAGCTGATCAGCAACTATCGGAGCAACCTCCTGGGGAGCAGGCGCTCGCCGTACGATCTCGACAATACGGCCCAATACCAGACCATCTCGCAGTATCGCACCAACGCCTACGGCGCCACCGGGTTCGTCGAGGGCGGCGGCCCGGTCGGCCGGCTGACGCTGGAGCGCGAGCACCGGACAGTTGCCGCCGTCACCGCTGAATGGCCGGTCAGCCGGAACAGCCGCTTCCGGACCGGCGGAGAGCTCACCCGCTATTCGGTCGATCACTATTCGCATCAGCTCACCAGCCAGGCATTCTCCGATGTGTACCACGTCGCGCCGACCGCATTGTCGCTGTTCGCCGAAGACCAGTTTCAGTATGGGAACGTCACCTTCGCGGCGGGTGTGCGGTATGACCGGTTCTCGTCGAACGCCGATCGCGCATTCGACCTCGACACCGTTGCGTCCAGCGCCACCTTCAACACATACCTGCCCTTCCCGCGCATCACCAGCTACGAGGGGACATTCCAGGGCCAGCCGCTCGCGATCACTGTGCGGGACCAGCGGCGGTCCGCCGTGTCGCCGCGATTCCGACTCGCGTACGGGACGGGCTCGGCCACCGAAGTCCGGATCGGATATGCCCGCCAGGCGCAGCTGCCCGACTTCGACCAGCTGTATGCGGGCATCAACACCGACATCGCAATCACGAATTTCGGCCAGACGTTCGGCGCGAGTATGGGACTGCAGAAGGCATGGATCGCGGAAGCCGGCGTGCGCCGCCGGCTCAGTCCCGCGACGACGGTGGACGTGGCGGTGTACGAGCGCCGGAACCTGAACGCCATCCAGGACCGGATCGTGCAGCGCCCCGACCCGACGCGGCACAACTCGATCGCCGGGCTCCGGCAGTATGCCGATTCCGGCAACCTCCGCTATCGGGGCGCCGAGATCACGCTGTCCCGTCGCGCGGGCCCGCTGACCGGGCTGGCCGCCTACGCCTATCAGAAGAGCACCGGTGTCGGCCCAACCCAGCCACCGATGGCCGCCACCCGGCCGCACACGTTTACGGCGGCACTGGCGCTCACCGTCCGGAGCACGGCGGCCTACGCCGGATTCCGCATGGCGAGCGGCACACCGTACTCGAACTGTGAGACGTTGGGCAATGAGAGTGTGCTGAGCAACCAGGTCTGTAACCAGGGCCTGCTGGTACTCCTGGGCGCGCGCCTTCCCACCACCCGTCAGCTCGATCTCCGCCTCACCCAGTCCATCGGCAAAGGCACTCGTCCGATCACCGCGTACGTTGACGCCCGGAACCTGTTCAATACGCGCAATGTGGTGCTGGCCTATATCGTCACCGGGACGACGACCAGCCCGCTCGAGCAGCAGCTGGTATTCGCCGGAGACAGCGCCAGTCTGGCCAATGAGGCGACCGCCAACTCGATCTACCGCGCCGATGGCTCGGTCGACTTGACGTTCGCGGGAGCGGGAACCGGCGGATGCGCCGGGTATGTCTCCAATGGCGGAAGTCCCGCGGCGCCAAACTGCATTTCACTCATCCGTGCCGAGCAGCGGTTTGGCAATGGCGACGGCGTATTCGATCTGGCGGAGCAGGGCCGTGCATCGAGCGCGCGATACGCCGTCGCCCGCGGCGAACAGGCGTTCACCACCGCACCGAGGCGCGTCCGGATCGGCATCCAGGTCGGCCTCTAGCGTTCGGGCGACTCGGACCGGCCTTCGTTCAATCGGCGGCCGAGCCGCGTGACCAGCCCTCTCGGCAGGAGGCGCGACGCGGTGACGGCGAGCCG
Source organism: Gemmatimonadales bacterium (assembly GCA_038321865.1). GTDB lineage: Bacteria > Gemmatimonadota > Gemmatimonadetes > Gemmatimonadales > GWC2-71-9 > JAICUF01. The sequence goes on from JBBQFH010000007.1 coordinate 33,834, forward strand.
GTTGGTCGCCCCCGGGACCACCAGCCGCTCACCCCGGAGCATTCCTTCGTAACCCGCGCGTGCCACCGCAGCCGCGCTCATCATGGGCTCCCGGCCGAGGAATCGCGCCGCACGCATGCGCGCGCGCGCCGCGAAGCCGGTCGCGGTCGGCCCCGGACAGAGCGTCGTCACGGTCACGCCCGAGCCATCCAGCTCCTCCGCAAGCGCCTCCGACCAGGAGAGCACGTACGCCTTGGTCGCGTAGTACACCGACATGTACGGCCCGGGCTGGAATGCGGCGACCGACGCGACGTTCAGGATCCGGCCTGCGCGGCGGGCCAGCATCGCGGGGAGGAGTGCCTTGGTCAGTTCCGTCGGTGCGGCGACGTTCAGCTCGATCATGGCCAGCTCATCGGCCAGCTTCGTTTCCGCAAATGCGCCGCCGCCGCCGAACCCCGCGTTGTTGACCAGCACACCCAGGTGAATGGCGGAACGGTGCAGCGTGTCGAGCAGTCGGCGCCGTTCGTCGGGCCGTGCCAGATCGGCCGGGATGCTCGTGACCGACGGCGCACCGATCGCCTGCAGCTCCGCGGCCGCGGCGGCCAGCGGCGCTTCGCGACGGGCGACGATCACGAGATCGGAGCCGCTCCGGGCGAGGCAGCGCGCCAGGTCCAGTCCAATGCCGGATGAGGCACCGGTCCCCAGCGCGCCCGGCCGCGAGCTCAAGGCGACCGGATGCGACGCGGCGCGCCGCCAGGCCGGGGCACAATGGCGGCGAGCGCCCGGACCTCAAGGAGCGAGGCCCTGAGGGCGCGCGCGAGTGCCGCGAGCAGGAGCAGCAGCGAGCTGACGAGCGTGGAGCCGCTCCGGGGTGAAGGCCGCCGGCCGTGTCCGCGAGGCAGCAACACCCGCGGCGAATGCGAGGCGGAATAATCCGTTCGGGCCCGACGTCGCGCCAGTGGGCGCGCTGGATCCGTCACGGCGACCGTGCCGCCAGCGCCAGGTCGACGGTGCGGCGCCGCTGCACCATCGCGTTCTCCGGACCAGGAATTACGTAATCCTGCCAGTCCCCCCACGTGGCGACCAGCCGAAGGGGGCCGGCACCGGCCGGGACATCGAACCGCAGCCTGGTCGTGTAGCTGTCACCGGCGTTCAGCGGATCCTGCAGCGCGCCGCCGAGCGCGGCATACTCCTTCCCCGCGGCATCGCGGGCTCGAACGCGCAGGTGCGAAGGGTATTCCGGCTCCCGCCTGGCGTCGCTCCAGACTCGAAGCGTGACGGTCAGGCCCGTGTCCGATTTGACACCTACCACTGCGATGTGGAGGTGACAATCGAAGCCGCAGAATACCAGCGCGTCGCCAGGGGCAAGGCTGCGCCGAGGCGTCAGGACCGGCCCCAGCAGCACGGCTGCTGCATAAAGGATCACCCACCCGCCGACGGCGGCCGCCGCGGACGCCGCCACGTGTCGGCGGTTGGTCGCCAGCCCGATGACGATCACGATGGTGCCGACGGCGAGAATCGCCAGCGTGCCGAAGAACGCCAGCACACCGAGCATGCGCAGAAGCAGGGCGAGCATCAGAACCTCCGGGGGTGGGAGAGGGCGACGGCAGGTTCGGGACGACCGGACGGCGCGGGTGAAGACGGCACGCTCCCGAAGCGGCGTTGCCGCCCGCGGAAGTCGTCCAGCGCCGCGGCGAGATCGCGCGGTGCGAAGTCCGGCCACATACGGGTCGTGAAGTGGAGCTCGGCGTAGGCGCATTCCCAGAGCAGGAAATCGCTGAGGCGTTGCTCGCCGCCGGTGCGAATGAGCAGGTCGACGGGGGGTGTGGTGCCGCCGTGGTCCACGATCGACAGGAGCCGGCCGAACGATTCGCGCGAGGGAACCGTCTCGGGCGGCAGGCATTGCGCCGCGCGCAGGATCGCGTCGCGCGCCGAATAGTCCATGGCGATCCGGAGGTGCAGGCGGTGGCCGCCCGCGGTCGCCCGTTCTGCCGCTTCGACGGCGCGCAGCACCGGGCCGGGCATTCGGTCGCGCCGGCCGATGACGTTGAGCCGGACTCCGGTCACCACGCAGCGGGCGGCTTCGGCGCGCAGGTATTCCCGAAAGAGGCGCATCAGCCGCGCGACCTCGCGCTCGGGTCGCTGCCAGTTGTCCGCCGAGAAGGCGAAGAGCGTGAGCGTGCCGATTCCCTCGCCGGGCGCCGCCTCGACAGTGCGCCGCACCGCGGCCGCACCCTCCCGGTGGCCGGCCGCCCGGGGCAGCCCCTGGGCCGTCGCCCAGCGGCCGTTGCCGTCCATGATGACGCCCACGTGCAGTCCCGCCGGCGGCAGCGGGCGACAAGTGCTTTGTTTCATAAAGTTGCTCCTCAAAAAAAACCTCGGCGCTCAGCGCTCGCGCGTCGCCCGAATCAGTGCTTCCATGTGGTCGAGATACCGGGCCAGCGCGGTGCAGCCTTTGGCGCTGAGCCGGTAGACCGTCCGCGGCAGGCGGCCCTCGAACGACTTGGTGCAGGTGATGTAGCCCGCGTCCTCCAGCTTGCGGGCGTGCACGCTGAGGTTCCCGTCCGTGGTGTCGAGCAGCCGCTTGAGGTCGTTGAACGCCAGCGACTCGTTCACGGCCAGCGCGCTGACGATCGCCAGGCGCATCCGTTCGTGAATCAGCCGGTCCAGGTCCAGGGCGCCGGCCTCGCGACCTGGGCCCTTGACCCCCTTCAGCGGCGCCGGTCCAGGTGCGGCGCCGACCTTCCGAAGCGCGCTCGATCTAGCCACCATGCCTCTGTGCGATCACGAGTCCAAAAATCACGTGCAGTGCGCCGAAGCCGAACGCCATCCACGCGGTGCCCCCCGCTGGGAACAGGAGCGCTCCGATCCCGACGCCCATGAAGCACAGCCCCATTAACGGCACGATCCGGATGGAGAATGCTCCGCCGGTCACGACGCCCGTCCCGTAGAGCAGGAGCCACATCCCCGGGAGGTCGGCGCGGAGGCCGCCGCGGTACAGCACGACCGTCATCACCGCCCCGACGACGATCGGCGGCGTGTAACTCAGCAGGAACCGCCGGGCCGGCCGGGTGAAGATCGCGGCGCTGGCCCGACGGGACTTCCGGGCCAGCGCGATCCAGCCCACCGCCGCCGCCACGATCGCTTCCGCCATCCACACCAGCAGCCAGCTGTGCGCGTCACGCCGCGTGGCCGCCACGACCGAGGCCGCGAGCGCCGTCACCCCCATCGCCACCCCGCCCCACCCCGGCACTGCCGTGAACGCGGTCGCCCGCTCCATGGTGTCGCGGATGAAGGAGAGGTTGTCCATCGCCCGCGCGTGGAGCGCGGGCGGGTCCTCGGGAGGCTGCTGGTGCGGCAGGGCCATGAGCTCCGCGGGCTAGGGGTGCATCAAGTACTTTGCAGTGTAAAGCTGCAGGCCCCGCGGCGCAAGCCCCCGCTCACGCCGCCAGCGCTGACGTGCACTCGGGGCAGCGGCTCGCCCCCACGGGAATCGGCATTCGGCAGAAGGGACAGTCCTTCGTGGTCGGGGCCGCCGCGGCCTCGGCTGGGCGCAGACGGTTGGCCGCGCGCACCACCATGAACACCGCGAACGCCACGATCAGGAAGGTCACGATGTTGTTGATGAAAGCGCCGTAGTTGACCGTAACGGCCCCGGCGGCCTGTGCGTCGGCGAGGGAGGCGTACGGTGGGGCCGTTTTCCCTTCCTTCAGCACCGTGAACAGATTCTTGAAGTCCACCCGCCCCAGCGCCAGTCCGATCGGAGGCATGATCACGTCGTCGACCATCGACTTGACCACGGTGCCGAATGCGCCGCCGATGATGATGCCGATAGCCAGGTCGAGCACGTTGCCCCGCATCGCGAACGCCTTGAACTCCTTGAACATGCTGCCTCCTCTGGGGCGGGGACGTCAGCGCACCGGTTCCGGGTGCCTGATCAGGTAGGCCTTGGCATCATCCATATCATCGAACGACTTCAGCTGACGACCGGTGAGGTGCATGAGAGTGTTGAATACCACCTTCATGAGGCCGGCCAGCCCGACCACGGCGCCGGCGCGCACATATGGCTTGTTGTGCTCCACCAGTTCCCGTATCGCCTTGAGGACACCGGAGTCGAAGTGTGAGCCCGTCACGTTGGTCAGCGTGAGCAGCGACCCGTCCGGCTGCTGGCGCCCGACCAGGGCGCGGGCCTCACTGACCGCCTCGATGGCCGACGACGGATCGGAGATGCCGGAGAAATCGAGCATGAGGATCTTGCGTCCCTCGAACTCGATGAACCGCGTGCGGCCCATCAGGAGCGCTCCCGCCGTGTCGTGGAGTGAGGTACAGACCGGTTACGACGCGGCACTGGCTGCGACCGGATATCCGGCTGATTTCCAGGCGTTGATGCCGCCGAGCAGGTCGACGACGTTGTCGATGCCGTGCGCGGTGAGCACGCTGGCCGCGATGGCGGAGCGACCGCCCGACTGACACTGAAGCACGACCATCCGGTCGCGCGGCACCGACTCGATCCGTTCAGCGAGCTGGCCCACCGGGATGTTCACCGCACCCGGCACGCGTTCTTCGGCGTATTCGGTCTGGGCCCGCACATCCACCACCGCGACGTCACCCGCGCGCAGCCGCTCCGCCAGATCGGACACGGTGATGTGGCGGATCGAGCCGGCCGTGCCGCCCGCGGCCCAGCGCTCGAGCTCGTGGGTTCCGGCATATCCGACGATGCGGTCGAGCCCGATCATCGCGAGATCATGCACCGCGTCCCCGATGCCCTGCCTCCGGTCATCGGCCACGAGGTAGATGTCACGATCGAATGGCACGAGCCATCCTGCCCAGGTGCTGAAGCTCCGGTTGAGCGGGATGTTCAGGGAGCCGGGCAGGTGGGCCGCCGCGAAATTCGCCGCCGGACGGGTGTCCACCACCACCGCCCCGGCAGCCAGCGCGTCCACCAGGCGTTCCACACCGACGCGCACCGGATTCTGCAGCGCTCCGCGCATGCGGGGGCCGAGGCGGTTGATGCTCTTCATCGTCGCAAAGTAGGTTGGCGGCTCCGGCTGGCCGCCGAGCACCATGGCCACGAATTCATCCTCGTTCTCCACTGTGAGCGCCCAGTTGAAGAGCCGCTCATAGCCTAGCGTACTTTGCGGTACCGCGCTCAGCGACTTGCCACAGGCCGATCCGGCGCCATGCCCCGGCCAGATTTGGAGGTAATCGGGGAGAGCCATGAAGCGCTGAATGGAACGGAAGAGCTGGCGCGCAGAGCTCTCCATGGTGCCGGTGACCTTGACCGCCCGCTCGAGCAGGTCCGGCCGGCCGACATCCCCGACGAAGATGAAATCACCGGTGAAGGCGCCCATGGGCCGGTCGCCCGTCGCGGTGTCGGTCACCAGGAAGCTGAGGTGTTCCGGCGTGTGCCCGGGCGTATGCATCGCCTCGATCTGCACCGCGCCAACCCGGAAGGTGCTGCCATCCACCAGCAGCTGTGCCCCGGCCTCCCGCGCGAAGGCATACCGCCAGTCGTCTCCCCCTGCGTCCGACAGCATGAGCCGGGCGCCGGTCTGCGCTGCGAGTTCCCGGCTGCCCGAAACGAAGTCGGCGTGGATATGGGTTTCCGTGACGCAGCAGATCCGAAGATTCTCCGCCCGGGCCGCCTCGACATACTCCTCGTAGCCGCGGTTCGGGTCCACGACGAGCGCCTCGCCGCTGCGCGCGCAGCCGACCAGATAGCTCGCCTGCGCGAGCTTGGCGTCGTAGAACCGTCGAAAGATCATCGGGGCGGATCCTGGCTCGGATTGGAGGTGTCCTGGTTACCCCAACGTGCGGTTGCCGCGGCGCGAGGGCAAGCTCACGGACAATTTAACATCGGAGCCGCCGGGGCGTCCCCAGCTCATATGCGATCAACCATCCTTCTCGCGGCCGGCCTCGTCACGGCGAGTCACCCCGCCGCCGCGCAACTCCAGCTCACACCTCGCGACTCCGCCCTCCATGCGCTGAACCGGCTGGCGTACGGGCCCGCGCCCGGCCAGCTCGACTCGCTCGCACGCGGTGGCGTGATGCGCTGGATTGACGGACAGCTCGCTGCGCCCGTCCCCGATCCCTCGCTGGTGCGCCTGGAAGGCCGATTTGATCTGCTGAAACAGTCTCCGGCCGAGCTTGCGGAACTCTTTCAGCAGGCGCGCCGGGAGCGGAGCGCGAGCGCCGATACGACGATGTCGGCTGCACCCCTGACGCCCACGCAGCGCAACCTGCGCCGGCTGCTCGTCGAGTCGGGGCAGCTCGCCGTCGCCCGGGCCACGGTGGCCGACCACCAGCTCGCCGAGGTCATGACCGACTTCTGGGTCAACCACTTCAACGTCTTCGCCGGCAAGGGCATCGATCGGTACCTCCTGCCATCATACGTGGAGCAGACGATCCGGCCCCGCGCGCTTGGCCGCTTCCGCGACCTCCTGATCGCGACCGCCGAGAGCCCGGCGATGCTCTTCTATCTCGACAATGCACTCAGCGTGGCGCCGGGGGCCGTGCCTCCCGGCCGCGGCCGCGCGATGGCGGGCATCGCACCGCCCCGCCGGCCGAACGGCATCAACGAGAATTATGCCCGCGAACTCCTCGAGCTTCACACGCTCGGCGTGGACGGCGGCTACACCCAGCACGATGTGGTGGACGTGGCGCGCATCCTCACGGGCTGGGGCATCGAGCGGCCGCTCCAGGGAGGGGGCTTTCGATTCAACCAGTGGGCGCACGATACCGGGCCGAAGGTCGTGCTCGGTGTCACGTATCCGGCGGGCCACGGCCAGGACGAGGGACTGCGCCTGCTCGATCTCCTGTCGCGGAGCTCCGCGACGATACATCATGTCTCGGGGCAGCTCTGCGCGCGGTTCGTGTCGGACACGCACTCCGATGGGTGCGAGGACGCGGCCGTTGCCGCGTGGAAGCGGACGGACGGCGATATCCGCGAGGTGCTGCGGGCCATCTTCACCGCTCCGGATTTCTGGGCGCCGGCCGTCGTCGGGTCGAAGGTCAAGACGCCGCTGGAATTCGTCGTGAGTGCGGCCCGGGTGCTGGCCGCCCAGCCTGACACCACGCCGAGGCTGGCGCAGGTGGTCGGCCGCCTGGGGCAGCCGCTCTACCTGCAGAGCTCTCCGGCGGGCTATCCCGAGCGCCAGGATGCCTGGGTCAACAGTGGGGCGCTGCTCAGCCGGATGAACACTGCCGTCGCGATGGCGGACGGACGGCTGGCCGGCCTCACCGTCAACCTCGACGTGATCGCTCCGGTCGGACTCGCTCCCGACAGCCTGCTCGTCCTGCTCGACCGGCGCGTGTTGGGCGGCGGCATGACGGCCAACACCCGTGCCGTGCTCCGCGGCGAGATCCTGTCGGCCCCCGACCCGGCGACGGCACGCGCCCGCGCCGTCGGCCTCACCCTTGGCAGCCCGGAGTTTCAACGGCAATGACCATCTCGCGGCGCGCGTTCATTCGTGGCGGCGGTCTGGCGGCGTTCAGCCTCGGGCTCGACCCCCTGTTCCTCGGGCGGGCGGCGTACGCGCTGGGCCCGCACCCGATTGCGACGCCGTCGGGGCGCACCCTCGTCTGCCTGTTTCAGCGAGGCGCCGTCGACGGACTGAGCATGATCGCCCCGCATGGCGAGTCCGCCTATTACAGCGAGCGCCCCCGGATCGCCATTCCGAAGTCCGAGCTGGTCGATCTCGACGGACACTTCGGACTGCACCCGCGCCTGGCGCCCCTGAAGCCCTTCTGGGACTCGGGCAGTCTGGCACTGGTGCACGCGGTCGGCTCGCCCGATATCACGCGAAGCCATTTCGACGCGCAGGATTACATGGAGAGCGGCACGCCGGGCGTGAAGTCCACGCCTGATGGCTGGCTCAACCGGCAATGCCAGCATGATCAGGAGCACGCCGCGACGCCGTTTCGGGCAGTCGCGTTCGGCCCCCAGCTCCCGCGGGCGCTGGCGGGACCGGCGCCGAGCCTCGCGATCAGCGACCTTCGAGCCTTCGGCGTCCGCGAGGAGCGGGGGGAGAATGATCGCCTCACGCGGGCGTTCGCAGCGCTCTACGAGGGGTCGGCCACCGGCCTGCTGGCGTCCTCGTCACAGGAAGGGTTCGCGGCAGTCCAGATGCTGAAGCATGCGAATCCCATGCAGTACAGCCCCGCCAACGGCGCCGAGTACCCCGGCGGGAGGCTCGGCATGTCGCTGCTTCAGATCGCGCAGCTGATCAAGTCGGGGGTCGGCCTCGAAATCGCATTCGCCGATGCGAGCGGCTGGGACACCCACGTGAACCAGGGCTCGGCCGATGGACAGCTGGCGGTCCGGCTGGATGAGCTCGGACGTGCGCTGGCCGCCTTCAGCCGGGATCTGGGCGAGCGGATGCGCGACGTCGTAGTCCTCACGATGTCGGAATTTGGCCGGACCGTCGCGGAGAACGGGACCGGCGGAACCGACCACGGGCATGGAACGGCCATGATGGTGCTCGGCGGCGGCGTGCGCGGGGGCAAGGTTCACGGGCGCTGGCCCGGGCTGGGCCGTTCCGAGCGCTATGACGGCAGGGATCTCGCAGTCACGACCGACTATCGCGATCTGTTCTCCGAGGTGCTCGTGGGACATCTCGGCAGCCGTGACCTTGCCGCCGTGTTCCCGGGTCACCAGCCGAACTTTCCGGGCGTCATGCGGAGCTGAAGGGCTGGCGCGGCGCGCCAGCGGGTGCATCCTTAGCGTGAAGATGTGTACTGGGCCGCGACATTGCGCGTCTCCACTGCACTTCACGGCTTCGACGGGGATCGCCCATGACGCTGGCCCATGCGCCGCACAGCCGGCATCTTGCCGGGACTCTCCTCCTGTCGCTTTTCGTCGCCTGCACCCACAGCGACGCCTTCACCCCGCACGATTCCAGTACGTCAGAGCCCCTGGTCGCCGCCACGCCGACCCGCCTCACGTACAATCCCCAGGCAGACGTCGATCCGTTCTGGCTCCCCGATGGAACCGGGATCATCTACGCGTGGGGAACGGGCGGCGCATTGCCGGGCGATCGCGACCAGTGCCTCGGCGAGCTGCCGGCGACTGGGGGGTCACTGCGGAACGTCCTCTGCAATCACGGTCCCTTCGCCTCCGACTCCATCGAGACGCTCGCCTGGCCGGCGGTGTCGCCAGGGAACCGGCTGGCCTACTCCCGCACATCGCGATTTCGAACCGGCCTGGTAGACGCGACGGCCCTGGTCGTCGGTTCGCGAGCCGTCCCCGATTCCTTCGACTTCGTGCGCCGGTTCCCCTTCCAGATCGGATCCAGCTTCTACCTCGCGCCGGCGTACACGTCCTGGCTGTCGGACAGTCTGCTCGTGTTCATCGGCCTGACCGATACTCCCGTCCCCTGCCCCGCTCCCTGCACCGGCATACTCGTACGCAGCGGCCGCGACATCCTGCGCGCGGACCTCCAGGGCGGAAGCGCCCTCGTCACAGCGGTCCCCGGAAGCGCGTGGGCCACGTCCGTCGCCCGCGCGGGACCCGCGGACATCTACTTCACCACGGCCGGCTCGAGCCAGGTATTCCGCCAGGAGCTTGGCGGCGGGGCGAGTACCAGCGTGCATGATTTCGGCCCGGGGGGCATCGCGCGGGACGTCCAGGTGGCCAACAACCGGCTGGCGGCGATCGTCGGCGGCCTCGTCCAGCTCCGGCCCGACAACACCAGCACGATTCAGGACGATATCGCCGGACGCCTTTTCATCGTCGACCTGGCCAGTGGCACCGAACGCGAACTGGCCGCGCCGGCGACGCTGTTCAGGCACCCGGCGTTGTCACCGGATGGAGCCGAGGTGGTGGTCGAGGCGTTCCCGCTTCGGCTGGACGAAATCCGCGGTCCGGCCGGCACCCTCATTCGGGTCGACACGACGGTGACCGGCGGGCCCGATCTCTGGATGTTTCCGACCCAATGAGAGGGGCGACCAGGGCCTCCGCGCTCGTGATCACCGTCGTCGCCATGACGGCGTGCGACCATTCCGGTGCGTTCGCGCCGGCTGACCAGCGCACGGCCGAGCCGCTGACGACCGGCTCACCGAGACGCATCACGTACAACGCCGGCGACGACCGGACCCCCTCCTGGCTCCCTGACGGGAGCGGGATCATCTACTCCAGTGAGCAGATCAACCGCCGGGACCACGATCGCTGCCTGCAGGTGCTCCCGCCGAACGGCGGAACGATCATGCAACGGCTATGCTACACCTCGGTGATCGCGTTCGATGACAGCACGGATCGCTACGAATCGCCGGCGGTGAGCTCATCGGGCCAGCTGCTCTACACCCTGGCCCGGGCCCGCATCGGCCTGCAGAAGGGCCCCCGCCAGGCACTCATGCTGGGGACGCTCGCGCAGCCCTTCGTCGGGGCGTCCGAGCTGACGCCGATCCCCTACTTCGCGTCGAGCGGGCGCACCCATTCGGCCATCGCCCAGCTGCAATGGGCCGGCGAGGGGCAGTTCGTCTATCTGGGCCAGATGCTGTTCTACGAGGGCTCCACTTTTCTGCCGGACACGTTTTACACCGGGCTCGACGTGGTCGTGGGCCGGCTGACCGAGTCCGGCGCCACCCTGACGGCGGTGGCCGGCACCGACTACGCGTCCGGCGTCAGCGTCGATCCGCAATCGCCGGACATCATCTACTTCACGCTCGGCGGAGACTCCAGGGTCTACCGCCAGTCGCTCGCGACCGGCATCCGAACGACCCTCTTCGACTTCGGCGCCGGGCACATCGTGCGTGAACCCCAGGTCTTCGGCACCCATCTCGTGGCCGTCATCGACGGAAGCGTCGAGTACGGCTTCGAGGACGCTCACGGGTTCGTGCAGCGCGATGAAGGCGGAGAGCTCGCCGTGGTCGACCTGGGCACCGGCATCGTACAGCGGGACAGCCTTCCGGCCACCCTCTTTCGCCGGCCTGCGATTTCGCCGTCCGGTGACCGTGTCGTGGTCGAGGCGTCACCCCGGGTGCCGGTGCATCTGGCCGCGCAGTCGGATTTCACCGCGATCAATCACCGTCCTGACCTCTGGCTCTTCGACCTCCCGTGACCACGCTCCGGAGATCCGACCTCATGCCCCTTCGACGTTGTGCAGTCCTCCTCGCGCTTGCCGCGGCGTCGCCGGCCGCACTCGCCGCCCAGGCCAGCGGCGCGCTCGGCGGCCGCATCCGGGACGCCGCCACCGGACACGGCGTCGCCAACGCCATCGTGACGGTCGAAGCTGGCCGCCGGGGCGCGATTACCGATACGAGCGGCGCCTACCGCATTCGCGAGCTGAGGAGTGGAAGCTATGCGGTGCAGGTGCGCGCCATCGGGTATGCGCCCGCCACCCGCGACAGTGTGATCGTTCAGGGCGGACAAACTACCGTGCTCGACCTTGCCCTGCGTGCGGAAGCGGTGCAGCTGGCGCCCGTTGTCGTTGAGAGCCAGGACCCGGTGCTGGATCCGATGGCGACGGCGACGGAGCAGACGGTCACCGCGCAGGATCTGCATCAGCTGCCCGTCAGCTCCGTCGAGGAGGCCATCGCGCTCTCGGCAGGCGCGGTGGGGGAGAGCTATCGCGGCGGCCGGCTGGGGCAGGAGTCGTTCATCATCGACGGACTTGGCGTCAAGAACCAGCTTGACGCCTCGACCGGGTCGTTGGGCATCCGGGTGCCTCCCGACATCCTCACGGAAGCGTCGCTCGTCACCAACGGCTTTTCGGCCCGCTATGGACAGGCGCTCTCCGGACTGATCAACGTCGTCACCAAGGATGGGGGAGAGCGGTGGGCCGGCCGCGCGGCGTACGAAACCGATCGTCCGCTGAGCCAGGCGAACGATCTGGGACTCGACCGCGTCGTGCTGGAGGCGGATGGCCCGCTGATCGCCGGCATTCGTGCGCTGGCATCGGTCGATGCCACCGGCCGGCTCGATGCCGACCCGGTGAACGCGCCCGCGCCGGCCGACCCGCTCGATCCCCGGAACGACAATCCGCACATGCTGCCGCACAACAGCGGCGAACAGGTCAACCTCGCGGGCAAGCTGACGATCCCGTTCGGCTCGCACGAGACGCTGCGGCTGTTCGGCCTGCGCTCGACCGAGCAGCGCCTGTTGTACGATCCCGCCTTCAAGTACGACCCGAGCTTCGCACCTGGCAGCCGGACCGCCGGCATGCTGACCAGCGCCCACCTCCAGCACAGCAGCGGACCTGCGGCGCGGACTCCCCTCGTGGCCGACCTGCGCGTGGCTTATTTCAGCCGGGATTTCGTACGGGGCGAGCTGACGGCTCAGCCGGATCTCGCGTTCGGCGCCTTCAGCAAGAACCGATTTCGCTTCGTCGGCGAAGACATCGCGCGCGCGCAGGACACGACCACGGCAGCCGCCGCGATCACCGGATTTGGCCGGCCCCAGGCGAGTGAGAACAGCCCGTGGGGGGTGCCGGCATTTTTCCTGGGCGACGCGTCGCGGGGAGATATCGCCTGGAACCGGTTCGGGGAGCTCCGCACCCAGCTCGACCTCACGCTCGGCATCGGGGCCCGGGCCGATCTGTACGCGGGCGGCGAGGTGGTCCGGCAGAACGTCGAGACCTTCCAGCGCGTCCTCGGTTATCTGCCGGTCGGCGACAGTGTCCCCGCCGCGACCGCGTCCAGCTTCAAGCCGCTCGCGACGGCCGGATACGTGGAAACCCAGATCCGCGCGACCGATCTCGCGCTCACCGCCGGTATCCGGTACGACCGGTTCGACACCCGATCCGATCTGCCCGGGCGCACCGGCGGCCCGGCTCAACGCATTAATCCGCGCATTGCCGTGTCCACCGTGCTCAAGGGCGCGACGGTCGTGGCCAGCGTCGGGTCGTTCAGCCAGGCGCCTGATTATCAGTACCTGGTCGACGCGGCATTTGACGACACGACGCGGACGGGCCGCTTCCGCCAGGGCAACCCCGATCTCGGCTTCGAGCGCTCGTGGCAGTACGAGCTCAGCGTACGCGCCCGGCCGAAACCGGGGATCTCGGTTCGCACCGGCGTGTTCGTCAAACGCCTGCAGAACCTGGTGTCATCGGTGCCGCTGGGCGCGAACCCCGATTCCTCATTCTTCGGGAATGACGACGTCGGGACCGTCCAGGGCGCCGAGCTGCTGGTGGAGCGCGAGATTCGGGGAGGATGGGGCGTCAAGCTCGCCTACTCGTTCCAGCGGGCCGAGGCCACTTCCACCAGCGCGTTCCTGCTGCGGCGCACCATTACCGTGGACCCGCTGACGCACGACACCACCTTTCCGGCCAAGGTTTCGTTCCCGCTCGATTACGACCGGCGCCACACGGTCACCGCGATCCTCCGTGGCCAGGTCCCGGAAGGGACGGGTCCCCGCCTCCTTGGAGTGCGGCCCCTGGCGGGATTCGAAGCGGCGGTCATCGGGCGGTATCTGTCGGGGCTGCCGTATACGCGACGGGATTTCGGGGTCGATACCCTGCTCGGCGGCCCGAACGGCTCGCGGCTGCCGGCCACTTCCAGTGTGGATCTGCTCCTCCGCCGGCCGCTGCGGATCGCCGGCGTGAGAGGCAGCGTGTATCTCGATGCGCGGAACCTGCTCAACCGAAGGAACATCGTCGCCGTGCGCCGCGATACCGGCGTGCCGGAGCCCAGCGACACCATCGTGGCGACCATGGCGCGCTCGGCGTACCTGGCGCATCCCGAGCCGATCCCCTACGAGTCGCCGAGGTATCGCCGAGCGGCGGACATAAACGGAGACGGCCTGATCCAGGGTCAGGCCGAGTTGTTGCCGCTCTACCTTGCGGCCGCTCGAGACTTTACCCAGCCGCTGTTCGCGTACGGGCCGCCGCGGGTAACCCGGATCGGCCTGGAGCTGGTGTTCTAGCCGATCGCACCCGAACATGAAAGGAGCCCGCCGGTCATCCGGCGGGCTCCTTTTGCCTGGTCCTGCGGGCCGTCAGGGAAAGAACGGCGTCACGATGGCCAGCACCTGCGCCGCGGTCAGCGGCTCATCGAAGGCCTCCGTGCCCTGATTGGTCGCATCGGTGGTGACACCAGCGTGCAGCGTGGCGTTCTCGCCCGCGTAGACCGGCGCGATGGCGTTCACATCAGTGAAATTCTTCGTAATCCATGACTTCTGGCCACGCAGCCGGCGAACCTCGGCGGCGTGACGCGCCTCCACCGAGTGAATTCTCAGCGCGGTGCCCAGCGTGCTGGGCGACACCAGCAGCGCCGGGGCCGCTCCCTTGTAGGCGCGGACGCCGGTGTCTTCGAGCGCCTGCGACACGGCCTTGAACGTTGAGTAGTTCGAGAGCACGTCGCCGAAGGCACCCCGTGCGGTCAGGTCGATCGCCGGTTTGGCGATGGCCGCGGTGCCGAGCACCGATTTCAGCAGCGCGATATGGGCCGTTTCGTGCTTGTTGATCTGGGTGAACACCAGCCGGTCCGCCGTCGGGATCAGGCCGCTCGCGGCCAGCCCCCTGGTGTAGAAATCCCCCTCGAGATACTCGAGCTTGAGCGCGAAGTTGAGCGTGTCGATGACCGACTGCGGCAGGCCGCCCTGGGCGAACGCCTCTTTCGCCATCAGCGCCAGCGCCACCGGGACCGACGCGGCCGCCATGGCCGCACCCATCGAGCCGCCACGACGGAAGATGTCGCGGCGCGAGACGATCCGCTCGGCGATCTCCGGGTCTTCGATCGTGTCGAGAAAGGTTTGATTCTTCATGATCGAGTCCCCGGTCAGGGCAGTGAGGAAGTGATGGTCGCGTGCGTCAGGTCGGTCGCGCTGGCGAGCACCTGCGATGGCAGGGCGCTCCGGTCGAGGCCGTTTACATCCACCACGTCGTCACCGGCGAAGCCTGCCGCCGCGTTCTTCGGGGCCAGGATATCCCGAAGCACGGCAGCGTGGCGGGCCTCCACGGACACGATGCTTCCGAGTGCGGCGAGCAGATTCGCGTCGGTCAGAAGTGGACCGGCGCCGTTGTACGCGGAGACTCCCAGGTCCTCGAAGCCCTTCGCCGCGTTCAGCACTTCGGAGCGGGACGTGAAGTCGATGTTGGTAAAGTCGAACTCCAGCTTCGAGACCGCGTCGGCGCCGAGCGCGGTTTCGAGGAAATCGCGGTGGATCACCTCATGGTCGCGAATGTCGGTGAGAATCTGCAGTTCGGGCGTGGTGATCCCGGTGTAGGGCGTTCGGGCCACCTGGATATAGAACGCGGCCTCAAGCTGCTCCAGCACGTATGCGTAGTTCAGGACGGCGGTGTCGCCGGTGCCGAGGGAGACGCTGTCGCCCGGGCCGGCCACGTCGGTCTTGCAACCGACCGCCGCCACACCGAGCGTGATCCCCGACCACTTGAGAAAGGTCCGGCGCGAGGAGACCTGGGCGAGCCGGGAAAGGAACGCGAGTTCCGCACCCCCGGACTCCTGACGTGAATGCATGCGAGATGACCCCCGATGAAGTGAACGAGACCCGCCGGACGGCCCTGCAATAATAGCTGGAATGACTCCTGTCGGCCCTGCTGACTAGCCGGGAGCTTCCGCGTCGGACACGACGGCGCCGCGGCGAGGGCGGTCCAGATCCTGGCGGGCGAGGAGGGTATTGATCGATACCGCTGCCTCGGCGCCCTCCGCGGCGGCGACCACGACGAGCTGCGCGTCACGAGAAGCGTCACCAGCCACGAATACGCCCGGCACGTTGGTGCCCTCGCCCTGACGGGTCGCGACCGCCCCGGCCTCGGTGAAGCGGCAGCCAAGCTTGGCGGCGAGCCCCGATCGCTGGCGTTGCGAGGTGCAGAAGAATAGTGCCGAGCGCTTCAGCACGGAGCCGTCGGCCAGGACGACCTGTTCCAGCTTGTCCCCCCGCCCTTCCAGCCGAACGATCTTCTCAGGGCAGACCTCGATGCCGTGGGCGGCGAGCTCGGCCGAGAGCTCCGGGTCGACCCCGGGGAACCCGTCGGTGCACAACACGATGTCCCGCGTCCACACCAGCATGCCGAGGGCATAGCGCGCGGCCGTGTCGCCGCAGCCGTACACCGCGATGGGCTGATCGCGATGCTCCCACCCGTCGCAGTACGGGCAGTGGTGAACCGTACGCCCATAGTATCGCTCGATGCCCTCGATCACCGGCACATCGTCCACGACCCCGGTGCACAGCAGGAGCGTCCGGGCCTCGTACTGGTCGCCGCCGGTGAGCGTGACACGGAACCCGCCGGCGCTGGGTTCGGCATCGGCCACTTCGGTGTCGCGAAGCACGATCTTCCGGTAGGGCGCCAGCTGCTCGCGGGCAACGCGTAGAAAATCCGCCGGCGACAGGCCATCACGGGTCAGATACCCGTGCATGCTCGCGGAGCACTGGTTTCGCGGCGTTCCGGCATCGAGCACGAGTGCCGAGCGGCACGCCCGACCGAGAATGAGCGCTGCGCTCAGTCCGGCCGGGCCGCCGCCCACGATGATGCAGTCGTACGTCACGGAATCGATACGACGGTTATACAGCAGGAAGCAGCATTCCGGAAGAGCTCACCTGCGCCGGAATCTTGGGCCTCAGCCGCGAGCGGGAGCTGGCTCCCCCGATGGAGCGCCGGCCCCGGCCTCAATGACCTGCTTGAACCGGCGGAGGTCATCCGCGATCTGCTGCGACGGCGCCTCGCCCAGCAGGCGGGCGACCACGTCACCGAGGCGGCCGGCGGGCGGCTCATAGCTCAGCACGACCCGGACCTCGGTCCCGCCGCCGCCGGGCGCCGCCCGGAAATGGACCGATCCGGCGTTGGGAATATCGGAGCCCGGAAGGGACCTCCACGCGATCAGCTCGTTGGGAATCTCGTTATGGATCTCGGCATCCCATTCGACTCTCTGCCCGGCGGGCGCCTTGGCAACCCAGTGCGAGCGGCGGGCGTCGATCGTCGTGACGCTCTCCAGGTGATCCATGAATCGCGGCAGATTTTCCAGGTCGCGCCAGAAGCTGAACAGCTCCTCCGCCGGCCGGTCGATGGTGACGCTCTGCTCGATCTTGACGCCCTGCCCCCGCCCCACGCTGGCCACCGGGCTCACCCGGTCGTCCGCGCCGGAAGCGGTGTTCCGGCCAATCGCTGCATTGACCGGGCACCGGCCGGTGGCCGCGCGTGCGAGCAGCCCGCCGCCGATCGGCAGCAGCAGTCCGCGCAGCCGGCGCTGCCGAAGGCTGAATGCGACCAGGGCCGCGCCCGCGAGGCCCGAAATGATGCGCTCCGTCCGGCCCACGTTGACGCCGAGCTGGGCCTCCTCCGCCGTGTTTCTCGCCATATCAGTTCTCTCCTTCCGCGGTGAGCATCGCTTTGAGCCGCCCCAAATCGTCGTGCAGCCGGAGCGCAGGGTCGGCGCCGAGCAGCCCGGGCTGGCGCATCGCCGGCGCACCGGGGCCCGGAGTGTAGGCGATACGGGCGTCGATTCGCGTCCCCGAGCCGGACGGGGAGAAGCGGATCGTGCCCACGTGCTGCACCGGGCTGTCCGCATCGCTCTCCCACGCCAGAAAATGCCCGGGCTGATCACCGGTCAGGTTCGCCGTCCAGATTACCGGTGCCCCGGCAGGACCGTCCATGGTCCAGCGCGATTTACCGGCCCCGAGGTCCTCGACGCGGGTGGCATGGGACAGCAGCCGCGAAAGATTTTCCCAGTTCCGCCAGAAGCCGTAGGCCGCCGCCGGGGTCGCGGCCACGTCGATGGAGCGCTGGGCCTCGACCGTCCGTCGGCGCTCCCGCAACAGTCCGCTCGGAAGGCGCTCGAGGTCCCTGAGTCCGGCGGCGAGCAGGCTGCCGCCGACGGAGCGCATCGCGCCGCCCAGCGGGCCGCGGCGGGCGACCCCGTAGAGCGCGAGCGCGCCGCCGGCCACACCGAAGGCAGCGGCGGAGCCGCTCAGCCGTCCGGGGGCAGCCTCACCGGTACGCAGGCGGTGGGCGTCGAGTCCGTCGATATCACCCCGACGCGTACGCAGCGCCGACTCCGCACCGGGGCGGATCAACGTCCCGATTCCGCCAAGACCACCGGCGCTGAATTCGGCACGAAGCTGCTCCACGCGACTCCGCACGCGAGCGCGGCGGCGTTTCCCGTGGGCAGGGTCGAGCAAATAGACCGCAGCGGCGCCGGCCGCAAAGCCGGCGAGAAACGACTTTCGTGCCATACCTGCTCCCTTCGAGCCGAGCCCGACGTTCGACGGCTGTACGGTGTGAGTCAATAGTGGGTGTCGCGACCGCTTTCCCCTGTGACAAGGCTCACACAAATGTCGCGGCCACCCAGTCGTGGGCGCACCCGCCCGCCCTTCTCAGCGTGGCGGGGCCTGCTCGGAAAGTATGGATTCGGCCCGTTCAACCACGCGGGCGCGATCTGCCGCCCCCACGATCGAGCCGGCCTCAGCCCGCATCGCCTCGGCCTCGTCGCGCAACTTGCCCCGCAGCTCGTCGGAGCGGGCACACGCACCCACCGTCTCGATCGCGCCGAGCAGGCGGAGGGACACCTCGGGATAGTTCCGGGAGTAGCGGCGAATCGCATCCAGCGCGGCGGCGATGACCTCCGCGGGGCGGGCCGGCGTGGTCACCAGCCTGAGCATGCCGTCGCCATCGTAGCGGAACCCGGAGACCTCGTCCGCCTCGGCCAGCCGGCACAGCACCGACGAGAGATAGTCCACGCAGACGATCGCGGTAAACGGATCGTTCGTGGCGGAGGAGAGCGCGCGCACGCCGATCTCCACCAGCTGACCGACGGCGGCGCTCACATCGTGCAACGGTGTGCGAGCGCGCCCGATGAAGAACCGGCTCTGGATGTCGCGCATCACCCGCGCGCCACCCGGCTTGCCGTGTACGCGGACCAGCACGTCTCCCGCCCGGACAAATCTCCCCGGTCGCGCCAGCAGCTCCAGCACCAGATCGTGACGCCGGGCGAGGTCCAGCAGCCCCAGCCCATCGAGGCTCTCCACGTACCCGGTGCGGCGTGATGCGACGGCCGGACCCGCGGGTGGCGCCAGCTCCAACTCCGGGCCACCGCGCCCGATCAGCCTGGGGAAGAGCTCCCTGATGGTCGCGTCGGCTTCCCGGGTCGCAGCGGCAATCACGTTTTCCACCTGGATCATCGAGGCGACGTGATGAATGAAGTAGATCAGCACGCCCAGGCTGAGGATGGCCAGCGCGATCGCGAGCGACACCGATACGTGCGGCACGAAGCGGTCGCTCTCGTCGCCGCGCACGCCCTGCAGCACCAGCAGGCAATACAGAAACGTCGAGATGAAGGTGCCGAGGACGAATTCGTTGCCGGTGTCGCGCAGGAAGTTGCGAAGGAGACGGGGACCGAATTGCGATGACGCGAGGGACAGGACGAGAATGGTGATCGAGAAGCTCACGCCGGCAACCGTCATAATGGATCCCGCCACGGTGGACAGGAGCCAGCGGGCGCCCTCGGCCGTCCCCTGATACAGCCAGTTGAGGCTGTTGATCTGGCCTTCGCTCAGGTGCCGGTCGAAGTTCAGCGCCGTGACGGCGAGCCCCGCGCTGATCGTGGTCATGACGCTCGGCACGAGCCAGTAGCTCGCCCTGGCCCGTTCCCAGAAGTGACTCAGGCGGGCCGGCACGCTCAGGCCCCGGCCGACGGGTCAGGCTCGTTGCGCAGCAGCATCGCGTAGGCCGGCACGGTGAGGAATTCGGCGAACTCGTCGGCCGTGACCAGGCGGTCGAGAATCAGCGCGGCCTCCTCGAAACGAGTCCCGCCCCAGCGCGCATCGCCCACATCGCGCCGAAGCGCATCCATCTCCTCACGGCGCAGACTCCGGTAGAGCTCCGCGGTGACGAGCGTGCCGTCGTCGAGCGTGGCGCCATGCCGGATCCACTGCCAGATCTGGCTCCTCGAAATCTCTGACGTCGCCGCATCCTCCATCAGGCTGAAGATCGGCACCGCTCCCTGTCCCCTCAACCAGGATTCGAGGTAGCGGAGCGCGACGGCGACGTTGGTGCGCAGTCCCGCGCCGGTGATCGTCCCCTCCGGCATGGCGAGCAGGTCCCGCGCGCTGACCTGCACGTCGTCCCGCAGCCGGGCAATCTGGTTGGGCCCCGGCATCCGCGCGTCGAACACCTCCTGCGCCGTCGCCACGAGGCCCGGATGGGCCACCCAGGTGCCGTCGTGTCCTTCGTCCGCCTCCCGCTCCTTGTCCGCCCGGACCTTGGCGAAGGCGCGCTCGTTCGCCTCCGGATCGTTCTTGATCGGAATCTGCGCGGCCATTCCGCCGATCGCATGAATGCCGCGCCGGTGGCAGGTCTTGATCGCGAGCTGAGCGTAGGCACGGAGGAATGCGCGGTCCATCGTCACCTGGGCGCGATCGGGCAGGACGAATTCCGGGCGATGGTTGAACTTCTTGATGAAGCTGAAGATGTAGTCCCACCGCCCGCAGTTGAGGCCGGCGCTGTGCTCCCGCAGCTCATACAGGATTTCGTCCATCTCGAACGCGGCGAGAATCGTTTCGATCAGCACAGTCGCGCGGATGCTTCCGCGGGGAATGCCGAGCGCGTCCTGTGCGGCCACAAACACATCGTTCCACAGTCGCGCCTCGAGGTGACTCTCGAGCTTGGGGAGGTAGAAGTAGGGGCCGCTGCCGCGCTCGAGCAGAGGCCGCGCATTGTGGAAGAAAAACAGCCCGAAATCGAACAGGCTGGCCGAAACCGGCGCGCCGTCCAGCAGGGCATGACGCTCATCGAGGTGCCAGCCCCGCGGCCGGACCAGGAGGGTCGCGGTCTGTTCGGCGAGGCGGTACTCCCTGCCGTCGGCCGAGCAGTATTCGATGCGGCGGCGGACGGCGTCGATGAGGTTGAGCTGCCCCTGGATATTGTTGTCCCAGGTCGGGCTGTTTGCGTCCTCGAAGTCCGCCATGAAGACCTTCGCGCCGGAGTTCAGCGCGTTGATCACCATCTTCCGCTCCACCGGACCGGTAATCTCCACTCGGCGGTCCACCAGGTCGGACGGGATGGGCGCCACCGTCCACGCGCCCTCCCGGATCTCCCGTGTCTCCTCCAGAAAGTCCGGCAGGCGACCGCCGTCGAGCGCCGCCTGCACGGCGATGCGGCGAGCCAGCAGCTCCCGGCGGCGCGGCTCGAAGCGCCGGGCAAGCGCCGCCACGAAGGCCAGCGCCTCGTCCGTGAGTACCGTTTCGTATCCCCGCCGGCGCGGGCCGTGCAGTTCCATCGCGGTGGTGCCCTGGGTCACGTGAAGCTCCCGAACCGTGTGCGAATCAATGCTTCCATCGTCGAAAGGTGCACCGCGGGCGCCGACGCGGACAAGTGAGCAAAACGACCGTACGCTGGATCACCGTCAATTCAGCTCCGATCCTGCCAGATTTGTGCATGACCCTGCTCCGCCTCACCGACCGCGGCCTGTATTGCGAGACCGGAGACTTCTTCATCGACCCGTGGGGGCCCGTCGACCGGGCGCTCGTCACGCATGCGCACGGAGACCACGCCACCTGGGGCTGCCGCGAATACGTCACCGCCGCTCCGGGCGCGGGCGTCCTGGGCCGCCGAGTGGGGCCGGACAGCCACATCACCGGCGTACCGTACGGTGAGACCTCGGTCCTCAACGGCGTCCGGGTGTCGTTTCACCCCGCCGGCCACATTCTGGGCTCGGCCCAGATCCGCGTGGAGTCGCGCGGGGAAATCTGGGTCGTCTCGGGCGACTACAAGACTGATCCCGATCCGACCTGTACCCCGTTCGAGCCGGTCCGGTGTCACACCTTCATCACCGAGTCCACCTTCGGCCTGCCGGTCTATCGCTGGCCGGCGCAAACGGAGGTCTTCGCCGAGATCAATGCCTGGTGGCGGGCCAACGCGGCGGCCGGCAAGACCTCGCTGCTGTATGGGTATGCGCTGGGAAAGGCGCAGCGCCTGCTGGCGGGACTCGACCCATCGATCGGATCGATTCTGACTCATGGAGCCGTCGAGCGGATGACCGGGGCCTACCGTGAAGCCGGCGTGGCGCTTCCGCCGACCACGCACGCCGCGCTGGTCACGGGCCGGGGCGCCACGCGGGGGGCGATGATCATCGCCCCGCCCTCGGCCGAAGGAGGAACGTGGGCCCGCCGGTTCGGCCCGTCGTCCCGCGCATTCGCATCTGGTTGGATGCGCGTGCGCGGGGCCAGGCGGCGGCGCGCGCTCGATCGTGGCTTTACGCTTTCGGATCATGTGGATTGGCCGGCGCTGCTCGCTGCCATCGACGCGACCGGGGCGGAGCATGTATGGGTAACCCACGGATTTACTGGCGTCGTCGTACGGTGGCTGCAGGAGCACGGGCTCGACGCCAGAGCGATCGCCACGCGATTTGAGGGTGAGCGTGACGATGTCCCGGCCGCCGAAGCTCCGGCCGACGAAGGTGGAGGCTCGGAGTGAAGGCGTTCGCCGCGCTCTACACTGCGCTCGACGAGACCACCGCCACCAACGACAAGACCGCGGCGCTCGTCGCCTACTTCCGCGATGCGCCTCCGGCGGACGCCGCCTGGGCGGTGCATTTCCTGAGCGGGCGCCGCCCCAAGCGCCTCGTCCGGGCGGGAGACCTGCGCGGGTGGGCCGGCGCGGAGGCCGGCGTGCCCGACTGGCTGTTCGAGGAATCGTATCACGCCGTAGGCGACATGGCGGAGACCATCGGGTTGCTCCTGCCGGACGGGGGCGGCGGGGCGGATCGGCCGCTGGCGTACTGGGTGGAGGAGCGGCTCCTCGCGCTGCGCGGACTCGACGCCAATGCCCAGCGCGAGGCGCTGGTCGCGGCCTGGCGTGAGCTCGGAGGGCGCGAGCGCTACGTATGGAACAAGTTGATTACCGGCGCGTTTCGCGTCGGCGCGTCCCAGCGGCTCGTGGTGCGCGCGCTGGCGGAGGTCAGCGGCATCTCGGAGGAAGTGATCGCACATCGGCTCATGGGAGCCTGGGAGCCCGGTCCGGAATTCTTCGCGCGCCTCGTGGCCGCCGACACCCGCGACGCGGACTGGAGCCGCCCCTACCCCTTCTTCCTCGCGCACGCGCTCGAACAGGAGCCGGCGGCCCTCGGCGACGTCGGCGAATGGCAGGCGGAGTGGAAGTGGGACGGAATTCGCGGCCAGCTGATCCGCCGGGCCGGACAGACGTTCGTGTGGTCGCGCGGGGAGGACCTGCTCAACGGCCGGTTTCCCGAGGTCGAGGAGCTGGCAGCGTTCCTGCCTGCCGGCACCGTGATCGACGGTGAGCTCCTGCCGTGGCGCGATGGGGCGCCGCTCCCGTTCGCGCAAATGCAGCGGCGCATCGGCCGGAAAACGCTGGGCCGGAAAGTGCTGAGCGACGTACCGGTGGTGCTCGTCGCGTATGACCTGCTCGAGGAGCGGGGCGTCGACATCCGGGAGCTCCCCCTGGCCGAACGGCGCGCCCGCCTCGCGACGCTGGTGGGCGCGTTGCCGACGGGCGCGAGCATCAGGTTGTCACCGGTCGTTGCCGCGGATTCATGGGAGATGCTGGCGGCCGCTCGCCTCGCCGCGCGCGAGCGCGGCGCCGAAGGACTCATGCTGAAGCGCGCCGGCTCGGCGTACGGCGTCGGCCGGCGGCGCGGAGACTGGTGGAAGTGGAAGGTGGATCCGCTCACGGTGGATGCCGTGCTGATCTACGCCCAGGCCGGCAGCGGCCGCCGCGCGGGCCTGTTCACCGATTACACTTTCGGCGTGTGGGATGGCGACCGCCTCGTTCCCATTGCGAAGGCGTACTCCGGCCTCACGGATGAGGAGATCCGCCAGGTGGACGCGTTCGTCCGGCGGAACACACTGGAAAAGTTCGGCCCTGTCCGCGTCGTGAAGCCGGAGCTGGTGTTCGAGCTGGCCTTCGAGGGCATCCAGCGCTCGACCCGCCACAAGAGCGGCGTCGCGGTGCGTTTCCCCCGCATGGCGCGTCGGCGTCCCGACAAACCGGCGTCGGAGGCCGACACGCTGGAAAACGTTCGCCGCATGATCGACGCCGACGCCCCGGTGGTCAAATGACGGACGACACCCCGCAACGCTCCGGGTATTCGCTCGGCCGCCCGGTCGCGCCCGGCACGCCCTTCGTCGACCTGATTCCCCCCAGGGAGGCCGGCGAGCCGCCGACGGGGTCATCCTCGCTCGCAAAGGATCTTCGACGGGCACGGGCACTGCGGAAGCGGCAGGTAAAGGCCGCGACGCACGGCAGTCGCCGGACGGCAGCGGCACCGCTGGATCGTGCTCCCGAGGCGCGCCGCGCACTTCGGCAATACGCCAAGCTCGATCCCGAGTCGGCCGTGCGGGCGTGGTTCGCGGCGCACGAGTGGCAACCGGTCGCGTTTCAGGAAGAGGTCTGGAACGCGTACGCCGCGGGCGAGAGCGGACTGATCCACGCCGCGACGGGAACGGGCAAGACCTACGCCGCCTGGATGGGTCCCGTGCTCGAATGGCTGCGCGAATATCCCGGTTCCCCGAGGCGGACCGGCGCGCCGCCACTTCGCGTCCTCTGGATCACGCCGCTCCGGGCGCTCGCAGCGGACACCGAGGCGGCGCTGCGGGCGCCGGTCACCGATCTCGGCCTTCCCTGGACCGTCGAGAGCCGGACAGGCGATACCAGCCCCGCCATCCGGGCCCGCCAGCGAACCCGGCTCCCCACCGCGCTCGTCACCACGCCTGAGAGCCTCTCGCTGCTGTTGACCCGCTCCGACGCAGCCTCGCTTTTCGACGATCTGCAGTGCGTCATCGTTGACGAGTGGCACGAGCTGATGGCAAGCAAGCGCGGGGTTCAGACCGAGCTCGATCTGGCCCGCCTGCGTCACTTTTGCCCGAAGCTCCGCACGTGGGGCCTCTCGGCCACGCTCGGCAACATCGAGATCGCCCGGGACACCCTGCTCGGCGTCGCTGCCGATGGCCGGCCCGCGCGCGGCCGCCTTGTGCGGGGGCTCGTCCCCAAGGCGATCGAAGTCGACTCGCTCTTTCCCGCGACGATCGAGCGCTTTCCCTGGTCCGGTCAGATCGGGCTCACGCTGCTGCCTCAGGTGATCGCGGCGATCGAGGAAGGACGCAGCTCGCTCGTCTTTACCAACACGCGCGCCACCGCGGAGATCTGGTTCCAGGCGCTGGTCCAGTGCGGCGTCGCATGGGCCGATCGCATCGGGCTCCATCATGGGTCGCTCGACCGGGCCGAACGCGAACGCGTCGAGGATGGGCTCCGGAGCGGGGAGCTCCGCTGCGTCGTCTGCACGTCCAGCCTCGACCTCGGCGTGGACTTCACGCCCGTGGACCGGGTGCTCCAGGTCGGCAGCCCCAAGGCGGTCGGCCGGCTGGTGCAGCGCGCCGGGCGAAGCGGACACCGGCCCGGCGCGGTGAGCCGCGTGACCTGCGTCCCGACGAACGCACTGGAGCTGGTGGATGTGGCGGGCGCGCGTGACGCGTTGCTGGCCGGCGCGATCGAGGCGCGGCCGCCGGTCGAACGCCCCCTCGACCTACTGGCGCAGCACGCCATCACTGTCGCGCTCGGGGGGGGCTTCCGGGCCGACGAGCTGTACGACGAGGTCCGGACCACGCATGCCTACCGGGATCTCGACGCCGATGAATGGGCCTGGGTCCTCGACTTCATCACCCGTGGCGGCGAGGCGTTGCGAGCCTATCCCGAATATTCGAAGGTGGTCGAACAGGACGGGGTGTATCGGGTCACCAGCAGAATGATCGCCATGCGCCACCGGATGTCCATCGGTACGATCGTGAGCGAATCGTCGCTGACGGTGCGGTACGTACGTGGCAAGGCGCTCGGGACGGTGGAGGAAAATTTCATCGCCCGCCTGCGCCCGGGCGACCGGTTCACCTTCGCCGGCAAGCCGCTCGAATTCGTCCGGGTGCGGGACATGACCGCCTGGGTGCGCAAGGCTCCCAGCGCGGAGGGCGCGGTGCCCAAGTGGTCCGGCATCCGGATGGCCCTGTCTCCCGAGCTGGCACTCGCGGTGAGGGTAAAGCTCGACGAAGCCCGCCGCGGCATCTTCGCCTCGCCGGAAATGGAGAAGGTGCGTCCCGTCCTCGAGCTTCAAGCGGCCTGGTCGTGCCTCCCGGCGCCGGACGAGCTGCTGATTGAGCGCACCGAAACGCGGGAAGGGCATCACCTGTTCGTGTACCCGATCGAGGGCCGGCTGGTGCACGAAGGGATGGCCGCGCTTTTCGCGTATCGCATCGCACAGCTCGGGCCGATCACGTTCACCCTGGCCGCGAACGACTACGGATTCGAGCTGCTTTCCACCGAGCGGGCACCCCTCGATGAGGCGCTCGAGCACGGGCTGCTCTCCAGCGAGTTTCTCTTCAACGACATTCCCGCGAGTCTCAACGCGGCCGAGATGGCGCGGAGGCAGTTTCGGGAAGTGGCACGGGTCGCAGGGCTGATCTTCCAGGGGTTTCCGGGCGCGGCAAAGTCGGTCAAACAGCTGCAGGCGTCCAGCGGGCTCATCTACGAGGTGTTCGCGAGATATGACCCCGGAAACCTCCTGCTGCGACAGGCAGAGCGCGAGGTGCTCGAACGGCAGTTGGAGCAGAGCCGGCTGGGCCGGACGCTGGCGCGACTCGCCGCCGGCCGCGTCTCGGTCGTCGAGGTCGAGCGCCCGACGCCCCTCGCATTCCCGCTCATCGTGGACCGCGCACGCGAAGAGCTGAGTTCGGAGAAGCTCGCGGATCGCGTCCGCCGCATGGCTGAGCCGCTCGAGCGGGCGGCGGGGCCGGCCATTCCGCGCTTCGCGAACCTCCGGTCCGCGCGCCCACGGGAGCGCTCGTGAACGATGCCGTCACCGTAATTGCCGGTGAAGCGGTGCGCCTCCTCGCGGAACGTGCGCTGTACTGGGAGCGGGAACGCGCGCTCATCGTCGCCGACCTGCACTGGGGCAAGGCGGCCACCTTCCGCGCCGGCGGAATTCCGATTCCCGGTGGTACCACCCGCGAGGACCTCGGCCGGCTCGCCGCGGCCCTTCGGCGTACCGGCGCAAAGCGGCTCATCCTCCTGGGCGATCTCTTTCACGCCCGGGAAGGCCGCGCTGCCGCCGCCACCCTGGCCACGATCAGCGCGTGGCGGGCGGCCCATGCGACGCTGGACGTCCTGCTGGTGCGCGGCAATCACGACGTCCGGGCCGGGGACCCCCCTGATGCGCTCGGCATCAGCGTCGTGAACGCGCCCCACCTGGTCGCGCCTTTCGCGCTCTGCCACGAGCCCGGCGTGTCGCCGGACGGCTACGTCCTCGCGGGGCACATCCATCCGGGCTACGTGGTGTATGGCGCCGGCCGGCAGTCGGCCCGCCTGCCCTGCTTCGTGCTCGGCACGCGGGGCGCCATCCTTCCCGCGTTTGGAAGCTTCACGGGCACGATGGTGATGGATACGCGAAAAACCGACCGGATCTACGTCGTGGCGGGCGACGAGGTGATTTCAGTACACCGTGAGGGAATCCGGGGCGCTTGATCAGCGCCGCGGTGCGCCGGGATGCTGCCGCTGGTACAGGGTCGGGTAGGCGACGTCCGCGGGGGCGCCGCCCTCGGGCCAGTCGCGCTCCTTGCCCGGAAAATCCGGCCGGGGTTGGGCCGTGATGTAGGCCGCGACATCGGCGGCCTGCTGATCGGTGAGGGTCCCCGGCCGATCGAAGGGCATGTTGTAGCGGATGAACGCCGCGGCCGTGCGGGCGCGGGCCATGCCGGCACCGATGTTGAACGAATGCGGTCCCCAGACCGGCGGCGCGGCAGCCGTACCATCGCCCTTCGGCCCATGGCAGCGAGCGCAGGAGGAGTCGAAGATCGCGCCACCGCGAGCGGAGTCGCCATGCGTGACTGACAGCATCCGAAGCCCCTGCCCGCGCACCACGGCGCCCACCGGCACTCCACGGGACAGGAATGCGAGGTAGGCGACAATGTCGCGCATGTCCGGCCCGGCCGGATCGAGCGCCGTTCCGTTCATGCTCCGGATGAAACAGTCGTTGACGCGATCTTCGATCAGCCCCACCGAAGCGCTCCGCGCGCGGTACTGCGGATAGCGTGCGTATACGCCGACCCAGGGCATCGCATCGGGCTGCCGCCCGTCGTTGGGGTGGCAGCTCACGCACTGCAGTGCGGCGCCCACGTGCGCCGGCAGGCTGTCGCGCGTGTGGGCGAGGAGCGCACGCCCCCGCTGCGCCGCGCGAGTGGCCGGGCCGTCCGGCTCCGTGGAGTCGGCCGGTGGGCTGAAGGCGACGGTATCGGGGCCGCGGGTGCGAGCGCCGGTGGCGCGCACCCTCGGCGCCGGCGATGAGCAGGCGGCGAGCGCGAGGGCGAGCACGCCCAGCGATGAGCGGCGATGGAAGGCGTTCACGAATCTCCCGGTGACGGCGGACATGGCTGCGGCTGCACAGTATGACGGCTCCGCGCGCCCGGCAAGCAGGTCCATTGTGGCCGCGGCCCGGCGCCCGTAGCTTGGCGGCACATTCCGGAGACGCCGATGTCCGACCTGCTCGCCGCGCGGGGCCAGATGGCCATGTCGCTCGGCTTCCACATCATTTTCGCCGCGGTCGGCATCGGCATGCCGCTGCTCATGGTTTTGGCGGAATGGCGCTGGCGGCAAACCGGCGATGCGATCTACCTCGACCTGGCCCGGCGCTGGGCCAGGGGAACCGCGATCCTGTTCGCGGTCGGCGCGGTCTCCGGCACGGTGCTCTCGTTCGAACTGGGTCTGCTGTGGCCCGGCTTCATGGCGTTCGCCGGTCCGGTCATCGGCATGCCCTTCTCGCTCGAGGGCTTCGCGTTCTTCACCGAAGCGATCTTCCTGGGCATATACCTGTACGGCTGGGACCGCGTCTCGCCCCGGGCGCACCTGCTCGCTGGCGCTGCGGTCGCGATCAGTGGCGCGGCGTCGGGCGTGTTCGTCGTCATCGCGAACGCGTGGATGAACACGCCGGCGGGGTTCGAGATGACCGCCGGCCGGGTCACGGCGGTCCACCCGCTGCAGGCGCTGGCCAACCCCGCTGCGTTCCAGCAGACACTGCACATGACGATTGCGGCGTACGTCGCCACCGGCTTCGCGGTGGCCGGCATCCACGCCTTTCTGCTCCTGCGTGATCCGGCGAACGGCTTCCATCTGCGCGCGCTTCGGGTGGCCCTCGTGGTCGCGGTGCCCGCCGCCATCATCCAGCCGCTTTCCGGCGATCTCAGCGCCCGATTCGTCGCCGTGCAGCAGCCGGGGAAGCTGGCCGCTCTCGAATCGGTGTTCATCACCCGGCATGGCGCCCCGCTGACGATCGGGGGATGGCCCGACCCGGATGCACGAACGGTCCATTTCGGCCTCCGCATCCCCTATGGACTCTCGCTCCTCGCTTTCCACGATCCCGATGCCGAGGTGGCCGGGCTGGATCGAGTTCCCCGGGATCAGTGGCCCCCGCTCGCGGTCGTGCACGTTGCGTTTCAGGTGATGGTGGCGCTGGGAACCTGCCTCGCACTGATCTCGGTCTGGGCCGTGTGGGCGGCCTGGCGGAGGCGGAGCCTCGCCGCCAATCGCCGGCTGCTGCGTGCCATTACCGTCGCGGCGCCGTTCGGGTTTCTCGCCGTCGAAGCCGGCTGGGTGGTGACGGAGGTCGGGCGCCAGCCGTGGATCATCTGGGGCGTGCTGCGTACCAGGGATGCGGTGACACCGATGCCGGGCATCATCGTGCCGTTCGTGTTGTTTACCCTGCTGTACGTCGCGTTGTCGGCCGCGGTCGTCTGGCTGCTGTACCGCCAGATCGTCCGCGCGCCCGTCGGCCCCGCGGTCGCCCATGCGTGAACTCGGGCTGGCCGACCTGCTGGCCGGGGTGCTCGTCCTCGCGCTCAATGCCTACGTGCTGCTCGCCGGCGCCGACTTCGGAGGCGGGGTGTGGGACCTGTTCGCCTCGGGACCCCGCAGGAGCCGCCAGCGGGCGCTGATCGCCGACGCGATCGGGCCGATCTGGGAAGCGAACCACGTCTGGCTGATCCTGGCGGTGGTGCTGCTGTTCACCTGCTTTCCGGTGGCGTTCGCGAGGCTCACCACCGTGCTGCACGTGCCGCTGGTGCTGGTGCTGGTCGGGATCGTGCTGCGCGGCTCCGCCTTCACCTTCCGCTCGTACGACAGCCGGCGCGACACGGTGCAGCGCCGCTGGGGCGCCGTGTTCGCGAGCGCGAGCGTGGTCACGCCGCTCCTGCTCGGCGTGGCGGTCGGCACCGTCGCGACCGGGCGCGTCCTCGCGCCGGCCGGCGGCTTCCGGGCGGCGTACATCGGCCCGTGGGCCACGCCCTTTGCGCTCGCCGTCGGGCTCATGACGCTTGCGCTCTTCGCCTTCCTCGCGGCGGTGTACCTCACCGTCGAGGCCGGCCGGGGCGAGCTGGCGGACGACTTCCGTACCCGTGCGCTGTGGGCCTTCGCCGCAACCGTCGTCGCGGCCCTGACGGCACTCGCCTTCGCCAAGGCCGACGCGCCGCGCATGCACGCCGCGCTCACCCGCTCGGTCTGGGCGCCGCCGCTGCACTCCGGTGCGGCGCTCGCGGCCATCGGGGCCTGCTGGGCGCTCTGGTCGCGGCGGTTCCGGCTCGCGCGCCTCGGCGCCGGCGCGCTGGTGTCGCTGGTGCTCTGGGGCTGGGCGGTGGGACAGTACCCCTATCTCGTGCCGCCTGATCTGACGATCGCCCAGACGGCTGCGCCCGCGACGACGCTGCGCTTTGTCGCGCTGGGCCTCGCCGCGGGCGGAATGATCCTGGTGCCGTCGCTGCTCTACCTGTTCCGGATCTTCAAGAGCGAACGCGCGCTCCGGGCCCGGCCCACCGACTGACGCACCGGCCTAGTGCACGCCGCCCATCAGCTTCCGGACCGGGCGGATGAGCAGGAACGCGAGCACTGACGCGCCGAGGCAGACCGCGGCGATGGTTCCGAAGATCTGCGTCAGCGGCGCCGTCGACATGAAGCCGGCGGCATATCCGGCGACCTTGTTGCCCAGCGCGTCGGCCAGGAACCAGACGCCGAGCATCATGCCCGCGATCTTGATCGGTGACAGCTTGGTGAACACCGAAAGACCGACCGGTGAGACGCAGAGTTCGGCCAGTTCCTGAATGAAGTAGCATCCCACCAGCCACATCGCGCTGACCCGGACGCCGGGCATGTTCTGAATCTTCTGCGCCGCCGGGAGCAGGAACACGAACGACAACCCGATGAAGAGCAGGCCAACCGCGAACTTCGTGGGCGTCGAAGGCTCGTGCCGTCCCAGCCGTGTCCACAGCCACGCGAACACCGGCGCCAGCGCGATGACGAACACCGGCTGCACCGACTGGAACCAGCTCGAGGGAAAGCCGAAGCCCAGAATCGACGTTTCGCTGTAGCGGTCGCCGAACAGGCTCAGCGTGGACCCCGCCTGTTCGTACGCCCCCCAGAAGACCGCCGCAAAGACGAAGAAGACGGCCATCGCCCCGAGCCGCTTCCATTCGATGCCGGTGAAGCCGCCCACGGTGCGCTTGCCAGGGAGGGCCTCGTCCGCCGCGGCGGTCGCACGGACCTCCTTCCGCCGCTGCTCCAGCCGGTCGATCGCCGGCTTGAGGTGCTTCCGCCCGGCGATGTACTGCACGAGCCCCGCCGTCATGCCGACGCCGGCGCAGGCGAAGCCCAGATGCCAGTCCACCCGCTGCGCCAGATATCCGGCGATGAGCGGGCCCAGCATGGCGCCGAGATTGATCCCCATGTAGAAGATGGAAAACCCGGCGTCGCGCCGGGCGTCTTCGACGCTGTAGAGCGAGCCGACGATCCCGCTGACGTTGGGCTTCAGGAGACCGGTGCCGATCACGATCAGGCCCAGGCCGGCGTAGAAGAACGGCAGCGGATGCATCGCGAGCGTAAAGTGGCCCAGCGTGATGATGATGCCGCCGATCAGCACGCTCTTGTACTGGCCCAGCCAGCGGTCGGCGATGATGCCGCCGAAAATCGCGGCCGCCCAGGCGCTCGCGGTGTAGGTACCGTAGGCGGCGCCTGCGTGCTTATCGTCGAACTTGAGCGCGTTCACCATGTAGAGGATGAGAAACGCGCGCATGCCGTAGTAGCTGAACCGCTCCCACATCTCGGTGAAGAAGAGGGTGGCGAGGCCGCGGGGATGGCCGAAGAAGCCGGTCTCGAGCGCACCGATCGCGCCCGGAGCGGGACGCGGACGATCGCCGACGGCATCGTTCAGGGGACCGCTGCTCTCAGAAGTCACGGCAGATTCCTTTGGATCAGGATGTCGTTCGGAACGCTCACTGCTCCCGGCCCAGCTTCTTCTTGAGGTGCGCCAGCTGGGCCTCGACCGCGGCCTCGTGCAGCGCGCGCTGGGCCCGCGCCGCCATCAGGTCGCTTTCGCCGTCCGCGGCGGGATCGTGCTCGAGACGGGGCGTCACGTCGGGCACGCGACCCTGCTGCGCCTCCCGCAGCTGCGCCGTCATCTCCGTTACCTCCCGCTCCGCCATCGCGATTTCGTCCGCCTGTACCGTCAGCTTTCGCTCGAGCACCGCGATGCGCTCGCGATGCCGCACGGCAAAGCGCTCCGCCACGGCGACCGTTTCCGGATCGGGAAGCTCCGCCGCCAGCCGTCCGCGGCGTTCGGCGTCCGCCAGCCGCTTCCGCTCCGATTCGAGCTCGCGCTGGCTCGCGGCGAGCGCGTCACGCATCGCCCCCACCGCGGCCTTCGCCTCGACGACGGCCTCACGCAGGCCGGCCGCGTAGGCCCGTGCGTCGGGACGCCCGCCCTGCTCGGCGAACAGCCGGTCGAGTCGCGTACGAAGGCTCTCGAACACGCCTTCCTGTCCTTTCGAAGGGAGAACCGCACCTGGAGGCGGGCAGAATGTTACGGCGGACAGCGCGGCAGCGTCAAGCGACGCCCGTCGCGCCAAACCCGCGCGCCTGCGCTATTTTCCGGACATCGCCCTCGGGAGTCACCATGGCAGCGCGCGTCCTCGTCGTATCCATTGCCTGTATGACATTCGCCGCGTGCGGCGACGCGCCGCCCCATGCCACGGCCTGCGGCATCGCCGCGCTGGTCGGGCCGCAGCAGCTGATCAGCGAGTTCGGCGTGCGCGACCGGACCCTCGGGTCGCCACCGGAGACGCTGCCGGAGCGCCTCGTGGCACGCCTCGCGGCCGGACCCGCCTACCGCGCGGTCACCGGGCGCCAGCGCGGCGATTCGCTCTGGGTGATCGGCGTGGACGGCGCGCTTCCGCCGAAGGTGAAACTGGGATTCGGGGTGCTGGTGATCGATTCCACCGAGAAGCCGCTCGGCGTCGTTCTCTTCGAGGGGGCACCGGTCGAGCGGGCGCCCAGGATCGGGAGCGTGACGATGGGCGCGGCGACCGTTCCGCTCATCGGGGTGCAGAGCGACCCGAAGCGCTTCGAGGACGCGCGCTGCCCTTACTTCCCCGATTCGGTGCTCGCCACGTGAGACCGCGCATCGCCGTGACCGGGGTGCTCCGCCGCTGGGATGGTGCCGACCGCACGGGCGTCAACGCCGCATACGTCGAGAGTGTGCTGAAGGCGGGCGGCGTGCCGCTGATTCTCTCGCCGATCCTCGGCGCCGAGCATGCCGCGGCCGCGCTCGAGGGCGCCGACGGGCTGCTGCTGACGGGCGGGGAGGACATCGATCCGGCACTCTACGGCGAGACGCCTTCTCCGCGCCTCGGCACGATCTCGCGGAGCCGCGACCTGTTCGAGCTCGCCGCGTTCAGGGCCGCCCGCGAACGCGACATGCCGGTGCTCGGTGTCTGCCGCGGTATACAGCTCGTGAACGTCGCGCTCGGCGGCACGCTGTATCAGGATCTGCCCTCGGAGCGGCCATCCGCCGTGGCGCACGAGGCGCCGACCGCGCGGAACGCCGCCGCGCACGCGATCCGCGTGCAGCCCGGCAGCCGCACCGCCATCGCGCTCGGACAAACGGCGACGGCAGCCAACTCGTTCCATCACCAGGCCGTGCGGGACCTTGCCCCGGGCCTGATCGCCTCCGGCTGGGCCGACGACAACCTGGTGGAAGCGGTCGAGGCCGAGACCGATCCGTGGCTGATCGCCGTGCAATGGCACCCCGAGGAAATGCACGCGGACGCCACGTCGGCCGACAGCCGCCTCTTCGCGGCGCTGGTGGCGGAGGCGCAGGCGTTCGCCCACGCGCCTAGTGGGCGCCGAGGTCCCTGAGGATGCGGTCGGGTGACGCGTGATGGGGAAACAGAACGCGGTCGCTCATGCCGTTGAGCGCGCCGCGGAGCGACGGAAAGCGCTCGGCGGCGATGCGGAAGACGTCGCCCAGGCCGTAGTGGTCGGCCAGCGCGTGATCGGACGCAAGTCCGAAACCCCGCCGCCCGAGCGCATCGTAGTAGGTGAGGTCGGGGCCGCCCTTCCGGAGGCGGCGCGCGGCGATGTAATCGGGGAAGAGGCCCGACAGCCAGAGGGCGTAGTTGCCCAGGTGGGCCATGACCTTGAAGCGGCGGTCGCCTTCGCTCGATTCGAGGTCGGCCAGAATATCGACCATGTAGCGATGCTGCTCGTCGTCGTTCCAGTCGATTCGCCAGGCTCGGTCCCGTCGGCCAAAATCAATCACCAGCGCCGCCAGATAGTCCGCCAGGGCCCGATCGTCGACGCCGGCGTTCCGCAGCGTCTGACGGAGCAGCACATAGACGAAGAGCGCCTCGGATGGCACCAGCACCGAGCCGACGGCGAGCAGACGCTCAAGCAGCTCCGGCACATCGAGGAGCGCATCCGGACCCTCGGCCGTCAAGCGCCGCTCGAGCGACGCCCGGCGACCAGCCGATCCGCTGCTCAGCAGCAGGATCACCAGCTGCAGATCGGCGGCCGTCAGGCGGCTGCGCGTGTCAGGACGAATCATGGCGTTACCCCATCCAGGCGGTTGTGTGCACGGTGAATCTTCCCCGGAAAATGCCGAGTCGCTGGTCGAGAAGCTGACGGCCTTTGCTCATGAGCTGGCCGGCACACTGCGCCGCGCGTCCATCATCGATCTGCTGATCCAGCACATCCGCCTCGGCCTCGCGCCGACCGAGATCGCGGTGATCCTGCTGAACAAGGACACCGATGACCCCGATGACCTGCACAGCTGGCCCACTCCCGGCCGTGATCGCCGCGCGCTGCTCGACTTCGCCGCCGCCCAGCCGGGGCCGCTCATCGTGGCGGAGGGAGTGGACAAACTGCTCGTTAACGCCGACCCTCCCTCCGCCGGCGACCTCAGCGGAACATGGGCGCTCACGCCCCTCCTCGCCAAGACGCAGGTCACAGGCGCGATAGCGGTTCGCGCACCTTCGAGCGGATTCACGCCGTCGGCCCTGCCCCTGCTGCAGGGACTGGTGGCGGAGGCGAGCATCGCGCTGGAGAGCGCCCGCCTGGTGGACCTGCATGACGACGGCCGGAAGTCGTGGCAGGAGGTGGTGGACGCGATCGCCCTCGCCCTGTGCATCGTGGACCGATCCGGCAGCATTCGCCGTGCCAACCGGGCCTTCGCGAAGCTGGTGGACGCCCCGCCGGCGTCGCTGATTGGCCGACCCTGGCACGCGTTCGTACCCCCCGAATGGGCCGCCGACATCCGCCGCGCCCTGGGAGACGTGGTTCCGACCGGCGAGGTGGAGCTCCGGACCGGGGAGCTGAGCTACTCGGTGACCACCGTCCCGATCAGCGAGGGGGATCCGTCCACGACCGTGCTGCTCTTCGACGATCAGACCGAGCGCCGCCGGCTTCAGGACCAGCTGATCCAGTCCGAGAAGATGTCGGCGATCGGCCAGCTCATCGCCGGCATCGCCCACGATCTCAACAACCCGCTCGCCTCGGTGGTGGGATTTGCCGACTTTCTGGGCGAATCGCCCGAGGTCCCGGCCGGGCTGCGAGAGCCGCTGTCGGTGATCCGGGAGGAGGCCGAACGGGCCTCCAGCATCGTCAAGAACCTGCTCGGATTTGCCCGCAAGCAGGAACGTCAGCGCCGGCTGGTAGCGCTGGAGCCGCTCCTCACGTCGACGCTTGCGCTGCTCCGGAACCAGCTGCTCGGCTACCACGTGGAGGCGGTGATGGAGCTCGAGGACGGGCTGCCCATGGTCGTCCTCGACCCCAACCAGATGCAGCAGGTCCTGGTGAACCTGATCAACAACGCGGCGCAGGCCATCGCCACGACGGAACGCGCCGGCACCATCAGGGTCCGCGCGCGACGGCTGCTGGATGGCGTCATGATCGAGATCGCGGACGACGGGCCCGGCATGACCGACGAGCTCGCGCGACAGGTGTTCGAGCCGTTTTTCACCACCAAGGGCGAGGGCCAGGGCACCGGTCTTGGCCTGTCGATCAGCCAGGGGATCGTGAAGGAGCATGGCGGACGCATCACGCTCAGTTCCCGCGAGGGCGAAGGCGCCACCTTCACGATTCAGCTGCCCTGCGGTGACGCGGTGCCGGCCGAAGCGCCGGTCGCAGCCACGATTCGCGTCGTCACCACCGGACTGCGGGTGCTGGTGGTGGACGACGAGCCCCATATCCTCCACTACATGCGGGCGACACTGGAAGCATGGGGGCACGAGGTCGTGGTCGCCGGCGATGGCGCCGAGGCGCTCGAGCTGGCGGAAGCCGACGTCTTCGACCTGATCATCTCGGACCTGCGCATGCCCCGGCTCGGCGGGCGGGAGTTCTTCGAGCGACTGCTTCGCGTCGACCCCGAGGCCGGCCCGCGGGTGATCTTCAGCACCGGTGACACCGTCCGCGGCGACACGCTCGCGTTCCTCGAGGGACTCGCCCGGCCCTACCTGCACAAGCCGTTCAGCCTGGCCGAGCTCCGCGCGATGCTTGCCGCCGTCACCAGCCGCCGCGCCGGGGAGCGCAGACCCCGGGTCGAGAAGGCGAGCCGGATCTGACGCTTCTCGGCGCCGGCGGCTCCGGTGTATCGTTCAATGCCCTCACAACTGACGGAACATGATCTACGTCTGCATTCCAAGTCATAACGAAGCGCCGACGGTCGGCCTTCTGCTGTGGAAGATCCGGCAGGT
The DNA here is from genome assembly GCA_038321865.1 of Gemmatimonadales bacterium. Taxonomy (GTDB): domain Bacteria; phylum Gemmatimonadota; class Gemmatimonadetes; order Gemmatimonadales; family GWC2-71-9; genus JAICUF01. The sequence goes on from JBBQFH010000007.1 coordinate 70,768, forward strand.
GTTTGCGGAATTCTCCCGCGAGTACCAACTCGTCGTCGCCGACGACGGATCGACCGACGCCACGGCCGAGGTGCTGGCCCCGTACGCGCGGGTCCTGCCGCTCACCGTGCTCCGCCACCCCGCCCGCCTGGGTTACGGACGGACCGTCGAGGAGCTGCTTCGCTTCGCCGCCGACCGCACCGACCGGCCGAAGCGGGACTGCGCGGTCCTCATGCACGCGGACTTCGCGCACGGCCCGCAGTACCTGCCGGAGCTCGTACGGCGGCTGGAGGGTGGCGCCGATATGGTCGTCGCCCAGGGCTCGCCCGGCGACGGGGCGACACGAGGCCGGCGGTTGTTGCGGAGGCTGGCCCCCATGCTGCTCCGGGGGCGCGTGCGGGTGCCAGGGGTGTCGGACGTGGTCTCGGGATTCGGCGCCTTCCGGCTGGTGACGCTGCGGAGCGCGTTCCGCGAGGCGAACGGTCCGCTGCTCAGCGCCGACGGCTGGGCCGCCAACGCGGAGCTGCTCGCCCGGGCGGCGCGGCATGCGCGGAGGATCGAGACGGTCGACGTCGTCGAACGGCACGATCTTCGGCCGCGGGACAGCCGGGTGCAGCCGTGGCACGCCGCCCGAGGGCTGTGGCGCGCGGGGGGCCGTCTCCGCCTTCCGGCGGGCGCACCGCCGGCCGCCGCACTCCGGGCGCGCGCCAGCGAGCCGGAGAGTGAGGCAGTGGGAGCACGCTGACCGGCGGCGATTGGTGACAGGAGAAACGCCCGGCACCATGCCGGGCGTTTCTCCTGTTCGCTCGCCAGGACAGCCGGTCAGGCCGGCTTGCCGGAGATCACTTCCCTCACGCGCGCTGCAGTGTTCGGGGCGAAGATCTTCAGCACCAGGTAGATCAGGAAGCCCCAGAGCGCCAGCTTCAGCACCACACCGATCAGCCCGAGCGCACCCAGAAACAGGCCGAAGATGATCTTGAACAGCACGACCGACACCACGGCGAACACCGAGAAGCCAACGATGCTGCGAACCATGCTATTTTCCTCCTGAGGTGGCCAGACGCTGACCTGTACGCCCCAACGTTTCAAAAAGTTTCATAGGACAGTAAGTGACACCTTCGCATGATGTTGTCGTCGTCGGTGGAGGCGCGATCGGGGCCGCCTGCGCCCGCGAACTGGCCGTTGCCGGACACCGGCCGCTGGTGCTGGATGCCGGCACGCCGGGCGCGGCCTGGCAGGCGGCCGGGGGAATGCTCGCGCCGCAGATCGAGGCGGATGGTCACGATCCGCTCTTCGAGATCGGTCTGGCCGCGCGGGACCGGTATGCCGAGATCGCGGGTCCGCTCCTGGAATCCACCGGCATTGACATCGCCCTGTGGCAGGAAGGGATCGCCCAGCTCGCGACCGACGAGCAGCAGGTGGCGGAACTCAAGTCGAAGGTGGCGTGGCAGCGCCAGCAAGGCTACCTGTGCGACTGGCTCGATGCCAAGGAGTCCCGCGAGCACTGGCCGTGGACCGGCCCCGTCTTCGGCGCGCTCTGGGCGCGTCGCGACGGCGCACTCGACCCTGAGGCGCTGGTGCGAGCGCTGCTGGCCGATGCGACCCGGCGAGGCGCCCGCGTCGTCAAGGATACCGCCATCGCGATCGAGCGCCAGGCCGGCCGTGTGACCGCCGTGATCGGCGCGGAACGGTATCCCACCGACAACATCGTCATCGCCGCGGGTGCCTGGTCGGGCCGCATCGCCGGGCTGCCTCGGCCGCTGTCGGTGGAGCCGGTTCGCGGTCAGATGGTGGCGCTGCCCTGGCCCGCCGACATCCCGCGGGCGGTCCTCTACAATCGCGACTGCTATGTGCTCGCCCGGGGCGCCGAGGCGATCGCGGGCTCCACGATGGAGTTTGCCGGATTCGATGCAAGCGTGACCCCCGACGGGGTGGACCGAATCCTCGCCTGCCTGGCCACGCTGTGCCCCGCGCTGGCCGGCCGGCACCCGACCCGTACCTGGGCCGGGCTCCGGCCCGTCACGCCGGACGGCCTCCCCATCGTCGGTGCGGCGCCCGGCGTCGATGGACTCTGGTACGCGACGGGACACGGCCGAAACGGGATCCTGCTGGCGGCGCTGACGGGCCTCATCATCAGCCAGTTCGTCAGCGGGGCGTCCACCCACGAGGACGTGTCGGTCCTCTCGCCCGAGCGCTACTGGCGCTGGTAGGCACCCCATCCGATCGCCTCCCGCGGGCGTAAGTACGGCAACCACCGCCGTCACCCTCGAGGAGGCCCGATGTCCGATCTGCCGACGTTCGTCACGCTGGGTTTCCACCACATCGTGGATCTCGACGCGGCCGATCACATTCTCTTCCTGCTTGTTCTGGCCGCGATCTACCGGCTGCGGGACTGGCGCGAGAGCCTGCGCGTGGTCACCGCGTTCACCATCGGCCACTCGCTGACGCTCGTGCTGGCGGTGACCGGAGTGCTGCGGCTGCCCACGCCGCTCATCGAGTTCCTGATTCCGCTGACCATCATTGCTACGGGCATCGAGAACATCGTGGTACGGCGCCGGACCGACCGGCCCTGGCACTCACGGCTGCGCCCGCTCCTCGCCGCGGTGTTCGGGCTGGTGCACGGTGCCGGCTTCGCCAACTACCTGCAGAGCCTCTTCACCGATCACATCGTCGTGCCGCTCCTGGGCTTCAATATCGGCATCGAGCTCGGGCAGGTGGTGGTGCTCGCCGCATGCGCGGCGGCGCTCACCGGTCTTGACCGGCTGATTTCGGCCTGGCGCGAGTCGGCGGGCATCGGACAGGCACATCGGATCCGCGTGGTGGCCGTCAGCGCCGCCGCGGTGCTGGCCGCAGCCGTCATGGCCGCCGAGCGTCGGCCGTGGTGAATCCGGGCCGCCTCCTTGCCGTCGCGCCGCTGCTCCTGGCGGTCGCGATGCACCCGATGCACACCAGCTCCGCTGAGCTCAGCTACGATCTGACGGCCCGGCGCGCCGAGCTCGTGGTACGCGTCTTCGCCGATGAATTCCAGACCCTCGGTGGCGACGATGCCGCCCGGGCCGCGCGGGTGGCCGGCGGAATCGTGATCACCGCGCGCGACGGACGGGTGCTGCGGTTCGGGCTCGGCGGCATCGGCCGGCGGGCGGACATCGTGGAACTTCGCCTGTCCGCTCCCCTCGACGCGGGGCTGGCCGGAGCCAGGATGCTCGACACGGTGCTCTTCGACCGGTACGCCGATCAGGTCAACATCGTACGCGTGCGGAGCGGCGATCGGACAGGCACGCTGCTGTTTACCCGCGGTTCGGGCGCGCGCGCCCTGCCGTGATCGCACCCGCCCGCGCCCGTACCGCTGCTTGTGGATGGTCCGCTCGGCGTGGTACAATGCGGAGCAGCGCATTGTCCGCACGCCGAATCGACCTTGCCGGGGGCACGTACGTCACATGGCGGATGAGTAGCACCTTCTCTGCGTCGCCGGCCGGCTCCAGCGACCGGGAGTTGATGACGCGTGCCGCGGGCGGCGAAGAGGCCGCGGTCGGACGTCTGTACGATCGCTACGCGCGGGTGCTCCACGCCGTCGCCTACCGCATCGTCGGCCAGCGAGCCGATGCCGAGGAAGTGGTGGCGGAGACGTTCGCGCAGGCCTGGCGGGACGCCGCGCGCTTCGAGGAAGCGCGCGGCTCGGTGCCCGCCTGGCTCACGATGATCGCGCGGAGCCGGGCGCTTGACCTGACTCGCGCCCGCGTCCGGCGCGATCGCGCCACCACCAGCGCGGGATCGGAGCCAGGACCAGGTCCGGCGATGGGCACCTGGCGCTCGGATCCGGGCGAAGCGGTTGACGCCGATGAACGGCAGCGGAAGGTGCGCGAGGCGCTGGCCGGGCTGAGCGCCGCGCAGCGCGAGGCCGTCGAGCTTGCGTTCTACGAAGGGCTGTCGCAGTCCGAGATCGCGCTCCGGCTGGATGAGCCCCTCGGCACCGTGAAGACCCGCGTACGCTCGGCGATGCAGAAGCTGAGGGATTCGCTCTCGCCCTATTTCTTCGAGCGTGCCGAATGAGCGACACGCCGCATTCGTCTCCGATGGACCTCGCCGCGGCGTACGCCCTCGGCGCGCTCGACGCCGACGACGCGCGTACGTTCGAGGCGTATCTCGCCTCGAGCCCGGAGGCTCAGCGCGAAGTCGCGGCGTTCCGGGAAGTGGCCGCCCTGCTCGCTGCCGGCGCCGACGCGCCGGCCCCGGGCGCCGAGCTCCGCGCGCGTGTGCTCCGATCGCGCCCCGGCACGGCCGCTCCGCAAGCCGCATCGCGCGTGTCGGCCGCGGCGCGCCCGCGCCGCTCGCCGTGGGCCGTCGCGGTACTGGCCAGCGGGATGGCCGCCGCGCTGTTCCTCGCCTTTGCGCTGGGGCGCTCACGGGATACGCTGCGGCAGGAGCTCGCCGCACGGGATTCGACGCTCGGTGAACTCGCGGCCCGGCTGCGCGGCCGCGAGGCGACGCTGAATGCGATTCTGGAGCCCGGAGTCCGGATCTACGAGCTCACCTCTTCGGGTGACCCGAAACCGGGTGCTCAGCTCTTCGTGGACCGCGCGCGCGGCGTCGCGATCCTGCACGCGTTCCGGCTGAAGCAGGCGCCCGCCGGCCGGGCCTATCAGCTGTGGTTCATCAAGGATGGAAAGCCCGTACCGTCGCTCACCTTCAACGCCGATACGACCGGACATGCCATGCTGCAGCAGGTTCCTTTCCCGGCGGGCGGAGTGATCAGCGCGGCCGCCGTGACCGAGGAGCCCGCCACCGGCTCGCTGCAGCCGACGACACCGATACTTCTGGTGGCCCCACTCCCCGCATCCTGATCAGCCTTTCTTGGACGGCGGTGCGTTGATGCGCCTGACCCTGGGTGCCGTGCTGGCTCTCGCCGCCGCGCCGTGCGCGGCGCAGGCCCCGGCGAATCTCACCACCGAGCGGTCCGCCTTCGCTGACTGGCTCGCTCACGCGCCAGTCTCTCCGCGGGCGGCGGTCGGTGTAATGCTGGTCGGACCTCAGCGCGCGCCGATCGATGGTGGAACGACGGCGGGCCAGCGAGTAGTCGAGCGAGGCAGCGTGGTCTGGCTCGAGGGCGATGGGCCGTCACGGGCACTGCCCCGCGACCGACCCGTACGGGTTGGCTCGCGCATGGCGCTCGTCTCGGGGCCGCCCGGCCGGACCCGGCTCTGGCTGTTCGGCTCGCCGGCACCGGCGCCACCTCCCGACTACTACCCCTACGATCCGGCATTGGTCTTCAGTGGACCGCTCATGCCGGCGGCAGCACCGGCCACCGAGCGGGTGCTCACGGCCGAGGGCGAGGAAGTCGATGCCACGGATGCGGGACGCGTGATGATGGGCCTGGGCGGGACGACGAGCCTTCGGGTGCTCCGGATTCCCGATCCCGCCGGGGAGGAGTCTTCGCTCGAGATCTATTTCCGCGATGGGACCACCGGCGCCGGGAGCTATCCTGCGGGGCGATTCGTCGCGCTCGAGCCGCTCGCTGACGGCCGTTACCGGCTCGATTTCAATCGCGCCCGCAATCCGTTCTGCGCCTACAACGCCAACTATCCCTGCCCCGCGCCGTGGCGAGGCAACACGATCGCCGCGCCGGTGCGAGCGGGCGAGCGCTACGCGAGCCACCGGTGATCGGTGCGCTGCTGGCCATCGCGGTTACCGCGGCGCCGCTTTCGGGCTCGTGGCGCGCGGTGCTGGATCTCGCCGGGGGAGAGCTTCGCTTTACGCTCAACGTAACGGCAGGCACCGACGCTTATGCCGGCCGCATCTGCAACGGTCGCGTCTGCACGGCGCTCTCGGGAATCCGCATCCGCGGCGACAGCGTCGCACTGGAGATGGCGGACTACGCCGCCACGATCATCGGTATCCGGCGGGGTGACTCGCTGGTCGGCGTCTACCACAACGTGGGCAACCGCGGCCCTCGCACGATCCCGTTCCGGGCCGCACGCGGACGCTGGCCGGTCCAGCGCGCCACGGCAGCCCTCACCGGCAGCTGGGATGCCACGTATGTGACCGACGGGCGCTCCAGCGCGCGGGTATTCATGTTCGCCAATGACGCCACCGGCTTCACCGGTGCCGTCGTGTCCAACACCGGCGACTACGGACATTTCTGGGGCCGCGCCGCCGCCGACAGCTTCGCCCTGGGGCATTTCGACGGCTCCTTCATCTACCTGCTGACCGGCCGGCTGGACGGCGACACGCTGCGGGGCGTGTTCCATGCCGGGCTCCGCACCGAGACTCCATTCACGGCCGTGCGCACTACCGGCCGGCCTCACCTGCGCAACCCAACCGACATGACCGCGGCGGACACCTCGACACCTTTCCGCTTCTCATTCCGGGATCTGTCCGGCCAGCTGGTCTCGAATTCCGACGCCCGCTTCCGCGGCAAGGTCGTGCTGCTCGACATTTTCGGCACCTGGTGCCCGACCTGCCATGAGGCGGCGCCGGTGCTGGTCGACCTGTACCGTCGCTACCACGGGCGCGGCCTGGAAGTGGTCGGGCTGGCGTACGAAGTCACCGGCGACACGGCGGTCGACGCCCCCCTGGTCCGTCGGTTTCGGGACGGACTGGGCGTACCGTACCCGCTGCTGCTCGCGGGAACGAGTGACGTCCAGGCCGCGGCGGCCACCCTGCCCCAGCTGCATGGATTCACCGCCTTTCCCACCTCGGTCTTCCTCGGCCGTGATGGGCGGGTCCGCCTGGTCTACGCCGGCTCGCTCGGGCCGGCGACCGGCGTGAAGCACGGGCAGCAGGTGGCCCAGTTCCGCGCCGAGATCGAGCGGCTGCTGGCCGAGCCCGCGCCGTGAGGCTGAGGGGAATCGCGTGTCTGGTGGCGGGACTGATTGCGCCGGCAGCCGCCCCGTCGGCAGCGGCCGGACAGCTGACTGCGCAACCTGGCGACGGCTGGACGCTCACGTTCGCGGGCAACGTGAACGCCTTCGCCGTCTTCACCAACGGACGCGTGTCAGTGCCCGGAGTCATCGACGGCGGGCGGGTGCCCACGGAGCTGATCACGCGGATCCGGACGGGACTGCTCCCGGCGATCGCCGTCGCGGATGTGAAGACGCACGAGGGAACGGTGGACCTCGGCGCGCATTTTGGCGTCGGCGTGATGATCGGAAACGCGAGCATTCATGACAACGTGAGCAGCGGGACGCAGGCAGGGGCCCGGATCGATATGCGGCAGGCGTATCTCACGATCGGCGGACGCTGGGGGCAGGTGCTGGCCGGGCGCGAGCTCAGCCTCTACCAGCGGGAGAACATCCTCAACGACATGACCCTCTTCGGCACCGGCGCCAGCGGCGGCGGGCTGGGCGCCGCGGGGACGACGCTTGGGCGCAGCGGCTTCGGCTACGTCTATCCGAGCTTCAATGCGCAGCTCACATACTCGTCGCCGGCCGCACGCCGCTACCAGATATCCGTGGGGCTGTTCGATCCCGACCGCATCATGGGCGACTTCGGTACGGACGGCGCCGCGCCGACCGCATTTCCCCGGGTGGAAACCGAGGTGACCTGGCGTGCGCCCGCGATGGGTGGCCAGCTGCGCCTCTGGCTCAGCGGCATGCGCCAGAGCGCCGCGGAGCGGATCACGGCAACAGGATTGGGCGGCGGTGTCCGCATCGACGCGGGCCTCCTCTCGCTCGTCACCTCGGGATATCTCGGGAAGGGCATCGGATCGACCTATGCCCTGAGCACCAATCTGGGTGTGGACGCGTCAGGAATGACGCGGAAGTCGTACGGCTACATCGCGCAGCTCACGGCGAACCGCTCCGGGGCGCCGTTCACCTTCGGCATCAGCTACGGGGCGAGTCTCCTCGATCAGACGCTGAACGACCTGGCGGCCTCCAACGATGCCCTCCTCAAGCGAAACAGCGCCGTCATCGCAATGACGATGTACCAGGCGACCGCGTCGCTGCGCCTGGTGGGTGAGTACACCCGGGCCGAAGCGCTGGCGCATTCGGGCGCCCGCAACCGGTCAGATCAGGTATCGACGGGGCTGCTCCTGTTCTTCTGAGCCGGCGCCGAACCGGGTACCATCGCTCTCCGCCTCCCACTATTATTTGCGGGTTCGACACCGCTCACCCTCCCTCGCCCGAAGGAGCCACGCCTTGGCCGTGCCGCTGGTGCAGCTTTCCCGCGCGCCGCTGGCCCAGCCGACCGCATTGCCGGTGGCGGCGCCAGGACGCAAGCCCTTGTGGCTCAAGGTGAAGGCGCCCGGCGGGCCGAACTATGCCCACCTCAAGTCCATGATGCGCGAGCTGGGCCTGCACACGGTGTGCGAGGAGGCGCGCTGCCCGAACATCGGCGAGTGCTGGGAGCACCGGGCCGCGACGTTCATGATCCTGGGCGACGTGTGCACCCGCAACTGCACGTACTGCGCGGTGTCCCACGGAACGCCGAAGGCCTTCGACCCGCTCGAGCCGCAGCACCTGGCCGAGGCCGTCGCCCGGATGGGGCTCGAGCACGTGGTGATCACGTCGGTGGACCGGGATGACCTGCCGAACGGCGGCGCAGAAGCGTTCGCCGCCTGCATCACCGAGATCCGGAGCCGCCTGCCACGTACGTCGGTCGAGGTGCTGATTCCGGACTTCAAGGGATCGGAACGGGCGCTGGCGCTCGTCATGGACGCCGGGCCGGACATCCTGAACCACAATCTGGAAACGACCGAGCGGCTGTACCGGCTGGCTCGACCCGGCGGACGCTATGGGCGCGCGCTGCAGCTGCTGGCCACCGCGCGCCGTCTGGGCGGGGCAGATGCGCTGACCAAGAGCGGCATCATTCTCGGCATGGGCGAGGAATGGGACGAGGTGCTTGTGTGCATGCGCGACCTTCGCCGCAGCGACGTCAACATCCTGACGCTCGGCCAGTACCTCCGCCCGAGCGACGGGCACCTGCCCGTGGCCCGGTTCTACACGCCCGACGAGTTCGCCGAGCTTCGCGAGGCCGGCATGGCCATGGGATTCGCCCATGTGCAGGCGAGCCCGCTGACGCGCTCTTCCTATCACGCCTGGGAGCAGGTGGACCAGGCCAAGGCACACAGGAATTCCTGATGGCTGGCACCGCAACCAAATCCGGCAGGAAGGCCACCGACGCCGCGATGGCCGAGCAGTACCGGCACTGGCTCCGCCAGATGCTGCTGATCCGCCGCTTCGAGGAGAAGACGGGCGAGGCCTACAGTCTCGGCAAGATCGGCGGGTTCTGTCATCTCTACATCGGGCAGGAAGCGGTCGCGGTGGGCACGATCGCGTCGCTCCGGCCGGACGACTACATCACCGCGTCCTACCGGGAGCATGGTCAGGCCCTGGTCCGCGGGATCAGCGCGCGAGCGGTGATGGCCGAACTGTTCGGCAAGGCAGCCGGGTGTTCGGGCGGAAAGGGAGGCTCAATGCACCTGTTCGATGCCTCGCTCGGCTTCCTCGGCGGACACGGCATCGTCGGCGGTCACATTCCGCTCGCGACGGGAATGGCCTTCGCGGCGAAGTACCGGAATACCGACCAGGTGGCGATCTGCTACTTCGGCGAGGCCGCGGTCAACAACGGCGCCTTCCACGAGGCGCTCAACATGGCCGCCCTGTGGAAGCTCCCCGCCGTCTACATCTGCGAAAACAACCGCTACGGCATGGGCACGGCCCTCGAACGGGCCAGCGCGATCTACGATATCTCCGAGCGCGCCTGCTCCTACGACATGGCGAACGAGGTGGTGGACGGCCAGGACGTACTCGCGGTGCATGCCGCGATGGAGCGGGCGGTGCAGCGGGCGCGCGAGGAAAAGCTTCCCACGCTGCTCGAGGTGCGGACCTACCGCTTCATGGGCCACTCGATGAGCGATCCGATTCATGGCCACTACCGCACCAAGGAAGAAGTCGAGGAACAGCGGAAGCGCGACCCGATCGCCGTCTGGTCCCAGAAGCTGATCGCCGACGGCATCATGACGGAGGAAGACGTCAAGGCGCTGGATACGAGCGTGATGGAGGAAGTCGAGGACGCGTACAAGTTCGCGGAGGAGGCGCCCGATCCGGCACCCGATGCCCTCTTCCGCGACGTCTACGCGCCGGAGGTTGGCTGATGGCGACCCTCACCTACCGCGACGCGCTGAACCAGGCGCTCCGTGAAGAGATGCACCTGGACGACCGCGTGTTCCTCATGGGTGAGGAGGTCGGGGTCTACCAGGGCGCGTACAAGGTCAGCCGCGGCCTCCTGGAGGAGTTCGGCGCGATGCGCGTCGTGGATACACCGATCACCGAGCTGGGCTTCGCCGGGGTCGGTGTCGGCGCGGCGATGGTCGGGCTGCGCCCCGTGATCGAGATGATGACGTTCAATTTCGCGCTGCTGGCGATCGATCAGATCGTCAACTCGGCCGCCAAGATGCGCTACATGTCGAACGGCCAGGTCGGCGTGCCGCTCGTGGTGCGCGGCCCCGGTGGCGCCGCACTCCAGCTCGGCGCACAGCATTCGCAGGCTTTCGAAAGCTGGTACGCCCACATTCCCGGCCTCAAGGTGGTCATGCCGGCCACGCCGGCGGACGCAAAGGGGCTGCTCAAGAGCGCCATCCGGGATGACAACCCCGTGATCTTCATCGAAGGCGAGATGCTGTACAACATGAAGGGCGAGGTGCCCGACGGCGAGTACACGATTCCGCTGGGAGTGGCGGACGTGAAGCGGGAGGGCGCGGACGTGACGATCGTGTGCCATTCGAAGACGGTCTCCGTCGCGCTCAAGGCAGCTGAACAGCTGGCCGCGGACGGGATCAACGCCGAAGTCGTGGATCTCCGCACCATCCGCCCCCTCGACAGCGCGACAGTGCTCGCGTCGGTTGCGAAGACCCACCGCTGTGTCGTCGTTGAGGAGGGCTGGGGATTCGCGGGCGTCGGGGCGCAGGTCGTGGATACGATTCAGCGCGAAATCTTCGACGACCTCGATGCGCCGGTCATCCGGGTGACGGGCGCCGAGGTGCCGATGCCGTACAACAAGCAGCTCGAGAAGCTGGCCAAGGCCGACCCGGCCAAGGTGATCGCTGCCGTCAGGAAGGTGCTGTATGTCGACTAAGGTCGTGATGGAGGCGCTCTCCCCGACGATGGAGGAGGGACGCCTCGTCGAGTGGAAGAAGAACGAGGGCGACGCGGTCGCCGTCGGCGATGTCCTGGCCGAGGTGGAGACGGACAAGGCCGTCATGGAGCTGGTCGCTCGGGCTGCCGGCACCCTGCTCAAGCACGTGGTGGCGGCGGGCGCGACCGTTCCGGTGTCCGATCCGGTCGCCTTCATCGGCGAGCCCGGGGAGGCCATCGACGCGGGGCCGTCCGGCAGCAACGGGGCCCAGCCGGTCGCGGCCCCCCCAGCGGAAGCGCCCCAGGCGCCCGCCGCGGCGGAACCATCCGCTCCAGCGGCTCCAGCGGCTCCGGCCGCTGCCGAGCCGGCCCCGGCCGCCTCGACCCCTGCCGTCGTGAGCGAAGGCGCGCGCGTGAAGGCCTCACCGCTGGCGCGAAAGATCGCCGCCGACCGCGGGCTCGATCTCAAGGGCGTGGCGGGCAGCGGGCCGCAGGGACGGATCGTCCAGCGCGACCTGGCCAGCATCGTGGCCGTGGAGGCGCCGCCGGTGCAGGTGCCGGTCTTCCGGCCGGTCGCGAGCGGCGAGCCCTTCGGCGATGTGCCGCTCACGCAGATCCGGAAAACGATCGCGAAGCGGCTGGCGCAGTCGCTCGGCCCGGTGCCGACGTTCTACCTCACGATCGAGGTGGACATGGAGCGGGTCGCCGAGGCACGCGAGGCGCTCAACGGGCTGGGCGAGGGCAAGGTGTCGTTCAACGACATCACCGTGAAGGCCGTCGCGCTGGCGCTGAAGCAGCACCCCGCGTGCAACGCCTGGTGGCAGGATGACCACATCCGGTACTGGAACGACATTCACGTCAGCATGGCGGTTGCGATCGAGGACGGGCTGATCACGCCGGTCATTCGCTACGCCGACCAGAAATCGCTGCGGCAGATCGCCACGGAGTCGAAGGACCTGGCCACCCGCGCACGGGCCCGCCGGCTCAAGCCCGAGGAGTACACGGGCGGCACATTCTCCGTGTCGAATCTGGGCATGCTCGACATCGAGGAGTTCACGGCAATCATCAACCCCCCCGAGGCGGGCATCATCGCCATCGGACGGATCGCCGAGAAGCCGGTGGTGCACGAGGGTGCGCTGGCGATCCGGAAGCGGATGCGGCTCACCATGTCATGCGATCATCGCGTCATCGACGGCGCCACCGGCGCCCAGTTTCTGAAGACGCTGAAGGGGATGCTGGAGAATCCGCTGGCGCTGGTCTGGTAGCGGCCGGCACCACACTCATCCGAGGAAAACGTGGCGAACAGTTTCGACGTGATCGTGTTGGGCGGCGGACCGGCCGGGTACGTGTGCGCGATCCGCGCCGCGCAGCTGGGCCTGTCGACGGCTGTGGTTGAGCGCGACAAGCTCGGCGGTGTCTGCGTGAACATCGGCTGCATTCCGACCAAGGCGCTGCTGCACAGCGCCTACGTCGCCAATCTCCTGGCGCACGACGCGAAGGAGCTGGGCATCGAAACCGGACCGGTAAAAACCGACTACGGCGTCGCCATGAAGCGATCGCGGAAGGTGGCCGAGCAGAATTCGAAGGGCGTCGAGTTCCTCATGAAGAAGCACAAGATCACCGTGCTGCGCGGCACCGGCGTCCTGCAGGCCGGCCGCAAGGTCAAGGTCGGTGCCGACGTCTACCAGGCCACCAAGGGCCTGGTCATCGCGACGGGCTCGCGTGTGCGGGGGATTCCGCAGATCGGCCTCGAGATCAACAAGACCAGCGTGATCAGCTCCGACGAGGCCTTGTTCCTCGAGAAGGTGCCGACCTCCATGGTCATCGTCGGCGCCGGCGCCGTCGGCTGTGAATTCGCGGACATCTTCAACGCCTTCGGCTGCAAGGTGACGCTGGTGGAGGCCCTCCCGCGCATCCTGCCGCTGGAGGACGCCGAGAGCTCCGATGTCATCACCAAGAGCTACCGGAAACGCGGCATCACCGTGCTCGCCGGGGCCAAGGTGAAGAAGGCCACCGTGACGCCCGACAAGGTCACGCTCGAGATCGAGGCCGGCGGCAAGACGGAGACGGTGGAGGCTGAGCGGGTACTGATGGCCGCGGGCCGCTCGGTCAATACCGAGAGCATGGGCTTCAAGGAAGCCGGTGTGGAGCTGACGGACCGCGGCTTCGTCAAGGTGAGCCTGTCGACGCTCGAGACCACCGCCAAGGGGGTGTACGGCATTGGTGACGTGGCGGGACCGCCGATGCTGGCCCACAAGGGAAGTCGGGAGGGCGTCGTGGTGGCGGAGATCATCGCGGGCCACCATCCCCAGCCGATCAAGTACGACAACGTGCCCAGCGTGACGTACTGCCATCCTGAGGTGGCCAGCATCGGGCTGACCGAAGAGCAGTGCAAGGAGAAGAAGCTGGACTACCAGGTTGGTCGGTTCCCGTTCAGCGCCAACGGCCGCGCGCGGGCCTCGAACGAGACCGAGGGCCTGGTCAAGATCATCCGGGGCAAGCAGTACGGCGAGATTCTCGGGGCGCACATCGTCGCGAGCCACGCGTCGGAGATGATCCATGAGCTGGCCGTCGCACGGGAGAACGAGTTCACCGTGGAGGAGGTGGATCTCGCGATCCATGCCCATCCCACGCTCTCCGAAGCCATCGCCGAAGCCTGCCTCGATTCGATGGGCCGGGTGATTAACATCTAGGTGACCGCTCCTCCCCCGCGCTCCGATATTCCCGGCCTGGCCGACCCGCTCGGGCTCATCGCCGCCGCGGTCCCGCTAGGGATCCTGGCCGGGACCCTCATCGTCACGGCGACAGTGTTCGCCGTGACGATTTTGCGCGAGGGCATCGCGGCGACCGCACCGTCGCCGCAACTCCAGTCGTCCCCTGTGCTCTACGTCCTGCTTGGCGGCACCTTTGCGGGTGTGGTACTTGCCGCGGCGACTACCTGGAGCGCCCTCTCCCCAGTCGAGAACACCTATCGCCGTGGCATGTTCGCCACTGTAAGCGGGTTTGCCACGGTGGTGGTGATGCTCGTCGCGACGCCGGTCCACGCGCTCCTCGGGCGCCCCGGTCTCGCCGGGCTCGCCGGGCTCTGCCTCGTGGGGGTGATCGTGCTCGCGCGCAGGCTGCGCCGCATCCGCGCCGGCCGGTGAACGCACCCATCCGTGTGGTCGATCTCGGCCGGCGCGGCTATGCCGACACGCTGGAGCTGCAGCGATCCCTCTGTCGGCGGCGCATCTCCCGCGACTCGCCGACGACATTCGATCGGGAGCCCATGCCCAGGACCCTCGAGCCGGAGATGGCGCAGTGCAGCGCGTAGATATCCGCTCAGCCGATCATCGGCTGCCGCCCGGCCAGGTCGAGACCCGCAAATGGCCCGTGCTCCACTACGGCCTGATTCCGGCGGTTGACACGGCCAACTGGCGTTTTGAGGTCCGCGGCGCCGTGGCGCGGCCGTATTCGCTCGACTGGAGCGAGCTGCTTGCCCTGCCGCGCCAGGAGACCACGTGCGATATCCACTGCGTCACGCGCTGGAGCCGGTTCGACAATCGATTCGCCGGGGTGCCGGTGCGCACGCTGCTCGAACGCGCAGGGGTTGATCCCGCGGCGCGGTATGTGCTGGTCCACGCCGAGCATGGATTCACCACCAACCTGCCGCTGGCCGACCTCGATCAACCGGCCAATCTGCTCGCGCTGAGTCACAACGGCGAGGATCTGACGCCGGAGCACGGTGGTCCCGTCCGACTGCTCGTGCCGCAGCTGTACTTCTGGAAAAGTGCGAAATGGGTGCGGGGCTTCGAGCTGCTGGAGGACGACTACCCCGGATTCTGGGAGCAGAACGGTTATCACATGCGCGGCGACCCCGGGGCCGAGGAACGCTACAGCCGGCCGGACCCCGCGCGCATGCGGCGCGGAGGGCGCGCGCCGGATACCTCGTAAAATTGCGGTTGCCTTTGGACTCCGTATCTGCAATCATCCGTACATGTCGGATGAAGCACGAAAGTCGACCCCAGAGGAGCAGGCGGCGCAGCGGATCGGGGAGATCCTCCGCGCCGCATCGAGCTGGTCGCGAGAGGCCCCGGAAGCGCTGGAGCCGGCCATTCGCGCGGTCTGCATCCGGCTGGCCGAGATGGTGGCGGACCAGCGGCACTACCTGTCGCCGCTGCCGGAGCCGCAGGAGTCCGAGCGCCGGAAGATCCTGGGACTGATCGCGGATCGGCTCCGCTCGCCCGGCGTTACCGAGGGCCTGCAGGACCATCTCAAGGCGCTGGAGGAGCTCGAGCTCCGCTCCACCGGGTCATGGGCGGTGGTCGCCTCGGCCCAGAGTGAGTGGATCACGGTCGCGATCAGCTACCTCGAGGGTTGCGCGCGGGCGCTGCCGGCGGGGGAGCGGCCCGATCCCTACTGGGCCGATGACGTCGTGGCCGGGGTGATCGCCTCGGCGCGGGCACTCATCGGAATCGACGAACTCCACGCGCGCACCGAGGCGCGCTACTCGGGCGGCGTGCCGCGACCGGCACTTCCGCCCGAGGATTAGACCGAAACGACTTCGTCCTCCTCTTCCTCCTCTTCCTCTTCCTCCGCCTCATCGCCGGCACTGGTCAGCACCGTCGGCTCCTGCTCCCCGAACAGCTCGAAGAACCTCGCAAAGATCTGAATGCCGCTCCACAGCTGCGACAAGTCGAGCTTTTCGTTCGGTGAATGGAGCCCGTCGTCCGGCAGCCCGATCCCCGTCAGGATGACGGGAGCCCCGGCCAGCCCCAGTTCCGGAACCACCGGAATGGACCCGCCCGCGCGTGCCGGCACTGCCTTCCGCCCAACGACCTCCTCGAACGCCTGATCCAGCACCGCAAAGGCCGGTGCGTCCACATCCACCTGCACCGGGTCACCGCCGTGGTGGATCCGAACGTCCACCTCGGCCCACTCGGGCGCGGCCTTCTCCACCGCCTTCTTCAGCTGCTTCGCGACCTTCTCGTAGCGCTGGCCCGGCACCAGGCGAAGGCTGATCTTGGCTGATGCCTGCGCGGGGATGACGGTCTTGGCCCCATCTCCGACGAACCCGCCCTTGATGCCGTGAATCTCGAATGTGGGCAGTGCCCAGACCCGCTCGAGCACCGAGAAATCCTCGAGGCCGGTGAGCGCCCGGCCCGTCACCTCATCGGCGAGAAACTTCTCCTCGTCGAACGGAAGGTGCCTCCACGACTTGAGCTCTGACTTGGTGGGCTCCTCCACCGACTTGTAGAGCTTGGGGATGCGGATCTTGCCGCTCCGGCTCTTGAGGTCGGCCAGAATGCGCACCAGCGTTTCCAGCGCGTTCGGCGCGACCCCCCCGTACGTGCCGGAGTGCAGGTCGCGCTGCAGCGTCCGCACCGAAATCTCGGCGTAGCAGAGGCCCCGAAGCGCAGTGTACACCGCCGGCCAGCCCGGCGCGAAATACGACATGTCGCACACCAGCGCGGCATCCGCGCGCGTGCGCTCCGGCTCGGCGCGCAGCAGGTCGAAAATCACCCGGCCACCGCATTCCTCCTCGCCCTCGAAAATGAAATGCACGTTGAGGGGCGGATTTCCGTCCGGACCACGGGAGGCCTCATAGGCCTTCAGCAGGCAGAACACCTGGCCCTTGTCGTCGGCGGCGCCGCGAGCATAGAGCTTTCCGTCTCGCACCGTCGGCTCGAATGGGGGCGTGGCCCATTCGTTGAGCGGATCGGCCGGCTGCACGTCGTAATGGCCGTAGATGAGGAGCGTCGGCTTGCCGGGAAGCTGCGGACCTTCCGCCCACACTACCGGATGTCCCTGCCCTTCCACCAGCGTCACGACCGGGCAGCCGAGGCGCCGCAGCTCCTGCAGCAGCCAATCCGCCGCCCGGCGACAGTCCGCGGCATGGTCAGGCAAGGCACTGACGCTCGGAATCGACAGGAACTCGGTCAGCTCGCGCAGCATGCGGTCCTGCTCGCGACCTACGAACGCTGTATCCATACGGCCCTCTCCCTGGTGATTGCACTATGCCGAAAGGAAGAAGCTACATCGCCCGGCCTGCGGCGCGTAGGTTGGCGCCGGGTCCTCGTGTGTGAGCCGGATCACAGAGCCCGGACTCCGTGACCCCCTCCACAATGAGAAGCAGCCGCACCCGAGCCGGGTGCGGCCTCACGCTGGCGTCACCCCCCCCGCCTACGGGTGGTCTTCGGTCAGCGGCTCACCGACCGCTCGCGCCAGGCGGACGAAGGCGCTGTCACCTTCGGCGCCCTCCATCAGCGTCCGCAGGTCGGCGACGCTGCGCCGGACGTCGGAGCCGTGCAGCACGTACCAGCGCTCGAACAGGTCGAGGTGCGACCGATAGATGGTCGCCCCGATCAGGCGGGCATTGTTGATGGGACGATCGGCCTGGGCGCCGACTGTATACGTCCTGAGCAACGGCCCGACCGAGTCCGCCAGCTCGCGCCGCGCCCAGCGCGCGACATCGGCCCGGCCCGAATCCACACCGGCGGAATCCAGCTTCATGGCGTAGAGTGCCTTCAAGCGCCGGGTGAGCTCGGTGTAGAAGCCGCCGAGCACGATCTCGTCGTGCCACCGGTCGGCCGCCCGCGCCGCCGACGCGCTGTCACCACGGGCCCGGAAATACGCCTCGGCCGACCGATAGCCCACCAGCTGCGCGAAGCTCTCATTGAACGGAGTTGCGCTCTTCACGTACAAGGAGTTGTGACCGATTTCGTGGAAGACGGTTCCCGCCAGCTCGATCGGGTCTCGGCTGAGGGCGGTGGACAGCAACGGATCGTTGAACCAGCCCAGCGTCGAGAATGCGCCCGAGGGGCGAAGGTAGATATCGTAGCCCTTGGCGGACAGCTTGCCGGCGGCGCGCTGGGCGGCTTTGGCGTCGAAGAAGCCCTTGTACGGCATCCGGCCCACGATCGGCCACTTCCAGGTGTAGGGACAGAGGCAGTTGCGGGGTGACGCCTGGAGGACGAGAAGCAGCGTGTCGCGCTTGATGTCGGCAAAGGTGGTGTAGGTCGCACCCGCGTCGAGCCCCAGGTCCGCGGCAAAGTCCCGCACGGAGACGACGAGACCGAGCGATCGGCGCAACTCGGGAGAAATGGCGCTGTCGGCGAGGACGTCGGCGATCGGCCGCCGTGCCCGGAGGATGCTGGATTCCTCGAACCCGGCCCTGGTGAGATACCGGACATCGTCGCTCGCCACGTATGCGGTGCCATAGCCACCCAGCAGCGCGGCAATGACGATCAGGAATACCATGAAGCCCTTTCGGCGGCGCATCAGGTTCGCGGTCAGCGAACCCGGACGATCCCGATTCGCGCGACGGATGCGCTCCCCACCGCCGCCCCGACGCTGTCCGACAGCTTCACATCCACCGCCGCGGCGGAGGGCAGCTGAATGACCCGGAGATGGCGCCCCGATCCGTCCCGGAGCGTTCCGTTCCGCGAATAGGTGCCGGTTCGCGTGCTGTCCGGCACCAGGGGATAGGGGCGGGGAAATGTCGCGGGCAGCTGCTGATTCAGGTTGGCGTACGTGGTTCGCAGGTTCCAGCTCAGATACTGCAGACGCTGGCTCGACGGGGTGAACCCGGGAAGGTTGTCGAGATAGTTGGCCAGCTGCCACTGGGAAACCAGCGTCGGGAACGGCTGTCCGGTCAACGCGCTGACGTTGGCGCTGCCGACACTGGCGGACGCGACGATCGGCCGGGTGAAGCCGGTGCCCAGCGAATCGGTGCCGAACTGGTCAGCAAGCCAGCGCACGAAGAGCCAGTTCGCGCCGCGCTCCGCCAGCGTCCCGGTGGACTGGTTGTTCTCGACCAGCGCCGTTGCCTCGACGTCGCGCAGGTAGCGGTATCCGTTCTGTATGTCGCCCTTGACGAACTGGTTGAAGCAGTTGTGCAGCCCTGAGTCGTCGGTGCACAACGCGTTGGGAATGAGCCGTCCGCCCAGTTCCTCGGCGAGGTGGGACAGCCCCTCGTTGAGCCAGGTGTCCTCGCTGACGCCTCCGCGCACCAGCACATGCTGGTTGAAGCTGATCATGTGCTGGAATTCATGGATGAAGGTCGGCGCGAGCAGCGTCTTCGCATACGCTTTCGAGATCGTACAGCTGGAGTTGGTCGGATCGGGCACGAGCCCGTAGAAGATCTCGCCCGCATTGGAGCCGTTCGCGCTCGGGACCAGGTCGCTGCCGTAGAAGTAGCCGAGGATGACGCTGCCGGCGCTGTTGCAGGAACCGCTGAGCTTGTTGACCTGATCGGTCAGCAGCACCACCACCACGCCGTTGCCGTCCAGATCGGACTCGCGCCCAAACGCCGTTGTGTCGATCGGATACAGGTAGTTGTCGAACAGGTTGCCGACCGAGTCGATGTCGGCCTGCGTGTAGCCACCCGTCGGAACGGCGTTGTCGAGATAGACCGCACCCTTGGGACCGACGTGCTTCGCGGTCGCCGTGACGCTCACGAATCCGGTGCAGTCGGTCGTGGAGCACACCTTGAAGGTGCGCTGCGTGCCCAGCGCCGGCGGCAGCATGGCGAAGGGCGCGCCGAGCGCGGCGGAAAAGGCAGCCCCGCCCGACGTGGACAGGACCCGTTCGCGTTGCCGCAGCATCTGATGGAAGGCGGCCGCTGGGGTCGGGGCCTCGAATGCGGAGGCGCCCGGGAGCCACGCCGCGAGCGGGGCGAGCGACCGATCGGCGACACTGGCCGTCGCGGCAAGCGGCGGCCCAGCGGTCACGGCATAGCTGCTCGTGATCCCGGTGCTGGTCTCCCGCCCGGCGGCCGAGAGCGCGACGTACAGGTGTTCCGCGCCGGCGGCACCGGCCGCGGGCAGCTCCACGCAGCTGGTCGCGGCAGGATCGACCACGGTAAAATCGCCCGGGGCGAGCGAGACGGTCGTCGGAGCGGCGCAGGTGACGTCCGGCGGCGGCGGCGGCGCGACGGGCCCGTCCGTGCAGGCCGCAAGCAGCAGAAATGCCGGTAGGACGAGAACGGGAATGCGTATGGTCACGAAGGGGTCGCTCCGGCGCAAGTGCTGCGGCATGGGTGTATTAACATATGATGGGACAACGGTTTTTGACAATCACACAGCGCCTCGGTAGCTTCTCACCGTCTCCCCATTCAGCCAGGCCCGAGAGCCGGGATCGGCCCCCTGCGGTCTGGCCGAAGGGAGACGCAGGACGGGGCCGGCAGGTCACACATGCGCCGTCGCCCGCCTGGCTCGCTGCTACCGGGTTCTCGCAAAAAGTGGGCGAGGAAGCGGCTGAGGGAGTGGTGGCGGCGAATACGGAGGCTGAAAGCCGTCTCGCGTCCGGGGCGGCTGATCTCCTCCATCATCTTCTGGTGCCGCTGCAGGCTCGAGGTGTCCCGCTGGACGCCGTCGGGAATGAGCCAGAGCAGCGCAGTCGGCAGGCATGTCCTTCGTACATCTCCATACGCACAGCGAGTACTCTCTCCTCGACGGGGCCAACCGCGTCGCCGAGCTGGTCGGCCATGTCAAGAAGCTTGGCATGGACAGTCTGGCCGTGACCGACCATGGCAACATGCATGCGGCCTGGACGTTCTACGAGGAAGCCAAGGCGCAGAAGGTCCGCCCGATCCTCGGCTTCGAGGCCTATCTGGCGTTCGGGCCACGCCAGGCGCGTGAGCGGCCGGCGGGGGCACCGGGACCGTACAGCCATCTCGTGCTGCTGGCCCGGAACCGGGCGGGATACAAGAACCTCATCAAGCTGACCTCGATCGGATACACCGAGGGGTTCTATCGCCGCCCCCGGATCGACAAGGAAGTCCTCGCCCGCTACAGCGATGGTATCGTGTGCCTCGCCGCATGCCTGTCCGGCGAGGTCTCCCTGTTCCTGCGCCAGGGCAAGTACGACGAGGCGCGGCGGAGCGCCGAGTGGTTCGCCACGACCTTCGGCCGGGAGAACTTCTGGCTCGAAATCCAGAGCCACGGCATCCCCGAAGAGCAACTGGTGACGAAAGGGATGCTCGAGCTCGGGCGCGAGCTCGGCATCGGCGTGGTGGCGACCAACGACGCGCACTACCTCCGGAAGGAAGACGCCGAGTCGCATGACGTCCTCCTGGCGATCGGCACCGGCAGTGACCTGGACGATCCGAAGCGGTTCCGCTTCACCGGCTCCGAGTCGTACGTGAAGAGCGAAAAGGAAATGCGGACGCTCTTCCCGGAGGCGCTCGAGACGCTGGAGAACACCCAGGCCGTCGCCAATCGCTGCGAATTCGACTTCGAGAAGCGCTACTTCCTCCCGACGTTCCCCAAGCCGCCGGAGTTCGCGACCGACGAGGCGCTGCTGCTCCATCTGGCGCACGCCGGCGCCGAGGGGCGCTACGGGTCACCGCTGCCGGCCAACGTCGTCGAACGCCTGGAGTACGAGCTCGCGGTGATCAACACGGCGGGGTACGCCGGCTACTTCCTCATCGTCCACGACTTCATCGCGGCGGCCAAGGCACGAGGCATCCCGGTCGGTCCGGGCCGGGGGTCGGCCGCCGGCTCGATCGTGGCCTACTCGCTCGGCATCACCAATGTCTGCCCGCTCCGGTTCGACCTGCTCTTCGAGCGGTTCCTCAACCCGGAACGCGTGTCGATGCCGGACATCGACGTGGACTTCTGCTTCGAGCGCCGGGGCGAGGTGATCGAGTACGTGCGGGAGCGGTACGGCCGCGCCAGCGTCGGCCAGATCGTGACCTTCGGCACCATGAAGGCGCGCGCCGCGATCAAGGACGTGGCGCGCGTCCTCCGCATCCCCCCGGCCGAGGCGGACAAGCTCACCAAGCTCATCCCGTCGGGGCCGGCCTACAGCCTGACGATTCCCGAGGCGATTCAAAAGGTCGACGAGCTGCGCGATCTGGTGAAGTCGAATCCGATCTACCAGCGGCTGGCGCACCTGAGCTCGCGCATCGAGGGAATCTCCCGCCACATGTCGGTCCACGCCGCCGGCGTCGTCATCGCGCCGGGGCCGCTCGACGAATACGTGCCGGTCTGCACCGCGCCCACCAAGGGCGCCGGCGCCGCCGCGGACGGTGAAGAGTCCATCATCACGCAGTTCGAGATGGGCCCGCTGGAAAAGGTCGGCATGCTCAAGATGGACATGCTCGGCCTCAAGACACTGACGGTCATTCACGACGCCGTGAACATGATCGCCGACCGGTATGGCGTCCGCCCGGACATGGATGCGCTGGCCTTCGACGACCCCGAGGTCTACGCGCTGCTCCGCAGAGGGCGAACCGCCGGGATCTTCCAGTTCGAGTCTCCGCTCGCGACCGAGACGCTCCGGGCGATGAAGTGCGACCGCTTCGACGATCTCGTCGCGTCCAACGCCCTGCTCCGCCCGGGTCCGCTGGACGCCGGCATGCACACGGTGTTCATCCGCCGGAAGCTCGGACAGGAGCGGGTCACCTATCCCCACCCGTCCCTCCGGGAGATTCTGGAGCCGACCTACGGCGTCATCACCTACCAGGAACAGGTGATGCGCATCGCGAACGTGATCGCGGGCTTTTCGCTGGCAGAAGCCGACGTGCTCCGGAAAGCCGTCGGCAAGAAGGACTCGGAGCTCATCAGGAAGGAGCTCGGCAAGTTCTGTGAGCGGGGTGCCGCGCAGGGACATCCGAAGAAACTGCTCGATGAGCTGGCCGGGCAGATCGAGACGTTCGGCCGCTACGGCTTCAACAAGTCGCACTCGGTCGCGTATTCGGTCCTCAGCTATCAGACGGCCTGGCTCAAGGCGCACTACCCCGCCGAATTCATGTCGGCGCTGCTGTCGTCGGAAATCGGCAGTACCGACAAGGTCGTGCAGTACATCAACGAGGCGCGCGAGCTGGGGCTCGAAGTCCTTGCGCCCGACGTGAACGAGTCGGGATTCAAGTTCACCGCCATCGACGACCGGCGCATCCGCTTTGGGCTGGGCGCCATCCGGAACGTCGGCTGGAGCGCCATCGAATCGATCATCGGCGGCCGGACCGAAGGCGCCTACACCACGCTGGCCGAGCTGGTCGAGCGCATCGACCTCCGGCTCTGCAACAAGCGGGTGGTCGAGTCGCTCGTCGCCGCGGGGGCGTGCGATTCGCTCGGCGGCCACCGGCATCAGCTCATCGAGGCACTCGAGGATGCGCTCGCGGAGGCCCAGCTGAAGCAGCAGGATCGCGAGGCCGGCCAGGCGTCCCTGTTCGGTGAAACACCGGCCACGCGCCATCACCGGCTCCAGCTCCCCGATGTCCCCGAGTGGACCGAGGCCGAGCGCCTGGCGCGGGAGAAGGATGTCCTTGGCTTCTTCATCTCCGGCCATCCGCTGGAGCGGTTCCGCGACGAGGTCGAGCTCTTCGGCTCGCGCACGACCGCGACGCTCGGCGAATGGAGCGAGCACCAGGTGCATGTCGCCGCGGTCGTCACCGGCGTGAAACGGCAGATCTCGAAGAAGACGGGCAAGGAGTACGCGCGGCTGGTGCTGGAGGACTTCCACGGGACGGCCGAGGCGATCGTGTTCCCCGACGCGTGGGCCAAGCTCAACCAGGTCATCCTGCCCGATGCCGCCGTGCTCCTGGCCGGCGGGTACAGCGACCGGGACCGGGGGGAAGACCGCGCCCCCTTCATCGTGGAGGCGGCGAGGCAGCTGGACGATCTCAAGCGCTCAGGCGCCGTAGCGTTGAGCTTCAGCTGGCGGGCACCCGAGGCGCCGTCGCCGGCCGCGATGAAGGCCGCGGCGGCGCTCTGCTCGGCCCATCCCGGGCCGATTCCGGTCTATATTGACTGGAGCGACGGGAATGGGGAGGCGGTCCGGCTTCGCTCCCGTCGCGTCCGCGTGGCCCCCGAAGACGACCTCGTACACGCCCTGCGGAACCTTCTTGGCGCCGACTCCGTCCACTACGTGAAAGCGGGCTAGCCGATGGCGTCCGTCTACACCCTCGAGTTCGAGAAGCCGCTGCAGGAGCTGGAACAGCAGATCGAGGACCTTCAGCGCCTGGGCCGCGACCGTCAGATCGACGTGGACGGGGAGCTGGCCGGACTCCAGACCAAGCTCGAGACCCTCCGCGCCGACATCTACCGCAATCTCACGCCGATCCAGCGGGTGCTGGTGGCCCGCCATCCGCGGCGGCCCTACACCCTGGATTACCTCAGCAGCATCTTCACCGACTTCATCGAACTGCACGGGGACCGGTTGTACAT
This sequence comes from Gemmatimonadales bacterium, assembly GCA_038321865.1. Taxonomy (GTDB): domain Bacteria; phylum Gemmatimonadota; class Gemmatimonadetes; order Gemmatimonadales; family GWC2-71-9; genus JAICUF01. The sequence continues at coordinate 94,970 of JBBQFH010000007.1, forward strand.
GGACGATCCCGCGATCGTCGGCGGCTGGGCCCGGCTCGGCGGTGTGTCGGTGATGGTCATCGGCCACCAGAAGGGCCGCGACACGAAGGAGAATCTCAAGCGGAACTTCGGCATGGCGCATCCCGAGGGCTATCGCAAGGCGCTTCGGATGATGAAGCTGGCCGCGCGCTTCAGCGCGCCCGTCATCACGCTGATCGACACCCCCGGCGCCTATCCCGGCCTCGGCGCCGAGGAGCGGGGACAGAGCGAGGCGCTGGCGCGAAACATTCTCGAGATGTCGGCGCTCCCGACCCCGTGCGTCGCAGTCGTCATCGGCGAAGGGGGCTCGGGCGGCGCGCTGGCGCTGGGCGTCGCCGACCGGGTGCTGATGCTGGAGAACTCGGTCTATTCCGTCATCACCCCTGAGGGGTGCGCCGCGATCCTGTGGAAGGACGCCAGCCAACGGGAGCGCGCGGCCGAGGCGCTCAAGATCACGGCGAAGGATCTGCTGGAGCTGAAGGTGATCGACGAGGTCGTGCCCGAGCCGGTGGGCGGCGCACACGTGGATCCCGACGCCACGGGCGAAGCGTTGCGGGACACCCTCATCCGGCACGTCACCGAGTTGCGGAAGATCCGCCCCGAAAAGCTGGTACGCCGCCGCGCGGAGAAGTTCGCCGCGATGGGCGCGTACACGGAGGCGTGAAGGTGCAGCAGACCGTCGAGGTCAAGTTCAAGGGTACCCGAAAGGCCTACTTCACCTGGGAGCACGCCGACGATCCACTCCGCGTGAACGACGCCGTGGTGGTCGAGGCCGACCGCGGGCGCGACTTCGGGAAGATCACGGCAGTCGGCGACGTCGCCACCAAGAAGTGCGCGTCAGGGTGCTCCGGCTGCGCCGTCGGTGAATCGGCCGAGCCGGAGGCGCTGCAGCCCGTGGTGCGCCGAGCCACGCCGGAGGATGTCCGGGCGCACAATGATGCCCGGACATCCGAGGAAGAGGTACGGCGCCAGGTGATGCAGCGGGTGCGGGCACACGAGCTGCTCATGAAGATCAGCGATACCGAGTGGCAGTGGGACAAGGGCAAGCTGACGATCTACTTCACCGCCGACAAGCGGGTGGATTTCCGCACGCTCGTGCGGGATCTCGCGTCGCGATTCCGCACCCGGATCGAGCTCCGCCAGATCGGCGTCCGCGACGAAGCGGCCCGGCTCACCGGTGTCGGCCGCTGCGGACGGGAATACTGCTGCTCGACCTGGCTCAAGGAGCTCTCGCCGGTCAACCTGGGACTCGCGAAGGATCAGCACCTGTCGCTCAATCCGTCCCAGATCTCCGGCGGGTGCGGTCGTCTGCTCTGTTGTCTCAAGTACGAGCACGAATTCTACGTCAGCTCGCGCAAGCGCTTTCCGAAGGAAGGCAAATCGCTCCAGACGTCCGCCGGGATCGAGAAGGTCATCGCGGTGGATATCTTCCGCGAGCGGGTCTACCTCCGGGCCGAAGGGAAGCCCTCGCGGATCGTGCCGCTGGTGCAGCTGCGCGAGGAGATGGCCGCGGCCGAAGGCAGCGTGCTCACCCTTGTGGCGCCTGCGGGTGCCGAGACCGTCCGCGCCCCAAGACCGCGCGTCCCCACGCCCCCGCCGATCGCGGACAGCCCGCCGCTGGCTGCGCCCGTGGAGGGCCGAGGCGACGCCGCTCCCGGCGAGGACGCTGCCCGCCCCCGCCGCCGCCGGCGCCGCCGAGGGCCCCGCGGCGGCGGTTCCTCGACGGGCGCGCCCGACCCTACCCCGTAGCGCGATCGCCATGCCGAAATTCTATCTCACAACCGCGATCGACTATTCGAACGGCGATCCGCACCTCGGGCACGCGCTCGAGAAGGTCGGGGCCGACTGCATCGCGCGCTATCGCCGGCTCCGCGGCGACGATGTCCGCTTTCTGATGGGCATGGATGAGCATAGCCAGTCCGTGATCCAGGCGGCCGCCGACGGCGGCGTGACGCCGCAGGTCTGGGTGGACCGGATGGCCGGCCGCTTCGAGGAGTTCTGGCGTCGCCTCCTCTGCAGCAACGACGACTGGATCCGGACCAGCGAACCGCGCCACCAGCAGGCCGTCGCCAGGCTCCTCGTCCGCATCCAGCAGCTGAATCCGGATGACCTGTTCGTTGGGGAGTACGAGGGACTCTACTGCACCGGCTGTGAAGAGTTCAAGACCGACGCACAGATCGTCGACGGGCACTGCATCGAGCATCCTACGCTCGAGCTCGTGCCGACGCGGGAGCGAAATCATTTCTTCCGGCTCAGCCGCTATCGCGACGCGCTGCTGGCCCTGATCGCATCCGGCGAGATGTCCGTCGAACCGGCGATTCGGCGGAACGAAGTGCTTCGCCTGCTGGAGGGCGGGCTGCAGGATATCTCCATCTCCCGCGTACGGTCGGCGTGGGGCATTCCCTTCCCCGGTGACGCCGACCAGACGGTCTACGTCTGGTTCGATGCACTGGTCAACTACCTCGCGGCGACGGGCTTCCCCGGCGCGGGGTTCGAGCGCCTCTGGCCCGCCGACCTGCACGTGATCGGCAAGGGCATCACCCGTTTCCACTGCGTCATCTGGCCCGCCATGCTTCAGGCTGCCGAGCTGGCGCTGCCGAGACAGATCTGGGCGCACGGCTACGTGCAGTGGGGTGGCACCAAGATGTCCAAGACCGCGGGCACCGCGGTGACGCTGGGCGAGGCGATCGACCGGCACGGGCCCGATGCGCTTCGCTATTTCCTTTTGCGGGAGGTCGGCTTCGAGGGAGACGGAAATTTCAGCTGGGAGCGCTTCGACGAGCGCTACACCTCGGACCTGGCCGATGGCCTCGGCAACCTCGCGTCGCGCTCGCTGGCGATGCTGGCGAAGTATCGCGACGGCGTCGTACCCGCCGGCGGCGACGCCACGCTCGATGCCGCTGGTGCCGACGCGGTCCGTCGCTACGAGGGCGCCATGGAGTCCCTCGACATCAAGGGCGCGGCCGAAGCGGCGTGGGAGCTCGTCTCCACCGCAAACATGTACATCCAGCAGACCGCACCGTGGACGCTGGCCAAACAGGAACGCACGGCCGAGCTGGACACCGCGCTGGGCGCGCTGGCCCGCTGCCTCTACCGGCTCGCGATCCTCACGGGACCGTTCATGCCGGGCAAGGCCCAGTCGCTCTGGGAGGCCCTGGGTCAGTCGTCCTCCCTGGCCGGGGCCAGCTGGGCGGCGGTCGGTTCACCCGCGCTGGAAGGCGCCCGGACCACGAAGCCGGACAACCTCTTTCCACGGCCGGCATAGCGGCGCGGGTGCCGCAACAACCTCAACGCCCGCCCCGATAACCAGTTACGAATGCCGGCCCGCCGGTGCTCCGAAACTCTTTGACAGTGAAAGACTTAGACAGGGTTTTCGTGCTTGACACAGCCGGTCCCGGAGGCCACATTTAGCCCCGAATCGTCAAGGGCCGGACCGCTCCCGCTGGGGGACCTGGTCGTAAAGAAATCCGGACGACAGAGTCCCACATGAGGTGAGCATGGCGAAACGCCGATGGACGGTCGTACTGGTGCCCCACGGGTCGGAGCCCTCGCGCATCGTCGAGATCTCCTACACGGTCCTCAAGATCGCCGCGACACTCTGCCTCGCGGTCGTCGTCATATCGCTGCTCATCGGCTACGCCAGCATTTCCCGCTCCGTCGATCTGTCCCGCGCCAGCCAGCTCGAGCAGGAGAATGTCGCCCTCGCGGCCCAGATCGGTGAGCTGCATGGGCGGATGCATCACCTGTCCGACACGCTTCAGCTGATCGCCAAACGCGACCAGCAGATTCGCGTACTGGCGAACCTGACGCCGCTGGATCCGCAGGTGCGTGCCGCCGGCATCGGCGGACCGGTCGGGACCATGACCACCGCACGCGTCGATGGCCCGCTCGGCCGCCGCACCGACGCCATCCGGGTGGACGTCACCGCCCTGATCCGGCGGGCCAGTCTCCTGGCCACCTCGTTCCGCGAAGCCGCCGACAGCCTGGCGTCGCACACCGACCGGCTGGCGGCCATGCCGTCCATCATGCCGACGCAGGGATGGCTGACCAGCGCGTTCTCGTCCATGCGCGAGCATCCGATCCTGCACATCTCCCGGCCGCATGAGGGGATCGATGTCTCGGCACCCATGGGCAGCCCGATCGAGGCCCCGGCGGCTGGCCGGGTGGTCTCGGCCGGCTGGGAGACCGGATATGGCAACGTGGTTACGATCGACCACGGGTACGGGATCGTCACCAAGTTTGCCCACGCCTCCAAGCTGTTCGTCCGGACGGGGCAGCGGGTGCAGCGCGGCCAGCGCATCGCCCTGGTGGGCAATTCCGGACTCGCGACCGGTCCGCACCTCCACTACGAGGTGCACGTCAACGGACGCCCGGTCGACCCGCTGCACTACGTCCTGCCGGACGTCGTGACCGACTGATTCCGCCGGCGGCGCACCGCTGAAGGGCCGGATGTGAGAAGCCCCCCCGTGCACCATGCGCGGGGGGCTTGTCGCATGCCAGAGCCGTGGCGGCCTAGAACGTCACCTTCGGTGCCTGGGCGGCGCCCGCTTCGGCCTGGAAGTAGGGCTTGGTCTTGCCCATGCCGAATACCTTGGCCGTGATATTCTGCGGGAAGCGCCGGATGTACGCGTTGAATTCGTTCGCTGCGGCGTTGTAGTCGTTTCGCGCCGTGGCGATCCGGTTTTCGGATCCTTCGAGCTGGCTCTGGAGCTCCTTGAAGCTTTCGCTGGAACGGAGCTCCGGATAGTTCTCGGTAATCGCGAGCAGCCGGCCCAGTCCCTGGCTCAGCGTCTGGTTGGCGACGGACATGCTGTCGAGGTTTCCGGTCTGGACCGCCCCACTCAGGCGGGCGCGCGCGTTGGCGATCCCGATGAATACCGTATCCTCCTGCTTCGTGATCCCTTTCACCGTGGCGACCAGGTTCGGAATCAGGTCGGAACGGCGCTGCAGCATCGTCTGGATCTGACCCTGCGCCTGATTCACCTTCTCATCCAGGGTCTGGATCGTGTTGTAGCCGCACCCGGTCGTACTCGTGGCGAGCGCGAGCGCGAGCAGCGGGGCGAGGAACGAGGGCGAGCGCTTCATTCACGGTCTCCGAGCTGAAGGTGGTCCACGAACTGTGCCGTCTGGGCCACGGTGGCGGTGTACATCTCGAATTCGGTGGCGGTGCAGCGCCAGCCGCGGTCCCCGCGGCCGGACAGCATCGGCAGGAGCGCCTCCGGCCGAAACCCGGCCACTTCCGCGGCGGCCGCAACGACCGCTCTGCCGTCACGCGGCACTTCCCTGCCGACGAGCACGAGCAGCGCGCGGTAGAGCACCAGGATCGGCCCGATGCTCTCGGCGGCGACGCCGGAGAGGGTCTGGGTATCGCTCGAGAGGGTGACGTATCCCTGCCGGAGCCGCACCAGCTTGCCGCGGAACTCGCGTTCCAGCGCGCGCCGCAGATCGGCCCGCGCGAGTGTGACCGCGGCGACCGGGTCCACGCCACGGAGCACCCGGTACGCGACGCGCATATCGGCGAGCTCGATCGGAAAGGCGTCCGCGGCGTCGGCCCATTCCTGGCGGCTGAAGAGGAGCGGCGGCTCCTGGGCCGCTTTCCGCCATGCGCCGAACGCCGGCCCCAGCGCCCGCAGCAGCGGCGCCGAGACATCGTCCAGAACCAGCAGCACGTTGATGTCGGACCGCCCGGGGGCGAATTCGCCGCGCGCCGCCGAGCCGTACAGAACCGCGCTGTACCGTTCGCCGAGCACCTTGTCCGCGTCGGCGAGGAACGGGTCCAGCACGGACAGAACCGGGTCTGCCATCAGAATCTCCCTCCGCCGCCGCCGCCGCTGAATCCGCCACCGCCTCCGAAGCCGCCGAACCCGCCACCGCCGAAGCCACCGCCGCCACCGAACCCACCGCCCCCGAAGCCGCCGCCGATCCAGGGGCCACCCCCACCGAATATACCGCGTCCGCGACGGCGCCCGAATGAGGAGATCAGGAAGAAGACGAGGATCAGCATGAGCGGCAGGTATTGCCGCCACGTCTCCACGCTCTGGCCCTCACCCGGCGGAGGGCGGAACTGGGTGAGGGCCGAATCGCTCACGTTCATTCCGCGGGCGATCAGGCCGACCAGCGCGTGCACGCCGGTAACCAGACCGGGGCCGTACTGGCCCTCTCCCAGCTGCGGCAGCATGAGGTCGCGGATCCGGCCGCTCTGCGCGTCGGTGACGATGCCCTCGAGCCCGCTTCCGACCTCGACGCGGATCTGGCCCGAGTTGGGCTCGTCCGCGCGGCGCGGGACCAGCAGCACCACGACGCCGGCGTTCCGGCGTTCATCGCCCACTTCGGCCTTGAGTCCGACGCCCCATTTCCGGCCGATCGCGAGCGCCACCTCGCTCGCCTCGTGATCCCCTACCGTGGGGAGCGTCACGACCGCGACTTCTACGCCGCTCGCGCCGCGAAGCCGCGTCAACAGGTCATCCATGTCGGCCTTCGAGCCGGCATCGATGACCGACGCGAAATCGCTGACCATCCCGGTGGCGCGTTCCGGCACGTACTGCTCGACGCCGCCCTGCGCGGCCACGGCGCCACCAGCGAGTTGTAGCGCCAGCCCAAGAACGATAGCTTTGGTTCGTGTCACGCCCACTGATGCTCCTTGCGCTGGTGCTCATCGGCTGCGCGCGCGGCCGCACCGTCTCGGTCCGCGTTTCGGTGACCGGTGCCGATTCGGCCGAGTCGCCGGTGCCGGGTGTGGTGCTCACCGCCGTTCCCTTCGACCGCGACAGCCTGCTGCTGGCCCTCGCCCGGCGGGCCGGGACAGCTGCGCCGGACACGACCGGCCTGGACAGCCTGCTGCTCGCCTATCGGGCGCCGTTCGCAGCCCTCACCGCCGCCAGTGCCCGGGTGTCCGCATTGCGTGACTCCGTCGCGACCGCCGGCCCTCCCGACACGACGCGCCTTCGGGCGGCGCTGACCGACGCCGATGCCCGGGTCCGCGAGGCGCGGCGCCGGATCGACCTCGCGCAGGCGTCTGGAGGAGACCGCCTCGACAGCATCCGCAAGCGGATGGCGACGTGGGAAAATAGCACATACGCGGACTACGAGAGCGTCGCGACCGGTCGAATGAAGGCGACTGGCCGATCGCTGCTCCGTGACACCACCGGTGCCGACGGCTGGGCCCACGTGCGGCTCCCCGCCGGGGACTGGTGGATCTACGCCACTTCGTGGGACGTCGGCGACCCGAACCGCTACTGGTACTGGAATGCGCACGTCACCGGCGATTCGCTCCGCTTCGACAGCCACACCGGCGTGCGCCGCCCTCGCTTCTGATTCACGGAGTCACACGATGAGATCTCGACTCGCCATCATGCTCGGCATCCTGGTGCTCGCCGGCTGCGGGGACCAGTCGCGGGCGCAGAGCGCCTCGTCCCGGAGCGCAGCCGCGTCGGCAGCTGCTCCAGGCGCCGCCACGGCGACCGCCGCGGCGACCGACCCGCTCGCGGCGCGTTCCCTCGGCTCCGCGTCCGCGCCGATCACCGTGTACGAAATGTCGGACTTTCAGTGCCCCTACTGCCGGCTGCATGCGATCGAGACCTTTCCGGCGATCCAGCGGGAGTATATCGCGACCGGCAAGGTGCGCTGGATCTTCCTCAACTTTCCGCTCACCTCCAAGCATCCGAACGCCGCCGCGGCGGCCGCACTCGCGGTCTGTGCCGGCGGCAGCGGGAAGTTCTGGCCGATGCACGACCTGCTGTTCAAGCATCAGGACGCCTGGGCACCGCTCAAGGACCCCGGCGCCTTCCTGATCACGCTCGCCGATTCGCTCGGCATCGCGCGTCCAGGAATGCTGCAATGCCTGCAGTCGCCCGGGACGCGTCAGATCATCGAGAGCGAAGCACAGGGAGCCGTGCGGGCAGGCGCCAACTCGACGCCGAGCTTCTACATCGAGGGTGGCTTGATGGGTGGGGCCTATCCGATCGACGTGTTCCGCCACATCCTGGACTCGATCTATGTCGTGAAGACGGCCCGGAAGGGAGCCTGAGGCCGCCCTGCTACTGCATCAGTGACAGGAACACGTCGTAGAGTGCATGACTCCATGCGGTGATGCCGAAGCCACGCAGCAGGTACATCGCGCTGAAGATCAGCCCGGCGAGCAGGCGAAAGACGAAGGACGGGATGCTGAAGGGATCGCCGTACGGTCCGACGTAGTGGAATGCGGAGAATACGATCGCACCGAGCACCGCGGCGAACACGCCCGCGGGGGCCGGCCGCCAGCCGAACAGGTTCCGGGCCATGGCCGCGAGTCCGGTGACGAGCAGGACGCGGAACAGCAGCTCCTCGTAGATCCCCGCGCCGAGCGACACCATGAGCTGGGTCGGCAGCCCGAGCCCGCCCATCGGCGTCACCGAGAGCGCCGGTACCACCTGCAGCACGAGTCCGGTGAGCGCGCCGGTCACGACGCCGAAGGCGAGCGCGTAGAGCACCGCCTCTCCCAGCATGCCGATGAAGATTCCCCGCCGGAGCTTCCAGCCGCTGGCGCGAAGGTCGCGCCAGACCATCACGGCACCGGTCCCGACCAGCAGTGCGCCGAAGGCCGCCAGTCCCCACCGTCCGCCCAACCCGATGAAGAGGCTCTTGAGCAGCACGTCGGCGCCGTTGCGGACGCCGGCGATCGCATCGCGCGAGAGGACGAACGCGAGCAGCTCGTACGCGACGAGCAGCGGCAGCGCGAACAGGAGGCTGTAGCGCGGGGCCCGGCTGAGACGCCAGTATGACGAAAGCGGTGTCGGCATGGTCCGGATGTGGACCGCGCCGCCCGACCTCAGGGTCGAGCGGCGCGATCGGTTGTCATCTGAGCTCGAACGACTCGCTCCAGCTCCTGCCAGTTCCGGCTGATACCGGGAACGCGTGCTGCGCTGCTACCGGCCTTGCACCAGGCGACCGTCTGCCCAAATCGAGCTCAGCATGCAACTCTCACTAGACAATGGATCACCTCCCTCGGTTGACGGGTGAATCATGTTGACCTCCTGCGAGCGCAAAATAACAAATGCCCCGGAGACGACGCAAGCGTCGGCGGTGCGGTTGCTACAGCCCCGGGACGCGAAGCCCGTAGTGCAGGCCCGCGCCGAAGGTTCCGTAGGTGACGCCGTCGCGCCGGCTCCAGTCGTACCCGGCATGGATCCCGATGCCGCTCAGCAGATTCAGCTCCACGCCGCCGCTGATGGCGAAGGCCGCCTTGGTGGCCGACGCGCCCTGGGCGCTGGCCCGGACGATGTCCACGCGTGGCGCAAGCCACGGCTTGATCGCCAGCACCGGATTCGGCAGACTCATGGCGATCCCGAGACCGATCGGAAAACGGAGCTCCGTGATATCGCCGGTCGTTCCGCTCGGCTGGGCGACGAGCGGATTCTTCGCGTACCCAACCCCGCCCTGCAGCGTCACCGACAGCGGAATCAGCGGGCCGCCGAGCAGTTTCAGGTTGCCGGTCGCGCCCAGCGAGAGAAAGTTGCCGCCGACGCCCTTCGGATTCGATTCGACGGCCATCGCGGTGACCCCGAGCGGCCCGAAGCCGAGCCGGGCGCTGCCACCGTAGGCGACACCCCCGCCGGAGACCGTGTTCGGTACCCCGAACTCACCGGCCAGCGTCAGTCCGGTAGACACCCCGCTGTTATAGACCGGTATGCCGCGCACCTGCGCTTCGGCCCCACGGGTCAGCCCCAGCACGATTGCCGCCAGCGCGAGTCCGGTTGAATAGCGCATGCATCCTCCAGCTGTGGTGTCCCGGTCACAACCCTTGAACGAAGCTAGCCAGCCGCGCGCCCGGCAGTCAAATCGTTCGCGACAAAAAAACGCCCGGCAATCAGCCGGGCGCTTCGTGCGACGATCGAGCTGCGACTTACTTGACGTAGTTGACGCCGACGCCGATGCCCTGGCGAGCCGAGGAGCCGAGCCCGCCGCTCACCCGAACGTCCAGGTTTCGCCCCAGCCGGACGTCCACACCCAGGCCGAGGTCGAAGTACACGTGGCTGCTGCCGCCGCCGAACTGGGGAATCATCGTCGGCTCGACATAGGGTACGAAGCTCATGGAGGAGCCTTCCATCTGCACCCGGCGCCCGAGCGTGATGCCGACCGGGATGTTGGCGATCGTGGTTCCTCCGCCGAACGCGAAGCCCGCGCCGATCGCGAGCGCGCCGTCGAGCGGGAAGCTCTGGGAGCTCTGCAGCACGCGCGTGCGGAAGTTGCCGCCTACGGAGAAGATGTTGTCGCCCGCGCCGCCGGGACTGAGGTAGGCGATCCCGAGGCCGAAGTCATTCCGGCCGCGGCCGATGCCGTAGTTGCCCTGCAGCGCGTAGTCGTAGCCCTTGGGCTGGGAGAACGCGGCGCCGATTTCGTATGTGGTGAAGGCGCGGTAGGGCGCCTTGTACATCGGCGTAAACAACTCCTGCGCGGCGAGTTGGCGCGAGCCGGCGATGGCGAGGACTGCGATGACGATCCCGGCAGACAGATTACGACGCATTAGTGTCTCCTCGAACATGTTCGGCGACCACTCGTACCCGGTTGTCCACGACCTGCAGAAACCCGCCACGGACATGAAACCGGTGACTCGACCCGCCCTGCCGCACGACGAGCATGCCTTCGCCGAGCAGCGTCATGAACGGGGCGTGGCGCGGCAGGATGCCGACCTCGCCGTCGAACGCAGGCGCGACGACGGCGTCGGCCTGACCGTCAAACATAGCTGATTCGGGCGAAATCACCGTGACTTGCATCACGAGCTGGCCAGTTTCTTGGCCTTCTCGACGGCCTCATCGATGCCGCCGACCATGTAGAAGGCCTGCTCGGGCAGCTGGTCGAATTCGCCCGACAGCACGCGCTCGAAGCTGGCCACCGTGTCCTCGAGCTTGACGTACTTGCCGGGGAAGCCGGTGAACTGCTCCGCCACGAAGAACGGCTGCGACAGGAAGCGCTGCACCCGGCGGGCGCGCGCCACGATCAGCTTGTCCTCCTCGCTGAGCTCATCCATCCCGAGGATGGCGATGATGTCCTGCAGGCTCTTGTAGCGCTGCAGCGTGCGCTGGACCCCGATGGCGACGTTGTAATGCCGCTCGCCGATGAACTGCGCGTCGAGGATGCGGCTCGAGGAGTCGAGCGGGTCGACCGCTGGATAGATGCCGAGCTCCGAAATCGCGCGCGAGAGCACGACGGTCGCGTCCAGATGGGCGAATGCCGTCGCCGGCGCCGGATCGGTCAGGTCGTCGGCCGGCACGTAGATGGCCTGGACCGAGGTGATCGAGCCCTTGCTGGTCGACGTGATCCGCTCCTGGAGGTCGCCCATCTCGGTGGCCAGCGTCGGCTGGTAGCCGACGGCACTTGGCATGCGGCCGAGGAGCGCCGACACCTCCGACCCCGCCTGGGTGAAGCGGAAAATGTTGTCGATGAACAGGAGCACGTCCTGCCCCTCGATGTCGCGGAAGTACTCGGCGATCGTCAGGCCCGAGAGGCCGACGCGGAGCCGGGCGCCGGGCGGCTCGTTCATCTGCCCGTAGACCAGCGCGACGGAATCCAGGATCCCCGCTTCCTTGAATTCCAGGTAGAGGTCGTTGCCCTCACGGGTCCGCTCGCCCACGCCGCAGAACACCGACCGGCCGCCGTGGCCTTTCTGCACGTTGTTGATCAGCTCCTGGATCACGACCGTCTTGCCGACGCCCGCGCCGCCGAAGAGACCGATCTTGCCGCCCTTCACGAAGGGCGCGATCAGGTCGATGACCTTGATCCCGGTCTCGAAGATCTCCGTCTTCGGCTCGAGATCGGTGAATTTCGGCGTCGGCCGGTGAATCGCCCAGCGTTCGGCGCTCGCCGGGATGGGCTCGCCGCCGTCCACCGGATCTCCCAGCACGTTCAGGATCCGGCCCAGCGGCACATTTCCCACCGGCACCGAGATGGGCCCGCCCGTGTCGGCCGCCGGCATCCCGCGAGTCACACCGTCCGTGCTGCTCATGGCGACCGCGCGCACCTGGTTCTGCCCGATGTGCTGCTGCACCTCGCAGACGATACGAATCGGCGGGTTGGCATTCGGATTGGTGATCTCGAGCGCGTTGTAGATCTCGGGCAGCTGCTCCGGCTCGAACTCGATGTCGAGCACCGGGCCGATGACCTGCACGATCCTCCCGATGCTCGGGGCGCGGGTGGCGGGCGTTGTGTTGTCCGTCTTGACTGCGGTGGCCATGTGGTCCCCGTCGTGTGCTGTGTGAATGCCTAGCCCTGCAGGGCCGCTGCGCCGCCGACGATCTCGGAGATCTCCTGCGTGATCGCCGCCTGGCGCTGGCGGTTGTACGTACGCTTGAGCACCTCGAGAATTTCGCCGGCGTTGTCGGTCGCGTTCTTCATCGCCGTCCGCTGGGCGCCGTAGAAGCCGGCCACCATCTCGACCATGCCGCGGTAGATGGCGTTCCGGACGTAGAGCGGGAGCAGCTGGACCAGGATCGCCTCGGCGCTCGGCTCGAGGATGTAGTCGGGCCGAGTACCGGTGTCTTTCCGCGTGGACGGCGCCTCGACAGGCAGGATGCGGACGGTCACGGGCGGTGCCGACAGCGCGCTCTGGAACCGCGGGTGCACCAGGTCCACGCTCGCCAGCTCTCCCCGCTCGTATGCCGCGATCAGCCCGTCACCCAGCTCGGCGGCGTGCTCGGCGGTCGGCTTGTCGCCGATGTCGATGCGCTCCACCGCGAACTTGCGCCCGAGATACTTGAAGAAGCCGATGCCCTTGCGGCCGACGCCATACAGCTCGACGGCGTAGCCCTCACTCTCGAGCTGCTCGATCCGGCGGCGAGCTTCCTTGATCAGGTTGGCATTGAAGGCGCCGGCCAGCCCGCGGTTCGACGTCACCAGCAGCACCGCGGCGCGGGTCGGGCCGCCCTGCGCCGGGGGCGCGGGCCGGCGAAGCAGTGGAAATTTCTCCGCCAGTTCCGGCGTGACCAGGTCGGCGATCACCGCCTGCAGCGCTTCGGCGTACGGCCGGGCCGCCACCACCCGATCCTGCGCGCGCTTGAGCTTCGACGTGGCGACGAGCTCCATCGTCTTGGTGATCTTGCGCGTGTTCTGGACGGAGCGAATCCGTCCCTTCAGCTGCCGTCCCTTCGCCATCAGGCGGCCACGAACAGCGACTTGAAGGACCCGATCGCAGCCTTGAGCTTCGCCGTCAGGTCGTCGTCCAACGTCTTCTTGGTCCGCACACCCTCTAGAATCGCCGGTTGCTGCGTCTCGAGATAGGCGAGGAAGTCGCGCTCCCACTGCCGGATGTGCGGCACGTCCACGTCGTCGAGATATCCGTTGGTCACGGCGTAGATGATCGCGACCTGCTTTTCGACCGGCACCGGCCGGTACTGCGGCTGCTTGAGCACTTCCACCAATCGGGCGCCGCGCGCGAGCTGCTTCTGCGTGGCGGAGTCGAGGTCGGACCCGAACTGGGCGAAGGCCTCGAGCTCCCGGTACTGCGCGAGCGAGAGCCGGAGCGGGCCCGCGACCTGCTTCATGGCCTTGATCTGCGCATTACCGCCGACCCGGCTGACGCTGATGCCGGCGTCCACGGCGGGGCGAACGTTGGAGTAGAACAGGTCCGTAGTCAGGAAGATCTGGCCGTCGGTGATCGAGATGACGTTGGTCGGGATGTAGGCGGAGACGTCGCCCGCCTGGGTCTCGATGATCGGCAGCGCCGTGAGCGAGCCGCCGGGCACCTTGATGCGCGGATCGAGCTTCGTCAGCTCCTTGTCCTCCGAGATCTTCGCGGCGCGCTCGAGCAGGCGGCTATGCAGATAGAAGACATCGCCGGGATAGGCCTCACGGCCCGGCGGCCGGCGGAGGATCAGCGAGAGCTGGCGGTAGGCGGCGGCCTGCTTGGACAGGTCGTCGTAGACGCAGAGGGTGGCCTTCCCCTCCTCGTACATGAAATACTCGGCGATGGCGCAGCCGGAGTACGGCGCGATGTACTGCAGCGGCGCCGGCTCCGACGCCGAGGCGACCACCACGACGGTGTATTCCATCGCGCCGGCTTCCTTGAGCTTCTCCACGACCGTCGCGACGGTGGATTTCTTCTGGCCGATGGCGACATAGACGCAGACGACGCCGGCGCCCTTCTGATTGATGATCGTGTCGATCGCGATGGCCGTCTTGCCGGTGCCGCGGTCGCCGATGATCAGCTCGCGCTGGCCACGGCCGATGGGGATCATGGCATCGATGGCCTTGATGCCGGTCTGCATCGGCTCCTTCACCGGTTGCCGGACGATGATGCCCGGCGCAACCATCTCCACCGGGCGGCTGCCGGTCGCGGCGATCGGGCCCAGTCCGTCCACCGGCCGGCCGAGCGGATCCACGACACGCCCCAGCATGGCCGGGCCGACCGGCACTTCGAGCAGGCGGCCGGTCCGGCGGACCTCATCGCCTTCACGCAGCTTGAGATAGTCGCCGAGAATCGCGGCGCCGACGTTGTCCTGCTCCAGGTTGAGCACCTGGCCCGTCACGGTCTCACCGGTCTCCGACGCCGTGAACTCCAGCATCTCGCCTGCCTCGGCCGACATCAGGCCGTAAATGCGGGCGACGCCGTCCCGCACCTCGAGCACGGTCCCGACCTCCGAGACGTCGACGGTGGTCAGGTCGGCGGAGGCGATCTCGCGAAGCAGGATGTCCTTGAGCTCGCCGGGACGGAGGATCGAGTCGGTGGCCATGTGGTCGGATGCCTGTCTGAGGGTCGGGTGAAATCGGCTTGTGAAAATAATCACAATGCCCTGCTGCGGGCAAGATGCGGGTCGCTGGCGCGGGAGGCGGGCTGTCGGTATTTCTTCCGCCCATGCTGATACTCTCGCTACTGCCCGATACCTACGCCATCTGCCGCCTCCCCAGCACCGATCCGGTTCCGGTCTGGGCCATCAGCGGCGCACTCTCCTCCGTGACCCGCAGCGCGGACGAGCTCTCCATCGTGTGCCGCGAGCGGGGCATCCCGGACGACGTGGTGCGCGAAGGGAAATGGCGCTGCCTCCGGGTGGCCACGCAACTGGATCTGTCCCTGACCGGCATCCTCGCGTCGCTCGTGGTGCCACTCGCGAACGCGATGATCTCGGTCTTCTCGCTCTCGACCTACGACACCGATTATCTGCTGGTCAAGGCGGACATGCTCGATCGGGCGATCGAGGTGCTTCGCGAGGCGGGGCATGACGTCACGTTGAACTGACGCGGCCAGGCGGTTCAGCGCCGGCTGCGGGTTTTTCCCCGTACGAAGGCCGCCAGCACTCCCTGGGCGCCGAGCGCGGCCAAACCGCTGGTCGTGACGCCGGCGATACGGCGCGCCGTCCCCGCCAGATGGCTCGAGGAATTGAAGTGCAGCAGGCGGACCACCGCGCCGGGCCCGTACCCCGGATTCTGCAGCAGCTGCGCGGCGCAGGCAATCCGCGTCAGATCGATCACGCGCTTGAGATTGGGGGCGCCGCCCGCCCCGAACTGCCGCGACAGGTACTCCCGGCTCACCGCCAGATGCCGCGCCAGCGCGGCCGTCCGCACCGGCCGCTCGACTTCACTCAAAAGATGATTCCAGGCGGCCCGCTGCAGCGGCTCCGTGAGGCGGAGCGCCCGCGGCGCATCGGCCATGGCTCGCCGGCGCGCGGTCGTGAGCGAGCACCGCGCGACCTGGTCGCCGACCACCGCGTCATCCACTCCCTCGACGACGATGGCGGCGACCTGGTGCCGGCGATAGGAGACGAGCAGTTCGCCGTCGTCCGGACGGAATGGCGCGTAGGCGACGATGGGGATCTGCGGCAGCCGGCTCCGAAGGCCGGCGATCACGGTGGCGACGGCCAGCCCCGGGGCGAGGACAATCGCATCGACCAGCCGCTGTGCCAGGACCCGGTCGAGCGCCGCCGGCGTTCGGCAGGCCACGATCTGTCCGCCGGCCGGGGGCAGCGTGCGTCGAAGCGCCGTGAGCGCCCCCCGGCTCTCCAGCAGCGTCGCGACGGCGGCCACCCGTCAGCCCGGCAGCGGTTCCGCCGGACGCCGGGGCCGGCCGGCGCCGACGGCGACGAGCGTGCGGACCATTTCGCCGGCACGCTTGAGCACGCCACGGGCGTTGTCGTAACTCAGTACTTCGAGCGCCTCCTCCAGCGAGCACCAGCGGCAGGCGGTGATGCCCTCGTCGAGCTGTGGGGCGGGCTCACCGTCGGGCGATTCCAGCAGGAAGAAGTGGCAGTACTTGTGAATGTGCTTGCCGCGAAACCGAAAATGCCAGTCGATCACGCGGATGGGGCCCTGCAGAATGAGTTGCTCGAGGCCGGTCTCCTCCCCGGTTTCCCGAAGGGCGGCCTGGGCCGGCGTTTCCGCTTCCTCGAGGTGGCCCTTGGGGAAGCCCCAGTTGTCATAGGAGTCGCGAATCAGCAGGAAGCGCGCGAGCCCTTCCGGCGGGCGGCGAAACACGATGCCGCCCGCGCTGACTTCGAGCTCCGGCCTGCGCTTCCCCATCAGAACACCGAGACCTTGATGTATTTCTTGGGGTGCGCCTGGATATCGGCGAGCAGCTCGCGGAACTGGCGCATCGTCATCGCCGTCTCGTTGTAGAGCGTGGAATCGGTCGCCAGCTTGCCGAGCGTCCCGTTGCCGGCCTGGATCCGGCCGAGCAGCGAGTCGGCGGACTGGAGTATTCGCACCAGACTCGCATCGTTCGCGCGCATCGTGGCCATGAGCTGGCGGAAGTCGGCCGACGCCTGCCGGATGTCGCCGCTGGCGTCCCGGCCGTTGTTCATGATCTCGCGGAGCTGATTCTGGCTGGTGGCGCTGTCGACGCGCGCCACGGTCGCGTTGAGACTGCGCGTCACACCTGCGAAGGCGTCCGAGGTGGTGGCGAGATTGGTGCTCACCCGGTCGATCCGGGTCGTCTGCGTGCCGGCGAAGGCGACAAGGCGGTTGCTGATGGCGGCGAGGTCCAGGACGCTCTGCCGCAGCTGCCGGAGCGCCGTGCTGTCGAACGCACCCTGAATGCGCTGCGTCACGTTGGCCACGTCACTGGCGATGCGGCTCGCCTGCGCCGTGAGCTGGCCGATGTCCGGCAGCGTGGCGCCCGGCCATGCCCCGCCGGCGGCACGGTCCGACTCGATCAGCGCGGCCCGCACGTTCGGATCGTCCGGCAGCGGCTCGAACGGAATGATGTTGGCCGACCATCCGCCGAAGAGGCTGGCGGATGCGGCGATGACGGCCGGCTTCCGCGGCAGCTGCACGTCCCGGTCGATGCTGAACTCGGTTTCGACCCAGGCGTTCTGCACCAGGCGCACGGCCACCACCTTGCCGACCTTCACGCCCCGGAGCGTCACCGGGTTGCCGACCTGCAGCCCTTCCACCGTTCGGAACCGGGCGGTATAGGTCGCGTCCTTCTGGCTCAGGTCGGCTTCGCTCAGCCACAGCGCGCCGGCGATCACCACGAACAGCGCCGCGAGCACCGCCAGGCCGACGACGAACTCGTTTCGACGCTTCATGCGGGGCGGCCCTCGATGAACTGGCGCACGATCGGATCCTGGCTCGCGCGGATCTCGTCCGGCGTCCCGACCTGGCGAATTCGTCCCTCGTGCAGCATCGCAATGCGATCGGCCACGGCAAACGCGCTCTTCATGTCATGGGTGACGATGACCCCGGTGACGCCGAGGTCGCGGGTCCGGATCATGAGCTGGTCCATGACGGCCGTGGTGACCGGGTCGAGGCCGGTCGTCGGCTCGTCGTAGAGGATATAGCGCGGGCGGAGGGCGACCGCCCGCGCGATTCCCACCCGCTTGCGCATCCCGCCCGACAGTTCCGCCGGCAGCTTCTCCTCGGTGCCGGCCAGATCCACCACGTTGAGACTGTCACGGACGCGCGTCTCGATTTCCGCGTCGTCGAACCCGCGTCGCACCAGCCCGAGGGCGAGATTGTCCCGCACGGTCATCGAGTCGAAGAGCGCCGCGAACTGGAAGACATAGCCGATCCTGGCGCGCAGCGATCCCAGTCCGTCGCGATCCAGCTCGCCGACCACCTCGTCATCCACGATCACGCGCCCGGCCTCGGGCCGCAGCAACCCGATGATGCATTTCAGGGTAACGCTCTTGCCGCTGCCCGAGATGCCGATGATGGCGGTGTTGCGCCCGTCAGGCACATCGAGATCCACGCCGTTGAGGATGGACCTCGGCCCGAAGGCCTTGTACACGTTGTCCAGCCGGATCACGGCCGGTGCGCGCTCAGAGGAGCACCAGTGCCCAGAACGCGTCGAGCACCAGGATCGCCTCGCAGCCGAGCACCACGGCGCGGGTCGTCGCGGCGCCCACCCCTTCGGCGCCGCCCCGGGCAGAGAGGCCCTTGAGGGAGCCCATGAGCGCGATCGCGGCGCCGAAGCTCGCGCTCTTGACCAGCCCGAACCAGACGTCCTTGAACTGGTAGAAGAGCCGCAGCCCCTTGAAGAACTCGACGGACGACAGGTCGAGCAGGTTGATGGCGGTGAGCCAGCCGGCCGTGACGCCGACCGCGACCGCGAACGCCGTGATCACGGGAAACATCAGCGTCGCCGCGACGACCCGCGGCACCACCAGGTACGAAACCGGATTGTACGCCAGCGTCTCCAGCGCGTCCACCTGCTCGGTCACCTTCATCGTGCCGAGCTCGGCCGCGATGTTGGCGCCCACCCGGCCGGCCAGGGCCATGCCGGTGAGCACGGGGCCAAGCTCCATCATGATCGTCTTGCCGACGAGCGCGCCGACCATGTAGAGCGGCATGGCGCCGGTGAAGATGTAGGAGGCGAGCAGGGCGAGCACGATGCCGGTGAAGACGGCGATGAAGAGCGCGATGGGAATCGAGTCGACGCCGAGCCGGCGCATCTGCCCGATCACCAGCGGGCGCCAGACGGCTACCTCTCCGACCGCACGAGCGGCGTCGAGCGTCCAGCCTCCGACCTGGGAGACGAATGGGACTCGCCCTGGGGCGCGAAGCACGTCGGAACGCCGCACGAGGGGAAGCTACCGCCGGGCCGCGAAGCTCGCCAGCACGCGGGCCCGCTGCTGCGCCGCCGAAAGCATGTCGTACGCGATGGAAAAATGCTTGACACTGCCCCGCGGGCGGACTAGCTTCTCGTGCTCCGCGGACCGGGTCAATGGCGGCGGAACACGACAGTCAAACGGGGGCGTAGCTCAGTTGGGAGAGCGCGTGAATGGCATTCACGAGGTCAGGGGTTCGATCCCCCTCGCCTCCACTCTCCACCGGCCCGACGCCGCCGTGACGTCGTCGAGCCGGCGCCGGTTGCGCGGACAGAGGTCGGTAGGTACAATCTTCGTCCGTTCGCGGGAATAGCTCAGTTGGTAGAGCACAACCTTGCCAAGGTTGGGGTCGCGGGTTCGAGTCCCGTTTCCCGCTCTACGTGGGCGGAGCAGGTGCTTCGGCTCATCAGGTACACGTCGCGGGGTGGAGCAGTCTGGTAGCTCGCCGGGCTCATAACCCGGAGGTCGTGGGTTCAAATCCCACCCCCGCTATTTACTGCAGGATCGGGCGCTTGACTGAGGCGCCCCTCCGTGGGCGCCCACAGAGGGGCGCCTCAGTCGTTCCAGTAGGGCGCTTAGCTCAGTTGGTTAGAGCGCCACGTTGACATCGTGGAGGTCACAAGTTCGAGTCTTGTAGCGCCCATGCAGTGTCAGGCACGCAGTACGCGGGACCCGCGCCCATAGCTCAATTGGATAGAGCATCTGACTACGGATCAGAAGGTTAGAGGTTCAAGTCCTCTTGGGCGCATTCAACCGGACCGGATTGTACGGGGCGTAGCGCAGCCCGGTTAGCGCGCCTGCTTCGGGAGCAGGAGGTCCCGGGTTCAAATCCCGGCGCCCCGATTGAGATACGTCATTGGCCCCGCAAGTCACTCGCTTGCGGGGCCTCTGTCTTTTCGGGCGCTGGATGATCGTGGTGCCCGGCCCCGCCGCTAGCTGTCGCCCGATCCTGCAGCATCGCGTCCATTGCGGCCCATGCCTCGCTGTAGCGCTGCACGAGCCTCGAGTTCACTCGCTCGAAGCGGCGCGCCCGGATCACGACATCTCCGTGCACCGCGTGCCCGGCATGTCCGGTGTCACGTGGCCGATGCGATCCCGGGCGTGAGATGCGGCGCAGATCACATCGGCCGGGCCCGGTAACGGCGTAATTAGAGTGTAACAGGAGGCGCCGATGCCATCGAAGCGTGTGCTGGTCGTGGATGACGATCCGGTGGTGCGATCCGTGCTGATCCGCATGCTCGAGGGCGCCGGTTACGTCGGGCTTGAAACTGCGGGCGCCCAGGCGGCACTGGATTATGTGCTCCAGCATCTGGACGACGTGGCACTCGTCATCGTCAACCAGCGACTGCGAGATATGCCTGGCGACGAGCTCGCCGAGAAGGTTCACCAGGCAAAGCCCGGGCAGTGCGTACTTCGTGTGCTGGGGAACGCGGATGATGCGGTGCTTCGGCCGGCGAACGGCTGCCGTGACCTCGTCAAACCATTTCGGCCAGACGAGCTGGTACAGGTGCTGGGCGAATTGATCGGGCCGGCCTGACCTCGCCCGCCTGACCCTGACCGTGCCAGCGCATACCGGCGACCCGCTGCCGGATTGTCGTCGGACGGGCGTTCCTTCAGAGCGTCTTCCGAGCATCTTCATGGGCACCCGATCAGATTGATCGCAGCCCAGGATGCCGTGGGCTGCCCCGAGCCCACCTTGCTCGATAACCGGGCCCGGCCGATTGGCTTGCCCCCTCGCCACTGACTTTGGAGGAATATCATGCGATTTTCCGGCTTCACGACGACGCTGGTCGCCGCCGCGCTTGCACTCACGGCACCTCTGGCCGCACAGCAGCCGGGGCACGCCCCGGCGAAACCGCATGCCCAGGCTTCGGGCATGATGAGGATGGACATGAGGATGATGGATTCGCTCGACGCCCGGCTCGACAGCGCGATGGCCCGCATGAACCGGAGCTCGGGGGATGCCAGAGTCGCCGCGATGGCCGACGCCCTCAACGCCCTGGTCGCCGGACACAAGGCGATGCACGCGCACATGCGGGAAATGGGCGGTGGCATGGGCGGAATGCCCGGAATGGCGCACCCGATGCCCGCGATGGCACACCCGATGCCCGGCATGGGCCGGCCCGACTCGGCGGCTCGAGCGCCGAAATGACCTGGTGGGCGCTGGCGCCCGGCGGACAACAGTCTTGAATGGACGCGCTGCCAATGCACGAACCCAGCATCCGGGAGACCCGCCTGCGTCCCCAGTACGCGGACGAATATCCCGGAATTATCCCAGGCGTGTGGCTGCCCGCCGCCGAAATCGCGCGCAAGCTGGTCGAACGAAATCACGCTCGGCGGCGGCAGCAGCGCTATACGCGCACGTTCGACCCACGTCACTTCGAATTCCGCGGGGCCGAGCTGCCCGCTCGCGCACCCGCGTCGCGCACGCGCGCAACCGACGCGCCGCGCTGAGGGATCGGCCCGCCTAGCGCACGTGCTTGTACATCATGTCCACCAGCTCGTCGTACATCCCTTCGGCCTCGACCGGGCCGGCCTTGATCGCATGCGTCGCGCAGTGCTTCAGATGATTGCGCAACAGCTCGCGGCCCACTGAGCGGAGCGCCTCGTGCACCGAGGAGATCTGCGTCAGGATATCGGCGCAGTACCGCTCCTCCTCCACCATCCGCTGGAGGCCCCGCACCTGTCCCTCGATCCGGCGGAGACGGGCCAGCGTGCGATCCCGGATCGCCTCATCCACCCCATGCGCCTTGCCCCCCGGCCCCGCAGGCAGATCCTCGGCCCGCTCACTCACATCAGTGGTCATCGCGATACTCGCTCCTCTCGACCGGCATGACTCCCGGCGCTCACAACCGGATAATAGAATACCCCCCTAGAGTATCTTGAAGATATCATGACCCTGAGCCGTCGGCAACGAGATCCACCGTGCTTCGCGGCGATCCGGCTCCGCAATGGCGCAGTGCGCGCCAGGAGATATGCGGAGATGCGAGCGGGCATGTCGCACGGGCCAGCAGTCGCTTAATTTCCGGCATCGCTGCCGCGCCGCGCCAGCCGCCGAACCGTCAGGAGTTTCGCCGTTGCCGACGCTGCCGCCGATCCCGTCCCGCCTCGAAAGTCCCATCATTCCGGGCAACCCGGCGTGGCTCTACCCGGCCATCATGGGGATCGCCAGCATCGCCGCGGTATGGGCGGCGGTTGTGTGGCCTCTGCACCGCAAACTGATCTATTTCGTTCCATTCACCTTTGCCGGCAACTCCCTCGCCCCCCTGCCCTACGACGGCTACGTCATCTGGCTCGGGGAGCACTATCCCATCTGGCTGGTCGTGCTGCTCGGCGTCCTGGGAACCGTGGTCATCGAAGCCTGGAACATGGAAATCCTGGGACGCATTCTGGCCCGTGATTCCACCCGGGGCTTCCGGGCCCATCCGGTCACGCGCTGGACCCTGAAGTGGTACCAGAAGGCACCGTTCTGGTCGCTGGTGGGCACCTGTATTCTCCCGATCGTCCCGCACTACCCGATGCGGGTCCTCGCCGTCCTGGGACACTTCCCCATGTGGAAGTACCAGCTCTCCGTCATCCTGGGCCGGGGCGGCCGGTACGCCTGGCTCGCCGCGCTGGGACTCGCGTTTCATGTTCCCGGCAAATGGATCGCCCTCGCCAGCGCGATCCTGCTGGTCCTCGCGGTGCGCGGCGCGAGGAAGATGAACCGCTACCAGGAGCCGGACGCGCCGGTCGCCGACGGCGCATGAGACGGTGTTTTCTGCTGCTGGTCGACGGGCTCTGTCCGGACGTCGCCGAGGCGGCGCTCGAGCGCGGCGAGCTGCCGAACCTCGCGCGCATGACGGCCGACGGTGGGCGCACCCGCGCGATCTCGGTGTTTCCGTCCACCACGAGTGTCGCGTACCTGCCGTTTCTCACCGGTTGCACCCCCGGGCACTGCAACATCCCCTCGATCCGGTGGCTCGACCGCGCCGCCTACGCCGGCGACTGGTGGCGCGACCGCGAGCACGTCCGGAGCTACTGCGGTTACCAGGCGGCACGCCTCGACGCTGACATCACGCCGGAGGTGCAGTCGATCTTCCAGCTGGTCCCCGACAGCACCGCGATCTTCACGATGATCTCACGCGGCCTCACGCCCGCACGCGATCCGTCGCAGCGTGAGCGGTGGCTCTGGGGCGGCCTCGCGCATTACGCGCAGTGGCATCAGCCGTTGGACAGGACCGCCACGCGCTATCTCCTCCGGGCCGCCGCGGAGCCATGGCGCTTCGTGTTCGCGCAGTTTCCCGCGGTGGACGGCTACGCCCATCAGTCCACGCCCGACGGTCCCAAGGTGCGGCGCGCGTTGCGGGCGGTGGACGCCACGGTCGGGTCGCTCAGGACCCGGCTCGCGGAGCGCGGCGAGCTCGACGACACGCTCATCCTCCTGGTCAGTGACCACGGCGCTTCGCCGATCCACACGCACCTCGACCTGGCCGACTGGTTCCGCGCGCAGGGGGTGACGACGCTCTCTCACCCGGTCGTGTGGGAGCGGGAGGCTGGGGCCGCCGTCATGGTCGCCGGCAACTGTTCGGCAGCGGTCTACGCCCGCCCCGGCCAGGCGCGGCCCGACCGCTGGCCGATTGAACGGCTCAGACAGCCGGACGCCTTCGGGGCGGGCCATGATGTCGTCGACGCCCTGGTGCGCGAACCGGCGGTGGCGTTCGTTGCGGCGGAATCCGCCGACGGGGGCGTGGCGGTGGTCTCCGCCGCGGGCGAGGCCCGGCTCGCGTGGCACGGCACCAGCCTCGCGTATCGCCCGCTATCGGCTGATCCGCTGCAGTTAGGTGGACCATTCTCCGGCGACGCCCGCGCCTGGCTCGACCGGACCTGGAATGCCGCGTTTCCGGATGCGGGGCCGCAGCTGATGGACCAGTTCCGATCGCCCCGCGCAGGGGATCTCGTCGTCGTGGGGCAGGAGGGGTTCGATTTCCGGAAACGCTTCGAGATTCCGGAGCACCGCAGCGGGCACGGGAGCCTGCTGCGCTCCCACATGCAGACGCCACTCTGGTCCAGCGCGCCGCTTCCCGACCTCAGATTCCGCACCGTCGACCTGTTTCCGGCGATGCTCGCATGGCTCGGAGTGCCGCCGCCGAGCCGGATGGACGGGGACCGGAGCTGGCTGCCGGCACCGGGCGCGGGCGTGGCCGCGCCCGTCGCGTAACGGTTGCGATTTCGCTGCCGGAAGGCGACTATTCCCTGCCCGAAATCATGGGCGTCCGTAGCTCAGCTGGATAGAGCGTCTGCCTCCGGCGCAGAAGGTCGTGGGTTCGAGTCCCTCCGGGCGCATCCGGGAGTCCCAGCCGAGATTTTCGCGGCTGGGGCTTTCTTTTTGCAGAACGAACCGGTTTCGTTGGCTGCGCGGCCATCGCGCCCCTGGAACGTCAACTCAAAGGCGGGTGTATGAAGCGATTTGCCACGATGGTCCTGACGGCCGGGCTGCTGGTGGGAATGGGTGCCTGCAGCACGGGCGACAACCCGACCGGCCCGGGCGGAGTGGATGTCCTCTCCGGCACGTTCAACCTGTCGACGGTGGATGGCCACCCGGCCCCGTACACCTTCCCCGACGGGAATGTGATCAATACCTACACCATCGTGCTGCGGACCGATGCGACGTTCCACCTGACCATTACGACGGGTGGACCGGGCGGCGACATCAACAAGGTGTCCGACGGCACTTACGTGTACAGCCGGAGCGCGGGCACCCTCGTCATGGATGGCCAGCCGCTGGGCGTCCTGCACGCGGCTGTGAGCGGCGCCGAGGGAACGCTGACGCTCGACCAGAACGACAGCGGCGGATACGTCGTCGTCCTCAAGAAGTAATCAGCGATCCGGCACACGGCGACGCATCACCGTCGCCGTGGCCGGGCAGGCCCCCTGCAGCTCAGCCGATCCGCCCAGCGCTTCAGGGACCTGATCGCGCGCCGCCGGCGAGAAGCCGAGTCTCGGAAAATAGCGATCGGCGGTCGTTGTCAGCAGATACACCTCCAGGGCCCCGGCGCTCCGCGCCGTCTGCATCGCCCGCGCTACCAGCTTTCGTGCGAGCCCGCGCCCCCGCCACTCCGGATCGACGACCACCGAGCGGAGCAGCGCCACCCCTCCGTATACCTCGATGCCTGCCGCGCCCACGACGCGGCCTCCCGCGTCCGCGATCGAAAATGTCCGCTCGAACCAGTCATCCAGCCCCGCGGTCGTGAGCGACTGGGAGCGGAGCAGGTCGGTGACCGCCCCGGAGTCGGCGGCAGTGGCGTCCCGCAGCGTGATACCACCGTCGACGAGCATCGAGCTCACTGGCAGCAGCCGGGCGCGCAGCAACCGCTCGCGGCAGCCACGGGCCTGCTGGCGCGGACGAACGCCCCCATCACCCGCCCCGTCACCTCCCGCGCCAGGAGCTCCAGCTCCGCGCTGGCACTGCCAAGGAATGCGCGGGCATCGTCGAATTCGTAGACCCGCGTCGGCTCGATGTCCACGCCTTCGAATCCCGCATCGGTGAGGAGTGTCCGAAACTCCTGCTCCTCCAGCGCGCCCGCCACACACCCGACCCACAGCTCCATGCTCTGCCGCACTGGGAGCGGCATCTCGCCGCGCACGATGACGTCCGATACGGCGAAGCGGCCACCCGGCTTCAGAACCCGGAACGCTTCCTGAAGGACTCGGCGCTTGTCGGCGGACAGGTTGATGACGCAATTCGAGATGACCACGTCCACCGACGCATCGGGAAGGGGAATCTGCTCGATCTCGCCCTTCAGAAACTCGACGTTGGTCGCGCCGGCCCGCACTGCGTTGGCGCGACCCAGCTCGAGCATCGAATCGGTCATGTCCAGCCCATACACCTTGCCCGTCGCGCCGACCCGGCGCGCCGACAGCAGCACGTCGATCCCGCCGCCCGATCCGAGATCGAGCACCGTTTCACCCTCGTGCAACTCCGTGAGGGCGGTCGGATTCCCGCAGCCCAGCGACGCGAGGACGGCCTCGCCCGGGATGAGTGCCTGATGGCCTGCATCGTACAGGTCGGCGGTGATCGGGTCCCGCGCTCCGGTCGGCGGCGCCCCGCCGCAACAGGAGCTGGCAGGGCCGCACGACGCCGCGCTCCCGGCCAGCACGCGGCGCGCCGCGGACCCGTACTTGTCACGCACCGTATCTCGCACCGACTCCCCGTCCGCTTCCGTCGCCATCCCGCCTCCCGATGCCAATTGTTAAACAAGAAACGTTGATATCTTAGCCACCATCAGAGTCAATCACAGCAGGCGGCCTTCAGCGCCGCTGCCCGCCTGGGCCGCAGGGCGCCGATGGCGGCGTTGAGGCCGTCGAACGCCTCGGGGCGGAGCGCGTAATGGACCCAGCGACCCTCCCGCCGGTCGGTGACCAGGCCCGCCTCGCGCAGCACCTTGAGATGAAAGCTCAATCTCGACTGGGCGGCATCGAGCAGGTCGGTCAGATCGCAGACGCAGCGTTCTCCGCCGCGCAGCCGCTCGACGATGGCCAGGCGCGTCTCGTCGGAGAGGGCATGAAAGAGGCGGGCTCGTCGCGTGCGGTCCTGGGCGCTGGTCATGGGCCTAACATAGCAATAAATGTTGATACGTCAAGGGCGGCCGCCCACCGCTCGCGCCAGGGCCTCGATCGTCAGCGGCGCGCACCCTTCCAGCCGGTTGTTCACCAGCACGAAGCCATCGCCGTCGAGCGCGACCGTCGCCTTCACCAGCCGGACGATGTCACGCCGCACACCCTCCTCTACGCTCTGCAGGCGGTCGAACGGCTCGAAGGCGACGCGCGCGTCGGCATCCATCCGGCCCGGCCGCAGGAGCGCCCGGCAGACCATGAATGGCGCCGTGAGACTGTCCGCGAGATCGAGCTGCTCCCCGATGGACGGCATGTGGGTCCAGGAGTTGAAGACGTGGGCCACGTCATGCTGCCGAAGCACGGCGAAGTAGGCCGGCACCAGGAACGCGGGATTGCGAACCTCGACCGCGTAGCGCGCACCGCGGGGAAGCTGCTCGAGGAAGCGGTCGAGCCGCTCGGCGAATTCCTGCGGGCCAAGCCGCGCGGCGCGCGGAATCGCCTGAAATTCGAAGACGTGGGGGCCGGCATGCCCGGCGAACTCCGTGTGATACACGTCCAGGATCGCGTCGCAAAAGAGCTGCGCATTGAGGAAGTCGGCGTTGCGCTGCCCCGCCTCGGCGGGATGACTCCGGCCATAGGTATGGATGGTGATCCGGTCCCAGACCTTGCTCACGCACGGAAAGCCGGGCGGCAGCACGGCAGCGTACTGCCGGAGCATCTCCGCCGTCGGGGGCCGATAGAAGGTGGAATCGATTCCCACCGTGCCGAACAATGGCCAGCGGGCGTATTCGGCCAGCATTGCGGCCGTTGCGCCGCTGACCGGATAGCGGCTCGCGTATATCAGCCCGCACCACCCGGGGTAGGTCCAGCTCGAGCTACCGAACCGGATCCCGCCCGGCAGCCGGCGGGCGAGCTCCTCCAGTTGCGTGCCGGAGGCGCTCACCTGTCAGCGGGGCGCTTCGGCCGGCGGTGGTCCTGCGCCGGGGCCTTCCACTCCGGGGCCACCCTCCCGTGGCGACGGAAGACTCACCAGTACGGCCGTCACGACCAGCACGATCGCGGCGACCGAAAGCTCGGCGGTGGCGGAGCGCCGGATGGCGACCGCCGTTTCCTCCGAACCAAGCGTCGGGCGCTGCTGCCGCCAGTTCCATGCGCCGAGCCCAAAGACGATCGCGACGAATACAAGCTTGACCATGAGCGCGTACCCGTACGGCGTGGTCCACAGGGCGCTCAGCCGGTGCAGATGGCGCCAGGCGGTGATGGCACCGAACAGCACCACGAAGCCCCCGGACACGAGTGCAAGGGGGGAGAAACGGTTCACCATGTCCGCAACGATAGCGCCTCGGCGGGGCTGGGCCGGCTCGTCACGGAGCACCATCGCCACGCCGGCGACGACCAGCACGAAGAACGTCCCGATCCAGAGCCCGCCGAAGAGCACATGGGCGGGATTCACCAGCCTCGACCACTGCCCCGTGAGTGCGCCGCGCAGCTGGCCCACCACCACCCCGACCGCGGCCAACGGCCAGCCCGCCCGGACTCGTCCGGCGGCCAGCATGAAACCGATCACCGCCAGCACCATCAGCCCGACCTGTGCCGCGACGGGGAAACTGCCGGTCAGCAGCGCCGCGATCGTGGTGTGGCGCCGCGCCGCGAGCCCGGGCAGCGACTGGGCCAGGAGCACGGCGGCGAGGGTGGCACCCCCGAGACCGATGAGTGCCGCGCGCTGCGCCGCGTCAGCGTACACGCGTGCGTCCTGGTCCGGCGTTGGTCCCCGCAGCGATGAATACCGGAACCCCACCGCGCCCGCCGGGAGGAATACGGCGAGAAAGGAGAGGTATTGCATGACGGGCTCGGACCAGACAAGTAGTGGCTCGCTCTGCATGCTCAGTGCGTCCGGGAAATGGTGAATACGAACCGTGATGGCGAGGCCGCGAGCGGCAAAGTGGCGGATGGCATGGAGCGACCGGGGTGGCGTCTAGCCGGCGAGGACCTCGCGGACGTGGCGATAGAGCTGATCCGGCATGAACGGCTTGCGCAGGAACGGCGCGTCCGGGCTCTGCAGGCCCAGATCCGCCAGCTCGGCGGGGGCATACGCCGACATGCACAGAATCCGCTGGCCGGGGGCGCGCCGCTGCAGCTCCGCCGCGAGGCGGCCCCCATCCATCACCGGCATGACCATGTCGATGAGGACGAGATCGACCGGGTCGTCCTGCTGCTCGAGCACCTTCAGGGCCTCGCGTCCGTCGCGCGCCTCGAGCGACACGTACCCTTCAGCGCGCAGCATCCGCGCGATGAGTGCGCGCAGCGACTCCTCGTCCTCGACGACCAGGATGGTCTCGTGGCCGGATGCGCGCGGCTCCGGAACGGTCACTTCGCTCCTCGATATGCGGGACGGCGGTACGATGGTGCTGCGGGGGAATAATACCGGACTCGACGCGTCGCTCCAATCCGGAGGAGGCGCGACCGCCGGCGCTCAGCGCCAGCGGCCCTCGGTCCAGTACCAGCCCTGGCGGCTATGGGCCCAGTGGCCCGGCTGCCACCGGCGACGACCACGAGGCACGCGATCCCAATGGCCGGTATCCCAGATATAGCCGGCGCGGTCGGAGCGGTAGTGCCCGGGAATCCAGACCCACCCGACCCCGGGCGTGGCGCCGGCGATCTCGACTCGCGGCGGCGGCGGACGGTCGATCGCGTAGACGCGACCGGGGGGCGGGGAGCCGCCGCCGCACGCGGCGAGCGCGAGGGCCAGCGGGACGGCGAAGCGGAGCGAACGCGATGAACGGTACCCCATGAACCCGACCTCCACAGTTGGTGAATAGGCGCCCACTCGCAGCGCAGACGCCTCATGGTACGACCCGTCAAGCCCTCAGCAGGGTCGAACCGCCGCGGTGAGCCGCTCGGCATCGAGCAGATGGCGCACCGAGCGCCGCGGCACCGCCATCAGCCCCGCCGCGTCCATGTCGAGCGGCACGACGTCCGCACCCGGTCCGAACCACCGGCTGCTCGGTTCGAGGTCCGACGGGTATCCGAACAGCGGCAATGAGGCCGCGGCAAGCGCAACCTGACTTCCGATCCCCGACTCCGGCATCGTCCCGGCCCACAGCATCGCCCCGGCGCGCCGAGCGAGTTCGTAGATCCGGCAGACCTCGGTCAGGCCGCCAACGCGGTGCACCTTGATATTCCACACCAGCGGCCCGCCCAACTCGACCACCTGTCGCGCGGCCCGCGCATCCCGCAGCGTCTCGTCGAGGCATACCGCCGTCCGCAGCGCCGCCCCGAGCTGCACATGCCCAACCAGCTCGTCCGGCGGCAGGGGCTGCTCGATATATAGCAGCCCCGCGTCGTCCAGCGCACGCAACGCGCGCTCATCATCGGGCCATTCGTAGGCGCCGTTCGCATCCACGGTGAGCGGAAGATTTCGACCGGAAAGGCCGGCACGCGCAGCCGCAACAGGTGCCACATCCCAGCCGGGCATGACCTTGATCTTGACGCGCCGATAGCCCGTTTCGACGGCCGCGCCGACCCATCGCTCCAGCGTCTCCGCCCTGCGGTCCTCGGGAATACCGAGCGCCACGCCGCACGGCACGCGGTCCGCGGCGACTTCATTCAGCCGCTCGGCCAGGAGGTCCGCGATGCCGACTCCACGCCGGTCGGCCAGGAGGTCCCACGCCGCGGTCTCGATGGCGGCCCGCGCGAACGGGTTGCCGCGGACACCGACTCGAAGCACCGCGTCCACGGCGTCGATGTCCGCGAACTCGCGGCCGCTGACGCGGGGAATGAGCGCCCGCTCGAGCAGGTGGCGCGCGCCGCCAAGCGTCTCCTCGGAGTAAAACGGCAGCTCGAAGGGAGGCGCTTCCCCGTAGCCGATGCCGCCTTCTCCGTCGTGCAGCACCACGAGGAGCGATCGCCGCTCGCGCATGACGCCGCCGGAAATAATGAACGGCTCCACCAGCGGCAGCGTGAGCTCGAGGAGCTCGACCCGCTCGATCCGGAAACTCACGCCGCCTCGCGCACCAGATCCGCGAAATGGAGCACGCCGCCGCGCCGGGCGAGGGCGCCGGCTGACTCGAGCTCGAGCAGGACGGCGAGGAGTCCGTCGCGCGGGTCGAACACCAATGCATGCAGCGCGCGGGCGGTCCGCGAGCCGTTCGCGGCAGGATAGGCGGACAACGGAAGCTGGAAGTAGGTGTGCAGCTGCACGGTGGAGCAGCCCCGGAGCGCGTAGTCGACGATGGCGCGGCCGGACCCGACGTTCCCGGTCCCTGACAGAGCCACCCTCGGCGCCGGTGCATCGGCCAGGACGCGCAGGTTCCGATCGCTGAGATCCCAGCCTCCGTAGGCGGCGCCGGCGTCCGCGTCCCACAGGCGGTTGAACACCGTGATCGAGTCGGCGCCGGCCACGGCGTGGAGCATCGCGCGCTGGAATTCGTCGTCGAAGCGCGCGTTCATCAGCTTCACGCCGATGCGAACATCGCCCCGCGCACCGGCCCGGATGCGGCCCGGCACTTCGGCCAGCCAGCGGAGAACGGTCATCCGTTCATCGGCCAGCGCATCGCCGGCAAGCGTCGGGGAAAAGTCCTTTTCCACCAGCAGCGGCCCGGGGCCCCACGCATCCTCCAGCCGGCGCGTGGTGTACACGTATTCGGCGTCGCGAAACGGCTCGTTCGCGAGCGGCAGGTGGTACTTGACTGACGGCACGAGGAGCGGGCCGCCCGCCCGTGTCAGCGCTCGCGCCGCCCGCACCAGCCCGGTGTAGTCCTCGAGCGAGCGGTCCCATCCCCTTCCCTTCCAGGTAACGGTCCAGCCATCGCGACCGCCGGCGGAGCGGCGCGTCTCGACCCGCATCCGGGTCTCGTGGACCGCCCACGCCTCCATGCTGCGGGCCCCTGACGCGTCTTCGGCGATCACGGTCTTGAGGACCGCAAAGGCGAGCCCGGCGGCTGCATCGGCCTCCAGCTGGTCGATGCGGAGGGACAGCTGCCCCGACCCCTTGCCGATGGGATGCGGAACCGGCTGCCCCAGAAACCGCGTGGACAGGTCGATACCGTACGCGTCACGTGCATGCCCGAGCCACTCCGTCGGCCAGGCGCGGCCGAAGGCCTCAAAATCACGCTCCAGCCGCGCGCGCATCTCTGACCGCCTGCCGGACCGCGTCACGCTCGCCCGCATCCAAAGCGGGACCCCAGGGGTCGTCGCAGCAATCCTCCGGCAGACTTCCGTCGGCCGCCGCCGCCCACAGCATGCGCCGCACGTAGCCTTCCATCGGCTCGCGAAACGTCGCCTGGGCGAAGCGATCGCAGACCGCGCCGAGCGCGACGCCGCGGACCCAGTCGCCGTTCGCAGCCGAGGTGATGAGCCGCGCCTGCAGGTCAGTCAGCGCGGCGCCCATCCCGATCAGCGCCGCGTCGGCGCCGAGCATGAGGGAGCAGGCGAGGAACCGGTCCTCCCCCGTGATGAGGAGCTTGCCGGGGTGGCGGCGCACCAGCGCGGCAATGCGCTGGAACGTCATCACGGAATCGAGCGTGGCGACCTTGATGCCGATCACATTGGGAAGGGCGAGAATGGCGTCCAGCGTTGCATCGTCGTAACTCACTCCGCCGGCGGCTTCGTAGAGCTGAAATGCGATGGTGGGGAGCTCGCGGCTGAGCCGGAGGTGGTAGCCGACGGCATCGTGCGCCTGCGGAAACGCGAGAATCGCATCGGCATGGCCGCGGCGCGCCTCGATCGCCATCGTGATGTCGCGGGCGCCGGCGACGACCACGCGATCGGGCAGCGCGTCGCGCCAGGTCTGCAGCACGGTGCGGCGCTGCTCACCCGAGAGGTGGGGACCGCGACCGGTATGGGCCCAGATGGCGACGCCGGCCACGGGCTGCGCCGCCATCCAGGCGGCATACGCGCGCTGCGCCTCTTCGGCGAGCTCCGCGCCGCGGAACGGCACGGGAACGGCCGGGATCAGCCCGTGCCGGATGCGCTCCGCCAGCGGTATCGTCATCCGGCGACCCGCGCCGCGTTGCCCGACTCGATGGCCGCGCGGTGCTCGTCGGTGAGATCGAGGAGGTCGAGCTTGGCGATGCTGTTCTCCGGCAGCCGCAGCGGCTGTCCGGTGCCGAACACGAAGCGGTCGGGGCCGATCGTCGACAGCAGCGTCTCCAGATGATCCTCGGGCGGGCCCCAGAGCCAGCAGATGTCCCACCACAGCCGGTCGGCTTCGTCGGGCGTCGAGCCGAAGTGGACCTCCTCGACGAAGGCGCGCTCGGCGTGGGTGACCAGGATGCGGAGCCGCGGATCAGAGCGGATGAGCGCGCGCACGGCCGACGGGGGCAGCTCGTCGGCCCGGTCGTTCGGATGGCGCTGTCTCGCGTCCTCGAACCGCACGCTCAGCATCAGTGCGATACCGGCCGACCCGCACGCCACAGCCAGCCGGCGCATCTCGTCGCCGTCCGGAGCGAGTCCGTACCGGGTCGGATCGGCGCGCACGGCCGGCGCGCCACGTTCGACCGCCAGCTCGATCGCCTCCTCCCAGTGCGCCAGGCCGGGATGCACCGCCGGCACCGGCGCAAACCGGGGCGATGCCGCGGCCGCCTCGTAGAGCCACTCGCTGCCTTCGGCCGGATCGCGCCAGAACACGCCGGGAAGATGGGAGACCCAGGCCTGGTCGATCCCGGTGCGGTCCATGGCGCCGAGTATGTCCCGCGGGGATGTGCCCGGGATCCGGCGCCAGGGGTAGTCCCCGAGAAAGGCGTTGACGTCGATGCGCATCAGTCGCTGGTGAAGCTGTCGGGCGGAAAGATGGCGGCCGCGTTCCGCCACCGGATCCACTCCATGTCGGCAGGCGGCAGGATCCGCTCGAGATAGCGCAGCTTGGCCCAGCCGGTGTCGATGGTGAGGTCGCAGCCCCAGAGCAGCCGCTCCGCGCCCACGGCGCTGAGGCAGTTCTCGAGCATGCCGCCATCGACCCCGCTGCCCGAGAGGTCGACGAAGACGTTGGGGACATCACGCACGGCGTGGAGCGAGTGCAGCCAGTCGCCCCCACCGCCGATATGCGCCAGGATGAAGTTCACCCGCGGGTGCCGTGCCGCGAGCGCGCACAGCTCGGGCGCATCAGATGCCTCCTGTCCCGCGTACTCCCGACGGCGGTGCTGCCAGATGTGCTGCAGCACCGGAAAGCCGGACGCGTCAGCGGCGGCGCAGACCGGATCGAGCAGCGGATCGTCGGCCCGGCGGCTCGCCGCCAGCTTGAGGCCGATCATCCCCGCGGCGGCGCCGCGTGCAATCTCGGCGAGCGCGTGCGTTGTATAGTTCGGGTTGACGGTGACGTA